>JAIRPF010000032.1 GCA_031257115.1 Accumulibacter sp.
GTTGGATAAGCCGCCATAAATATGCCCCCCCGAGAACAGCGCGGTGCCGCCCGTGATGTTGACGGTGTTGCCTTGCCCCGTGCCTGAACCGCCGGCGTCGCCGCTGGCGGAATAGCCGCCGTAGACACTGCTGCTTACCGTGCCGGAATAGACGTCGAACGTCACCGTGTTGCCGAGGGCGGCGCCGCCGCTGTTGGAGAAGCCGCCATAAATACTTTGGATCCCCGCGTTGCCGCCCGTGATGTTGACGGTGTTGCCGTCCCCCGCGCCTGAACCGCCGGCGTCGCCGCTGACGGAATAGCCGCCGTAAACATTACTGAACCCCCTGCCGCCCTCGATCGTCACGCTGTTGCGGGTGGCGGCGCCGTTGGAATAGCCGCCGCTGACCTCCACGAAGTTGCCGTTGTCGCCGGACATGACGCTCACCTGGTTGCCACTCGCCATCCCGTTCGACATTCCGCCGTGGATGTAGAAGGCGCCGCCCATGGGATAAGTGACCCCAGGCTCCACGGTCACGGTATTGTCCGAGGCGTAGCCCGAAGCGGTAGAGGCGCGTCCGCCGTAAAAGCCGCTGTTGTCGTCAAACGACGTGCCGCCCTTGACGGTGAGCGTGTTGTTGTTGGCGTTGCCGGGGTAACTGCTCGTGTAGCCGCCGTAGATGTGGCGGTTGTTGCCGGTGAACGAGGGGCCGGCCGAGCCGTTGCCGAGGGTGAGGGTGTTGTTGCTGGCCGCGGTGGCATCGGAAGGCGGAGTCGTCGTGCCGCTGTTGCCGTAGAGGTCGGCGTCATACGGATTGTTGCCGTTGGCGGAGTTATTGGTGATGATGGTATCCAGCGCCACGGCGGGAACCGCCGCGAAGGCGGCGATCAGCGCGAGGCAATCCCGGGTTTTGCGTGCGCGTGGGGGGGGGGTGGGGTAACGGCAACGTTGGCGAACATAATGGAATCCTCCCAAAAAATTCAAAAAAAGATGAAAAAAACAAATGAAGCCCGGGCGATATTTTGTCTTTCCCGGGACCCTCCGGAATGAAAACGGAACCTCCGGCGAGTCCTCGACATTCTACACACGTGAAACAAGGCCCCGCAAGAGGCGGATGCCATTTATTTCCGGCCGCCTCACGAGACTCCGCCCGCGTGAGAACCTCCGCTTCGTTATTTCTCTCCGCCTCGCCTTGTCATTCCCCTCCCCGCCCCTCGTCATCCCCCCCTCGTCATTCCCGCGAAAGCGGGAAAACAGCGCCGTGCCTCCAGCCCGAAGGGCTGCCAAATCAATTCAAAGGGTGCGGCGCGACGCGCCGGTGTGTACGCCTTGGATTCCCGCTTTCGCGGGAATGACGGGGGAGGATTGACGCGGTAAAGGTGATGGCAACGGCGAACCGGATTCCGGTTTGTCAAGGGAATGACGAAGAAAGTGAATGAACAGACTACGTTCGATACGGAAGATTCCTCCGCGCGGGCGATCGAGGCGGGGGCCTGGGCGGCCGGGTTTGGCGAAAAACGGGGCTTGACGGGTTATCATAGGCTCCGCTTCACTTGTGGCCGCCTTGGGTTTCCTCGCCCGAAAGCGCCGCGTCGAAAGACATTCCAACGCCCGACAGGATAATCGCCATGACTTGCGCATCGAATCGCCGCGCCGCACTTTTCGCTCTTTTGCTTTCTTTCCTCCTGGCCGTGGCGCCGGGCCGGCCGGCCGCCGAGGAAAAAATCCGCCCCGGAAAGCGGGTGGAAGTCGCGTTCGTGCTGGATACCACGGGTTCGATGGCGGGCCTGATCGACGGCGCCAAGAAAAAAATCTGGTCCATCGCCAACGCCATCGTCGATCAGAATCCCGACGCCGAGCTTTATTTCGGCTTGGTGGGGTATCGGGACATCGGCGACGACTACGTCACCAAAAAATTTCCGCTGACCACGGATCTGCAAGACATTTACGCTTCGCTGCTGGCCTTTCAGGCGGCCGGCGGCGGCGACACGCCCGAATCGGTCAACGAGGCGCTGGACGTGGCGGTCACTCAGCTCGGCTGGAGCGACAAGGGCCAGGAACGGGACATGACCCGCCGCATCCTGTTCCTGGTCGGGGACGCGCCGCCGCACATGGATTACAAGCAGGACAGGAAGTATCCGGAGATCATCCGCGAGGCGGTCGCCAAGGGCATCGTGGTCAATACCGTGCAGGCCGGGGACATGCTGTCTACCCGGAAAATCTGGCGCGAAATGGCGAAGCTCGGCCACGGCGATTACCACGCCATCCCGCAGGACGGCGGCCAGGTCGTCGTCATCGTCACGCCTTTCGACGAGCGCATCCGCAAAATCCAGATCGAATTGAACAAGACGGTCATTCCCTACGGCAGCCGGAAGGAGCAGAACAAGGCGGAGAGCAAGGCCCGCATGTACGAGGCCGAAGCGACCGCTCCCGCCGCCGCCGAAATGTCTTCCTTCGTCAACAAGAGCGGCAAGGGCGGCAAGGTCATCACCGGAGGCGGCGATCTGGTGGATGCCGTCAATACCGGCAAGGCCAGGCTCGACGAGCTGCCCAGGGAGGAATTGCCGCCGGCGATGCAGGCGATGTCCGCCGCCGAACGGGAAAAATACGTGGCCGACCGGAGCGCCGAGCGTGAAAAGCTTTCCAGGGATCTCAGCGATCTCGTCCTCAAGCGCGATGGCTATATCCGGGAGCAGAGCGCCAGGGAGAAACCCGCCAAGGCTGACAGCTTCGACCGCGCCGTCAAGGAGACGCTGAAGAGGCAAACGTCCGCCGAATAGACGAACCTGAACCGTCCACGTCCTTGTCGACTTCGCCTTGCCGCGCCAAGGCGCTGTCCGTGGCTCGTCCTCGCGGCGCAAACAATCTGGACGAACCCATGCCATGACGCGGACGGCGCGGGCCGTCCACGGCCTTGATTCCTTTGCCGGAATCGGGCCGGGCTTATCGACAATTGAAATTTTCCAGTTATAATTCCAAACTTTTTCCGGATTCGAGAGAGAACTCATGGTAGTCATTCGTCTTGCTCGTGGCGGCGCGAAAAAGCGCCCGTTTTACAGCGTGGTCGTGGCCGATTCGCGCACTCGTCGTGACGGGCGGTTCATCGAGCGCATCGGTTTCTATAATCCCATCGCCGCGGCCAACGAAGAAGGTTTGCGCATCGTGGCCGACCGGCTCGACCACTGGCGTCGGCAAGGGGCGCAACTGTCGCCGACGGTGACTCGCCTGGTCAGGCAGTCCGCCAAGGCGGCGGCCTGATCCGTTGGCCGAAGAAGGAAGCGGAGCGTCGCTCGCCGGCTTCGTCGTGCTTGGCAAGGTCGTCGATGCCTGCGGTCTGCGCGGTGAGGTCAGGGTGCATCCGTTCGCCGACGATCCGGAATCCTGGGGGGCGATGCCGCGCTGGTGGCTCGGACGCGAGGACGACGCGCCGGAAACGTGGCGGTGTCTGCGTTTGAACCGATGCCGGAAACGATCCGGCGCGCTGATCGCGGCGTTCGACGGAATCGTCGACCGCGATGCCTCGGAATCGCTGCGGGGAATGCTGGTTGGCGCGCCGCGCGGGGAATTGCCGGCGACGGAGGATGGCGAGTACTACTGGAGCGATCTCGTGGGGCTTGACGTGGTGAATGCGCGGGGACGGCCGCTCGGACGGGTCGCGGGCTTGATCGAAACGCCCGCCAACGATGTGTTGCGGGTGGACGACGCCGGCGAGGAGCGCCTGCTGCCTTTCGTGGACGCCGTGGTGCGGCAGGTGGATTTACCGGGGCGGCGCATTCTGGTGGACTGGGAGGCCGACTGGTAGGCGGCGGAGAGCGATGCGCGAACGTCCGGGATGGTGTTTCATTGCCAGCGCGGTGACGCTGTTTCCCGAAATGTTCGCGGCGGTGACGGGTTCGGGCGTGACGCACCGCGCTCTGGAAGAAGGGCGCTGGAGCCTGGATTGCGTGAATCCGCGCGATTACGCCGCGGATCATTATCGAACCGTCGATGATCGTCCGTATGGCGGCGGGCCGGGCATGGTGATGATGCCGGGGCCGCTGGAAGCGGCGCTCGATGCGGCCAAGAGCCGGCAGTACGCCGCCGGAGCGGCGGGGAGCCGGGTGGCGTATCTGTCGCCGCAAGGCGCGCCGTTGACGCACCGGCGGGTGATGCGGGCGGTGCGCGACGCGGAGGCGGGAGAAGGACTGATTCTTCTCTGCGGCCGTTACGAAGGGGTCGACGAGCGCCTGATCGAGCGCTGCGTCGATGAAGAAATTTCGATCGGGGATTTCGTGCTATCGGGCGGCGAAATCCCGGCGATGGCCCTGCTGGACGCCATCGTCAGGCAGTTGCCGGGCGTGCTGAACGACGCCGGATCGGCAACACAGGATTCGTTTGTCGCGGGCTTGCTCGATTGCCCGCACTACACGCGGCCGGAGGATTACGAAGGCGCGCGGGTGCCCGACGTGTTATTGTCCGGGCATCACGAAGCAATCCGCCATTGGCGTCTGCAACAGGCGCTGGGGCGGACGTGGCGGCGGCGGCCGGATTTGCTGGCGGCGCGGCCGTTGTCGGACGAGGAAACGCAACTCCTGCGGCAGTATCGGGAGCAATGCGGTCAGGAAAACCTAAAAGGAGTCTTAGAATGAATCTGATAGAGCAACTCGAAAAGGAAGAAATCGCCCGTCTGGGCAAGATCGTTCCGGAATTCGCCCCCGGCGACACGGTGGTCGTCCAGGTCAAGGTCAAGGAAGGCTCGCGCGAGCGTCTCCAGGCCTACGAAGGCGTGGTCATCGCCAAGCGCAATCGCGGCCTCAACTCCAGTTTCATCGTGCGCAAGATTTCCTCCGGCGAGGGCGTCGAACGAACCTTCCAGACGTATTCGCCGCTGGTGGCGTCGATCGAGGTCAAGCGTCGCGGCGACGTGCGCCGGGCCAAGCTGTATTACCTGCGCGAACGCTCCGGCAAGTCGGCGCGGATCAAGGAAAAGCTCTCGCGCAAGACAAAGAGCGTCGCGGCCGAGTGATTCCGTTTGGATCGACCGCGGGCGAGAAGGCGAAAACCTTTTGACCGCGGCGAGAAGTGAAAGGCCCCGCCATACCGGTGTTCGCCGGCATGGCGGATTCTTTTTTGCCTTTTGCTTCTCGCCGCGTCCGCGCCGTGGTCATTTTTCTCTTTCAAGGGCCTCTCCATGCCTTCCGTGGCCAATGTTTTGTTTTCGCCACCTCCGGCACATTACGAAAATATTTCGTAAATACATAGCGTTACATCGCGTCACAAGAACGGGCTGCACATTCGCGCGGGTTTCGCGGATGATGTCCGCCGTCATCGACAGTCAAAAAAAGGACACCTATGAGCGCCGATACCCTTCCCCTCACCGCGCACAAACGCATCGCGCTGGTAGCCCACGACAACAAGAAGAAGGATTTGCTGGAATGGGCGCGGTACAACCGCGACCTGCTGGTGCGGCACGAACTGTGCGCCACCGGCACGACCGGCACGCTGCTCGAACTCGCGCTCGACACCCGGATCGAGAAACTGCGCAGCGGCCCACTGGGCGGCGACCAGCAGATCGGCGCGAAAATCGCCGAAGGCGAGATCGACCTCATCCTGTTTTTCTGGGACCCGCTGGAACCGCAGCCGCACGACCCGGACGTCAAGGCGCTGTTGCGTCTGGCGGTCGTCTGGAACATTCCGGTGGCGTGCAACCGGGCCACGGCGGATTTCATGATCTCCTCGCCCCTGATGGACGGAAGCTATGAACGCATCCTCCCGGATTTCACGCCGCACATAAACCGCTTTGCCGATGGCCGGAACACCCCGCCGCTTTCCGGAACGGCCGAACGGAAGGAAAGCGATCTTGCCGGGGAGGCCGCGTAAACCGGAAATTCGGCGCGCGCGACGTTGGCCGCGTGGGCCGATCGAGCGACAAGCCCCGCTGTTCCGTTTCGTCGCGGGGTGCGGGAAGGTCATTCCCTGAGATCGTTCCGGCGCGCGCCGCGATCGTCTTCATGCGCGGGTTTGCAAACGGAATCCACCATTACAGACCGTCACAAAACGGCCAATGAACCTGCACAGACATGATTCCGGGAGATGGGTACCATGCGTCCGTTGTTTCAGCGTCCTCCGCTGGCAATGTTTGACCCTCCCTGACCCATCGCAACGATGGGATTTATATCCCGGGCCTTTTGGCTCGGGATTTTTTTTGCGGTTTTTTGCGGCTGAAAGAAATCCGCCGACCGCGACGGGCGCGACGAGTACGCCGGGGCCGGGATTTCGATTTCCGCCGCGTTCGTCGCGTCTTGAGCCGGGGGCCTCAGACCGTCACGACCTTCCGCGCCTGGCCCTGCATTTCGACGATGCGCGGCATGTTGCCGATCTCGCCGACTTCCACCTTGTCGACCAGCCCGTAGTATTCGAGGCAGGTTCGGCACGCGATCAGCGGCACGCCGGCGTCGGCCAGTTCCTTCAGCTCCTTCAGGCAGGGCGATCCCGCCGCCACCAGCTTGACGCCCGCCGCGTAGAACAGCACCGCCCGGGGATGGTGGGCAAGCTCGGCCAGCGTGCGCAGATAATTCACGGCCAGCTTGTGGCGCAGGGCTTCGTCGGCGCGGCCAAGGCCATCGTCATTGAAAACGATGGCCGTATCGATAAACGGATTGCTCATCTCGCGGCCTCACGCGGAAATGGAAACGACGGGATCGCCGGCCCGCATCCGTCCGATCACGGCGGCGGAAGCGAAGCCTTGCGCATGGAAACGGGCCAGCGTCTCTTCGGCGCTGTCCGGCGCGACGGCGGCGAGCAGGCCGCCGCTGGTCTGGGCGTCGGCCATGACGCGGCGCAGCCAGTCCGGAACCGCGTCGTCGAAAGCGGCGTTGGCGCCGAAGCTCGAAAGATTGCGGGCAATGGCGCCGGGGCCGATGCCCTGCCGGGCGAAGTCGACGGCGGCTGGCAGGAGCGGCAGCCGGCCGGCTTCGACCCGCGCGCCGAGGCCGGCGCCGCGGCACAGTTCGAGCAGATGCCCCAGCAGGCCGAAGCCGGTCACGTCGGTCAGCGCGTGTACGTCGTCGAGCGCGGCGAGTTCCGCGCCGATGGCGTTGAGTTGCGTGGCGGTGTCGATCATTTGCCGATAGCCCTCGGCGTCGAGCACGCCTTTTTTCATCGCGCTGCCGAGAATGCCGATCCCCAGGGGCTTGCCGAGGATCAGCGCGTCGCCGTCACGCGCCCGGCTGTTGCGCTTGATCCGTTCCGGATGCGCCAGACCGAGCGCCACCAGGCCGTAGATCGGCTCCGGAGCGTCGATCGAATGGCCGCCGGCCAGCGGGATGCCGGCCTTTTCGCAGACGCTGGCGCCGCCCGCGAGGATTTGCCGGATGGCCTCCATCGGCAGCTTGTCGATCGGCATTCCGACGATGGCCAGCGCCAGGATCGGGCGTCCGCCCATGGCGTAGATGTCGGAAAGCGCGTTGGTCGCCGCGATGCGCCCGAAATCGAAAGGATCGTCGACGATGGGCATGAAAAAATCGGTGGTGGCGACCAGCGCCTGCGTATCGTTCAGGCGATAGACCGCCGCGTCGTCGGCGGTTTCCGTTCCGACCAGCAGATCGGGAAAGCCTTGCGTCCGGGGCAGCGCGCGCAGCATGTCGGCGAGCATGGCGGGCGCGATCTTGCAACCGCAGCCGCCGCCATGCGAAAAACGGGTCAGGTGAATTTCGTCCATGAGTGTCCTCGATTACAATCGAACCCTGAATATCAACCTGAAAAAACGCCCGGCCACGACGCGCGCGACGAACAGGGCGAAAAGCGGGGCGAAAAACGGAACGAAAAAACAGAGAGTCCTTCCCTGCTCATGATTCGCCTTCCGTGGAGAAGGCGAGGGATTGGAGCCTTGGTTTTCGCCATATTCGCCGTGTTTGCCGTGGTCGATCGGTTTTTCCAGCTCATCCCATTCCAGATTGCCCGCGCCTTTGTCGACTTCGCCTCGCCGTGCCGCTGTCCGTGGCTTGTCTTCGCGGCGCAAACAACCTGAAAATGGAACCGATCCGAATTATCCCGCGTTTACCGACCATGATGAACACGCTGGCCTCGCTGGCCGACATCGGCCGTTTCGACGACGTCATCGACGTGCGCACGCCGCTCGAATTCGCCGAGGACCACATCCCCGGCGCGCTCAACGCCCCCGTGCTGAGCAACGAGGAGCGCGCCGCCGTCGGCACGATGTACAAACAGGTTTCGCCCTTCGAAGCCACCCGCTACGGCGCGGCGCTGGCGGCCAGGAACATCGCCGCCTGCCTCGAAACGCTGTTCGCCGACCGGCCGCTCAACTGGAAACCCCTGATCTACTGCTGGCGCGGCGGCAAGCGATCGGCCGCGATGACCGCGTGGCTGCGCATGATCGGCTGGAGAGCCTGCCAGCTCGAAGGCGGCTACAAGACTTACCGGCGTCATGTCCTCGAACGCTTGAGCGCGTTGCCGGAAAGGTTCTCGTTCCGGGTGCTGGCCGGCCTGACCGGCAGCGGCAAGACGCGGCTGCTGCGCGCGCTGGCCGGATGCGGAGCGCAGACGCTCGACCTGGAGGACCTGGCGCGGCATCGCGGCTCGCTGCTCGGCTCGCTGCCGGGCGAGGCCCAGCCGAGCCAGAAAGGATTCGACACCCGCCTTTTGCTGGCGCTGGAAAGGCTCGACCCGGCGCGTCCGGTGTTCGTCGAAGCGGAAAGCCGGAAGATCGGCCAGCTCCAGCTTCCCGGCGCGCTGATGCGCGCGCTCGCCGATTCCGACTGCATCCGCGTCGAAGCCGATATCGACGACCGGGTAGCCTTCCTGTGCGAGGATTACGCGGCCCTGTTCGACGCGCCGAACGAGTTCAGGAACCTGCTTTCCTGCCTGGCCGGCACGCACGGACACCGGACCGTCGGCCGCTGGCACGCCCTGATCGACGCCGGCGCCAAGGCGGAACTGTTCCGGGAACTGATCGAGCGGCACTATGACCCCGCCTACCGGCACAGCAGCCACGGCCTGTTCCACAAGCTGCCGCAAGCGCGCGCGTTTACTTTTCGGCCGAACGCGGAGGACATGAAAGGAGAGGCGGAAAGGCTGCTGGAGCAACTGGCATCCCGGCAGGGACGGGGAGATGTTTGAATTGCAAATCAGGTCGGGATATTGAATTTTCTGAGTAACGGGATAAGTCCACGATGCGTCGGTTTCGACGACCCCATCCTCATCGGCTCCCGCGCAAGCCCGTCGCCCGCCTTCGCGCCTCTTCAGACTCTCGGCCCCAAAGGTCTTTCCACGGCCCTGGCATGGCCACCGTTGGTTTCCCGTCGGCTCTCGCCGTTCCTTGTCGTTTGCCCGCCTCTGTTCGCTCTTGTCTCTTCCGCGCGAAGCGCACTGAAATAAATCCTCATTAAAGAGGAGGCTTTGGAATGGTGTTTCGCGCGAGTTGGGACTGCCGAGCAGGCCATTTCTTTCAAGAATGCTGTTATTTCGGCGCAAGCTGGAATCCAGTTCGTCCATCAAAAATGGAGCGCGTGCGTCTCGCCCGCTTCGTTCGCTTTTTGCGGGCGTGACGCCTGCGCTCCAATGTCAAAGCCTCCCTCAAGAGGGAGGCTTGTATTGCGGCGCTGCGCGCCGGAAGGTACGTGCTGGATTCCCGCGTTCGCGGGAATAACGAGGAAGGGGCGGCCTGTTCCAACGGGGAAGCGCGACGCGGTTTTGAGAACACGGCTCGCAAAAAAAAGCGGATGGCGCTTTACAAGCCTACCGCGCCTCCCTATAATGCGCGTTCTTTCGCCGGGGGTATAGCTCAGCTGGGAGAGCGCTTGCATGGCATGCAAGAGGTCAGCGGTTCGATCCCGCTTACCTCCACCAGAGGCAAAGAAACGCAGCAGACGTCCGCGTCCCCATCGTCTAGAGGCCTAGGACACCGCCCTTTCACGGCGATAACCGGGGTTCGACTCCCCGTGGGGACGCCAGTTTCAGGCGAGGATCGCGCATTCGGCGATCCTTGTCCGGCAGTACCGCAGTACCGGAGTGGTAGTTCAGTTGGTTAGAATACCGGCCTGTCACGCCGGGGGTCGCGGGTTCGAGTCCCGTCCACTCCGCCAATGAAATCAACGCAATGAAATCAACGGGTTGACGATTCATCGTCGGCCCGTTTTTCTTTCCATGTCCTTTCCACGTCGCCAATCGCGGCGCGGCTCCGGCCGGCGATTCCGGGATGGGTCGATTGGCTCTACAATGCCGCCATGACTCCTCGCTACTGGCGGCAAGCGTCCCGCGAACTGGCACGGATCGATCCGGTGATGAGCCGCCTAATCGATGCGCACGCCGGCGCGTCGATCGCCTCGCGCGGCGATCCGTTCGCCACGCTGTTCCGTTCGATCGTCGGCCAGCAAATTTCGGTGAAGGCCGCCGACAGCGTTTGGGCGCGCCTGATGGCGGCGCTTCCGGCGCCGACGCCGCAGGCCGTGCTGGCCTGTTCCGCCGAACGGTTGCGCGGCTGCGGCCTGTCGGCCCGCAAGGTGGAGTACATCTCCGATCTGGCCGGGCATTTCGCCGACGGCCGGATCCACACGCGCCGCTGGCCCCGGATGAGCGACGCCGAGATCGTCGCCGAGCTGACCGCCGTTCGCGGCATCGGCGTGTGGACGGTGGAAATGTTCCTGATCTTCAATCTGCTGCGCCCCGACGTTTTTCCGCTCGACGACATCGGCCTGCAAAAGGCCGTCGCCAGACATTACCTGGCGGGCGAGCGGCCGCGGCGGAGCGAACTCGCCCGCATCGGCGAACGCTGGCGTCCCTGGCGCTCGGTCGCCACGTGGTATCTGTGGCGCAGCCTCGATCCGGTGCCAGTGGAATACTAGCCAGGGCCGCGCGGCGGGCGTCGCGCGCGGCCGTCCGGAAAAATTTTTTCTTGAAAGCCGGGGACTTTTGATATTACTATTCAACAAGTCCATCGATTCGCGCCGGACTCTGGCGGTGTCCCGTTCCACGCCCCCGCCTTCCTTCGCCTTCCTGGGGTAGACCTATGAATCATGCGCTTCTGATCCAGTGGTCGGACGTCAACAGTTCCGGCATTCCGATCATCGACGACCAGCACCAGGGGATCGTCAGCGTCATCAATTCCCTGGCTTATTTCGTCCGGCAGAACAAGGGCGAATATTTCCTGAATACCGCGTTCGCCATGATGGACAGCTACAGCAAGCTGCACTTCACCACGGAAGAGGATTTGCTGCGGGCGGCGGGTTACGCCCATCTCGCCGATCACCAGCGGCTGCACGGCAACCTGGTCCGCGAATCCTTCTTCAAGGCCAGCGAGAGCTTCCGCCTGCACGATCCGCGCATCTATCTGGATTTTCTGAAGAACTGGTGGGTCGACCACATCAACGTGCAGGATCAGAAGTTCGCGGAAACCGTGGGGCGTTATGTCGCTTCCCTGCCATCCTGAGCGCCTTTCGCCAGCCGCCGGTCACGGCGGCGGCGCGGGAGAACCCTTTCCATGAATATTCCCGATCTGCGGTACGCCGTTCCTTTTTTCCAGCCGATCATCGCCGTCGACAGCGTGGATGTCTTTGCCTACGAGGTGCTGGCGCGCGAGGTGCGGGACGGAAAGGTGAAAAGCCTGGGGCCGTTTTTTGAAGATCCGCGAGTCTCCAACGCGGACAAGCTGGTGGTCGACCGGCACATCCGCGCCCTGGCGCTGAAAGAATTCGCGGATTCCGGTTCGGACGCGAAACTTTTCATGAACATGAAACCCTCCTGGATCACCGCGCAAGGGCAGAAAGACGAAGGCGCCGTCCTGTCTCTCATCGAAACGCTCGGCCTGGACCCGGGCCTGATCGTCATCGAGGTGACGGAGGAGGAGCTGCTTTCGGAACTCGACGAGTTCAGCCGCCTGGTCGCCAACTATCGCCGGAGAGGCTATCTCCTGGCCATCGACGATTTCGGCAAGGGGGCCTCGAGCATCGAGCGCATCGCCTGCATCACTCCGGACATCGTGAAGATCGACAGTTCCATCGTCCAGCGCATGGACAGCCACCGTTCGTTTTTCGACATTTGCCAGGCCATGACCGCGTTCGGCGACATTTCCGGCTTCGACCTGCTTTTCGAGGGCGTGGAGACGGCGTATCAACTGGAACGCTGCGTCGCCGCCCGCGGCAAATATCTCCAGGGCTACGTCTTTTCGAAGGCCAGGGAAAAGATGGACGCCGAATTCGAGAACCGCAACCTTCTCGACAGCATCCTTTCCATCAGGACTCGCCGCAGCCTGGCGAGCATCCGGCTCCGCAACGAGTTTTCGGCGGAAATGGAACGGATCGTGAATGATTTGCAGGAGCTGGTTCCCAAGCGGACGGGCGATGATCTGATCGCTCCGGACGCCCTGCTCGCCCTGGCCGGCGCGCTGCCCTATTACTGCGTCCGCTGTTTCGTCTGCGACATGCGGGGACGCCAGCTTTCGCATCTCTACCAGATCGGGGCGGACGGCAAGGTGAGCGTGCGCGGCAACGACGGCTCGCAATGGCTTTTCCGGGATTTTTTCGCCCAGGGGCTGGGCGTCCTGCGCAACGGCAATCCGGGCTACCTCTCCGAGATTCACAAGGATGTCGAAACCAAGGGAAACGTCGCCACTTACATGCACGTTCTGACGGACGACCGTCTGCTGTGCGTGGACATCATTTCCACCCTCCTGGCCTGATCCCGGAAATTTTTCCGTGGATCACGCCCTTCGTTTCCGTGGTTTCGCCGTGCCGGCCGGCTTCTTTGCTATAGTTGCGCCCTGACGCCGCCGCAAGCTCTTCCCGTCCTGGCGGCTTTTGTTTTGCGCCGTGTAAATCCCATGAGTTCGCCATCCTTTCCCGCCGACATCCTGCGCGACGTTGCCCGCCGCCGCACGTTCGCCATCATCTCCCACCCGGACGCGGGCAAAACGACGCTGACCGAAAAACTGCTGCTGTTCGGCGGCGCGATCCAGCTCGCGGGAACGGTGAAGGCGCGCAAGAGCGCGCGCCACGCGACCTCCGACTGGATGGAAGTGGAAAAGCAGCGCGGCATCTCGGTGACCAGCTCGGTGATGCAGTTCGACTACCAGGGCCACACGATCAACCTGCTCGATACGCCCGGCCACGAGGATTTTTCGGAAGACACCTACCGCGTGCTCACGGCCGTCGACGCGGCGGTGATGGTGATCGACGCGGCCAAGGGCGTCGAGGCGCAGACGATCAAGCTGCTCGAAGTCTGCCGCCTGCGCGACACGCCGATCATCACCTTCATCAACAAGCTCGACCGCGAAGTGCGCGAGCCGTTCGATCTCATGGCCGAAATCGAGGACGTGCTCAAGATTTCCTGCGCGCCGGTCACGTGGCCGATCGGCATGGGCAAAACCTTCCGCGGCGTCTACCACCTGGGCGGCGACAGCCTGCTGCGCTTCGCGCCGGGCGAGGATAAACGCACCGAGGCGGAAAAAATCGAAGGCATCGGCCATCCCGTCCTCGACCGTGACTTTCCGCTCGAAGCCGGCAAGCTGCGCGAGGACGTCGACCTCATCCGCAACGCCAGCGCCCCGTTCAGCCTGGACGATTTCCTCGCGGGCCGGCAGACGCCGGTGTTCTTCGGCTCCGGCATCAACAATTTCGGCGTGCGGGAGATCCTGCAGGCACTGATCGACTGGGCGCCGCCGCCGCGGCCGCGCGACGCCGGCGCGCGCCGGGTCGAACCGGCGGAAGCCCCTTTCACCGGCTTCGTCTTCAAGATACAGGCCAACATGGACCCGAAACACCGCGACCGCATCGCCTTCTTCCGCGTCTGTTCCGGCCGCTACGTCTCCGGCATGAAAGTGCGCCACGTGCGCATGGAGCGCGAAATGAAACTGGCCAACGCGCTGACCTTCATGGCCAACGAGCGCGTGCTGATGGACGACGCCGTCGCCGGCGACATCATCGGCATCCACAACCACGGCCAGTTGCACATCGGCGACACGCTGACCGAGGGCGAAATCCTGGGCTTCAAGGGCATTCCCTACTTCTCGCCGGAACTCTTCCGCACCGCCCGCCTGCGCGATCCGCTGAAGAGCAAGCCCTTGCAGAAGGGCTTGCGCGAACTCGGCGAGGAAGGCGCCATCCAGGTCTTCGAAAACATCGCCAGCGGCGCGCTGCTGCTCGGCGCCGTCGGCGCGCTGCAATTCGAGGTCGTCGCCCATCGCCTGCAAACCGAATACAAGGTCGACGCGAGCTTCGAGCCGGCCGACATCCACACCGCGCGCTGGCTGACCTTTCCGGACGAGGCGACGCGCAGGAATTTCGAGCGCGAGCAGCAGCACCGCATGGCCAGGGACGTCGACGGCAACCTCGTCTATCTCGCCAGCACCCGCTACAACCTCGACGTCACGCGCGAAAAATGGAGCCGGGTCGGCTTTCACGCCGCGCGCGAGCACGGCCAGGTTTTCGCCTGAACGGCGGCAAGGCCATGCCCCGCCTCTTTTTCTTCGACCTCGACAACACGCTGCTCGACCACCGGACGCTGACCATCCCGCCCTCGGCGCTCGCGGCGATCGACAGACTCAAGCGGGACGGGCACACGGTGGCGGTCGCCACCGGCCGCGCCCACGCCCACGCGAAACCGTTCATCGACCCGTTGCGGCCGGCCTACGCGATCACCCAGAACGGCGCCTGCATCCTGCGCGGCGATGAAATCGTGCTCAGCCGGCCGCTGCCGCGCGAGCGGCTCGTCGCGCTGTTCGACTGGATGGCGGCGCGGGGCCATCCGCACGGCGTCAACGGCGGCGCGTCGGGCTATCTCAGCGCCCGGACGCCGATGACGACCGCGGCGCTCGACACGGTCGCCATGCCCTACCAGTCCGAGCGCCCGATCCACCTGCAACGGGATGTCCACCAGGGCTGGCTGTTCTTCGACGAATCGCTCGACGCCGACCTCCTGCCGACCCTCCGCGCGCGCTTTCCCGAATTCGAATTCTTCCGCTGGCACCGCTGGGCCGTCGACGTCCAGCAGCAAGACGTCGACAAATGGACGGCCTGCCAATGGGTGATGGCGCGAACCGGCTTCGGCGCGGAGCAGGCCGTCGCCTTCGGCGACGGATTGAACGACGTGAAAATGCTCCAGGGCGTCGGCCTCGGCATCGCCATGGGCAACGCCCATCCGGCCCTGAAAGCCGTGGCCGACCGCATCGCCCCGCCCATCCACCTCGACGGCGTCGCGCGGATGCTGGCAGAACTGACCGGCGGCGCCGATCCGGGACCGGCCGTGGAAAAAAGCCGCGACTGAAATCCGGTCGTTTTGATCCGTGATCTTTTCGACCACGGCGGGCGCGACGGGTACGACGAAAAACGAAATCACGAAAGGCCTCCCTATCGAGGGAGGCTTATTTTGCGGCGCTTCGCGCCGGAGTTTACGCGCTGGATTCCCGCTTTCGCGGGAATGACGGGGGCTTTTTTCGCCTCCTGATTTTCGCCATATCCACCGTGTCCGCCGTATCCGCCGTGTCCGCCGTATCCACCGTGTCCGCCGTGTCCGCCGTGCTCGCCGTGGCCAAGGTTTTTCGCTCTTGTTCTTCGTCGTGCTTGCCGTGCCCGTCGTGGTTGAAGATTTTCGCTTTTTCGCCGCGTTCGCCGCGATCATCCGTTTTTTGCGAGGATGCCCCGCGCGGCGTGGCAGCCGCTTCTGACCGCGCCTTCGAGCGTGGCGGGGTAGCCGGCGCAGGCGTGATCGCCCGCCAGCCACAGGCCGGGCACGGCGGTTCGCGGGGTCGGGCGAGTGAGTCCGGGGCGGCAGGAGAAGGTGGCGCGGCGTTCGCGGATGGCGCGATGCCAGACCGGGCCGGGCAGCGCGTGGCCGAGCGTTTCGGCGAGTTCGGCGTGCAGCGCGGCGGCGAGCGTTTCATCGCCGTGTTCGTCCCAGTGCCCTCCGGCGCTCAGGACGCACGCGATGAGGCCGTCCGCGCCGCAGAGCCGGCCACGGTCGAAGGCCCATTGCCCGATCGGCCCGCTCATGCCGAGCATGGGCGAGGGCAGGCGGATCGCGTCCGGGTAGGCGAGGTAGACCGTGCCGATGGGTTCGAAGCGGTAGGCGTCGAGCAGCGCGGCGGTCTCGCGGGTTTCCGGGTGTTCCCGCAACAGATCGGCGGTTTGCCGGGGCGCGGCGGCGATTACCACATGCGCGAAATTCTCGCCGGCGATGGCGAGCGGCCGTTCGATGCGCGCGACGCGCCGGGATAGCCGGATTTCTCCGCCGCGCGCGGCGATGAAGCAGGCCGCGGCGTCGGGGAACACGCGCGAAAGGTCGGCGCGCGGCAGCAGGAGATCGCTGTTTTCCCGCGCTCCGTCGAGGGCTTCGCGCAGCACGTTGGCGAAAATCCGCGCCGAGGCGTCATCGGGCGCGGTGTTGAGCGCGGCGAGGCAGAGCGGATCCCACAGGAAACGGCGGAGATTCCCCCGTTGCCGGTGCCGGTCGAGCCATTCGGCGACGGAGACGTCGTCCTCGGGATCGCGCCCGCCGGCCCGCAGGGCGTGGAAGAAGCGGGCGGCGGCCAGCTTTTCGCCGGGCGCGCAGCCGGCGGCGGCGAGCAGCCCCGCCGCCAGATGGAGCGGCGCGGGCAGGCGCGGCAGGCGGATGGAGAATTTTCCGGGATAGGCGATCTCCAGCGGCAGGCGCAGCAGCAGGCGTTCGGGATCGGCGCCGGCGAGCCGCATGACGCGCAGGGTCTCGCGGTAAGCGCCGATCAGGATGTGCTGACCGTTGTCGAGCGCGTGGCCGCCGATCTCGACGCGGCGCGCGCGGCCGCCGAGCTGCTTCGCCGCTTCGAAGAGGCAAACGGGCACGCCCGCCGCCGACAGTTCGACGGCGCAGGCGAGGCCCGCCCAGCCGCCGCCGACGACGGCGACGCGCGCGCCGCTCATCCCCTGATCCACGTCCGCCAGGCGATCCACAGCTTGCGCGGCGGGGAGAGCGAGGCGCGCCGATCGAACACGCGGCAGCCGCCGCGCCGGATTTCGCCGAGCAGCGCGCGGTAGATCGCGGCCATGACGAGGCCCGGCCGCTGCGCCTTGCGGTCGGCGGCCGGCAGCTCGCCCATCGCCCGCGCGTAGTAGCTTTCGGCGCGCTCGACCTGGAATTCCATGAGACGCCGGAAGCCGTCCGAATGGCGGGCGTCCAGGATGTCGGCGACCGGCACGCCGAAACGCTCCAGTTCGTCCAGCGGCAGGTAAACGCGGTCGCGCCGGGCGTCCTCGCCGACGTCGCGGATGATGTTGGTCAACTGAAAAGCCATGCCCAGGTCGCGGGCGTAATCGAGCGTCCGCGGATCGGCGTAGCCAAAGATTTCGGCGGCCAGCAGGCCGACGACGCTGGCCACGCGGTAACAGTACGGCGCCAGCGCCTGAAAATCGGGATAGCGCGTTTGCCGCAGATCCATTTCCATGCCGTCGATGATTTCCAGCAGCCGTTCGCGCGGCAGCCGGAAGCCGGGCAGCACGGCGGACAAGGCCCGCGTGACCGGATGCCGCGGCTGACCGGCGTAGAGCGCGTCGACCTCGGCGCGCCACCCGGCCAGCATGTCGGCGGCGACTCGCGGATCGCCGCACTCGTCGACGACATCGTCCACCTCGCGGCAAAAAGCGTACAGCGCCGTGATCGCGCGCCGCCGTTCGGGAGGCAGGAACAGGAAACTGTAATAGAAACTTGACCCGCTCCCCGCGGCCTTTTGCTGACAGTATTCTTCGGGCGTCATGAAATCGGAGGACCTGGAAAAATAGGGACTGCGCTGGATGGGCGGAAACGCCGATCCGTGGAAGTGAAGCTGATTCATTGTAGAGCGAAATGGAATTGGAACGTTTTTTGTCCATTTCCTGACAAAGCAAGCCGGGCATTTTGCGGAAAAGCCGAGGGGGCGAGCCGTCCCGCCCACTCATGAATTTTTCGCGCGAAGCGCGCCGGACAAGCCTCCCTTTTGAGGGAGGTGGCCCACGGCGAAGCCGTGGGTCGGAAGGATTCAGGCGGTTGGGATTCCGAACGCGGTTGGGGAAACGATGAGGGAGTCGGGCGGTTGGGAACCGGGAAGCACGTATCGGGAGCCAGACCGTCAAGTCACTTCGTCATTCCCCTGACAAGCCGGAATCCGGTTCACCGTTACCCCCGCCGCTTCCATCCCCATCGTCATTCCCGCTTTCGCGGGAATGACGGGGGATATGCAGGTGGTTGACGGGGATTCGCGGGCGGTTGATTCAAAAACGCGCTGTCGCGTGGGGCGGGGGATTCGGGCGGTGGTTTTCGATCGCATCCGGGAATTCAACCGCCAAACTCCCACCGTCACGCCTTCGGCGCGACACCTCCATCAAGAGAGACGCTTATTTCAGCGCACTGTGCGCAAAAAATGCGAGAACAAGTGTGGGCGCATGTTTTGACGTTTGCCCTGAACCGGAAAACCGGCTAGATTGACGAGCCTGTCCGCATATTCGGTTTTCTCATCCGCAAAAGGGGCTTTGCCATGTCCACCCGGATTCGCGGCGTGCTCGCGCCGGTCGTTACGCCGTTCAAGGAAGATCTTTCGCCCGATTCCG
>JAIRPF010000144.1 GCA_031257115.1 Accumulibacter sp.
AGGGCGGGGTTTCAACCCGGAGTCAGTTTTACGATGAAGAAGGAAATGGTTAGCTATACCCTCGATAGTCTGCCGCCGCTGACGGATGAGCAACGCGCCAACCTCCGGGCATTGGCCGCTCGCCCGGACAGCGAGATCGACTACGGCGACATTCCCCCGCTGACAGAAGCGTTCTGGCAAAACGCGGTGCGCGGGCGGTTCTATAAACCGATAAAACGCCAGATCACGGCGCGGGTGGACGCTGACGTGCTCGAATGGTTGAAGTCGCAAGGGGCGGGCTATCAGACGCGCATCAATGCCATTCTGCGCCGCGAGATGCTGGCTTCTGTCAAATGACACGTAGCGCCTCCAGATAACAGGGAATCGCGCTTTTCCCGGAAAGGGCCGGAAATGATTGACGAACAGGCGGTTTTTCCGCCGCTGGCGGGCGCTTTCGCGCCCGTCTATCAGCGCGTCAAAGACGCGCCCACCGGCGAGACCGGGCGCGTTTTGGCCCTGTTCGCCTATTCGCTGGCCGAAGGCGAGGCGTTCGATCTGTCGCGGATTGAGCGGCTGCCGCGGGCCGAGCGTGAACTTTGCCTCGCGCTGTTCGGGTATTGCCTGAACGCGGGCTTGTCCGAGGACGAACGCCGCGCGGCAGCCGAGGCCTTCGCGCCGTTCGCGGCGATGCACGCGCCGGGCGCTCGGCATTAGACGCGCCATGCCCCGGTATTTTGCCTATTTGCGCGTATCGACGGACGGGCAGGAGGTCGAGAGCCAGAAACTCGGACTGCTGGAATACGCCAACCGGCGCGGCTTCGCGCCCATGGAACTGGTCGCCGAAACGGTCAGCCGCGCCGCCGACTGGCGGGGCCGCCAGCTTGGCGCGCTGCTTGAGAAGGCGGGGCCGGGCGATACGATCCTGACGCCGGAATTTACGCGCCTGGCGGCGACGCCGGGCCAGGTGTTTACCTTCCTCGAAGCGGCGGCGTCAAAAGGCGTGATCGTTCATATCACCAAAACCGGCACCGTCATGGACGGTTCGATGCAAAGCCAGCTTTTGGCGTCGGCTTTCTCGATGGCGTCCCTGATTGAACTTTCGTTCATCCGGGAACGCACCCGCGAGGGCCCGCGCCGCGCCAAACAGGAGGGGAAACGGCTTGGCCGTCCGCCCGGCACCAGCGGACGCCTGAAACTCGATGAGCGCGAGGACGAAATCCGGGGCTATCTCGCCATTGGCCTGCCCAAGCGCAGAATGGCGAAAGCGTTGGGCGTGGCCTATAACACGCTGGCGCGATTTATCGAAAAAAAGATTTTGCCGGGGTGACGGCGCGAAGCCGTGGCGATCGTTGCGTATCGCGTTCGCCGAGATACTGTCACTCGCCATTACTCTCTTTTTTACGCAGCTTTTCCGCCAGGCGGTCCGCCGTGTATTCCGCTTGTGCCGCTTCGCTGCCGGTCAGCCAGGCAGCGGGGCCGGCCACGGCAAAGATCGGGGCGAAGACGAGGAACACCAGCAGGCAGACACGTCCTGCCGTATCGTCCAGGACGAACCATGCGATTTGATAGGCGATGAAACTCCACGCAAAAATCAGCAATGGCGCGATGATGAACAGGGCCAGTATCGTGATCAACGGGCCAAACAGCGACCACAGCCGCGAGATCAGCCACATGACGGATTTTACGATCCACCGGGACGCGCTTTTCAGGCGATCAACGTTCCGGCGACGAGTTTTGATGACGCCCTGCCGTTCTTGAGGCTCCTCTCGCAGCATTTCGTTCAAGACTTCGATGCCTCTGCGCAGAGCCTCCGGATCATAATCCTTGTTCATCGTTACCACCTCTTTCACAACGAATGTTCATGGGTGTCGTGCTCGTGTGTTTTTTGGCCGCGCTCGATAGCCTTGTTGTCCTCGATGCCCGGAATCATTTCGTTGATCCGTTCGAGGAATCGCGGATCGGCGGCTTGCCGGTCGAAGCGGGCCAGCGCCTCATCCCTGGCCGCTTGCGGTTCGCCCCTGTGGTTCTCGCCGGCGATGCCGCGCCAGTAGGCGAGCCGTTGAATGTCCTCGATGCGGTGATTCTCCAGCGCCGGATTTTTCCGCAACGCCTCCATGTTCCGCGTGAGGTTCTTCGCCGCCGCCTCGTGCAGCGCCGCCTGATCCTTGGCGAGGTCGTGACGCGGGGCGGCCTCGCGCTCGGCGGCCTGATCGGCGCGCGACCGCTGCCGATCCTGTACCGGAGTGATGGCGTTGGCCTGGCGCTCTTGCGTCAAGGATTGCAACGCCGCCAAGTCAGCCGCCTTCGGCGTGTAGCCCTGCGTCTTTATGCCTTGCGATTCGGCCTGTAACCACGCCTCGCGCCGGAATTCCCGCGGGCCGGATAACTTGAGGCTGTCCCACTGCTTCGCCTTGGCGTAAGTCACCATGTCGGCGATGGCCTGTTTGTCCGTCGTCGACGTGGCGAGCTTTTGCCCCTTGTCCTCGAACATCAGGCGGTTCGAGTCCCTGGCGTAGAACTTTCCGTCGACTTCGGTATAGGTGTTGGCGATTCGACGCGGAACGATGAATTCGTCGCGTTCGAGTTCTTTCCCCTTTGGGCGTTCCAGGTTGATTTCGTTCAGCCCGCGCATGGCCAGCATCCTGTCCCGCTCATCGTGTTCTCTGACAAGTTTTTTCTGGACATCGACGGTAACGTTCAGACTGTCCTTTTCGTGCGCTTGAACGCGCGCGTGCAGTTCCGGCTGAGATTTCCTGAGTTCCATGTCATAGTGTGGATTCCAGCGGGCATTATCCCACATGTCGCCACGCAGGTAATACGCATCCGCCGGTTTTCCGGCGGCGATGTAATCCTGATGCTCCACGATGTCGCGTTTCACTTGCGCCGCCGCCTGTTCCGGAGACCAGGCCCTTGCCCGTTCCTCGCGCTCGCGCTGCACGACATCCCAATCGCGCGCCTTGCGTTCTTCTTTCAGATCGTTCGCTGTTGCCATGATGTCACTCCTTGTATCTACAATGGGTCGTGCGCCGCGATGGATGCCGTTTTCATCTTGCGCGCGTGCTATAATCGGTGTGGAGGTATCCGAAATGAAACTGCCTGATAAATTCCCGGAAGGGACGGAATTCGCGGATTGGGAAGATATTCCGCTGACCATGAAAGACTGGGTTTGCTTCGCCTGGGATACGGAAGAGCCTCGGATGTTTAATGCTTCCAGGTTTTGCGATGCCACATTGATTTCAGAAGCGGATTTTCGTGAGAAAGTAGAGTATTTCTCCGAAGCTAGGGCAAGTGCTCTGGCCCATGCGGGCGCATGAATGGCTTGTTGCTTTGCATCTAGTTGAGAAATCCGTTCGCTTTCATCCTGCGTAGGCTTCCTTTGCTCGTTTTCCACCCGGCGTGTTACTTTGTTATGTTCTACATAAAACGGGTGTGACAGCTTTTTGGCCGCCAGCATTTCCGTGACATTGGCCTGTATTTCATGGATATGCCCGCCAATGTGCAGATTCATCAAAATATCCCGATAGCCGGATTTATTGTCGGGCGGTTTGTCCGGGTCAAGCGTGTTTCGCCTGATAGCCAGGATTGTCTGCCCGGACGCCAAATCTTCTTTCGATGGCTTGCCGTGAATCACTTTGGCGTCAAAACGCCTGCCCAACGCCTCAATGACGCGCGGGCCGTCGTGGATGCTGTCCATGATGACCGTGGCGCGATCCAGCCCTTTGAGTTCGGGAATCTTCGGCGGGTTCGCCGCGCCGAGTTCGCGCGAGACATGATCGGTATTGATGAATACCGGCTCGACCTTCGCCGCCGCCGAGATCAGCGATTCTTCGCTTTCCAGGGCGGCCTTGGCCGCAAGGCTGTCCGGGTACTCGAAGCGCGGGATGTAGGCGGGCTTGTTGGTTTTGCCGGCCGTGCGCAGGTCGAAGGCATACGTGCGCTTGTTGGTCACAAAGGTAAAATCTTGTCCATTCCGCTAAGATTGCCGGCGGCCGTGAAGCCTTCGTCGATGATCTTGAGGTAATGGAGGGACAACTGATTGAGCGTGCCGGCGCCAACCGTGCCGCCGCTGACGGCGTTGGCGAGATCGCCGCCAAGGCCGGTGAGGATCGGCATGATTTCCGCTACATAGATGTCCGCGTTTAGACCAAACGTGCCGACGGCCGCGAACGCGGCGATGCGCATCATGAAATCCATCACGGGAGCGTCTTCCGAACCGCGCATGTAGTTGACCAGGATCAGCAGGATGTAGATGCCAAAGCACATGAACACCAGCGGCATGATCGTGTCGGCGATGCCGCGCGCCGTCGCGCCCGCGCCGGCGGTGACGATCGCGTTGATCCTGTTGAGCAGCCAGGTGATCGGGGCTTTGTCGTTCATTGTTTTTTGCCGAGCCGTTGTTTAGCTCGTTCAATGCATTCCTGGTCTGTCCGCTTGAACTCACGGCACATGAATAACATCGATTTGGCTTTTTCTGCATTAACGCAGTTAGGCGTCCCCTCCAACTTTCCAGGATTTCCTGAACACTTTTTGTTTATATCTTCCATCAAAGCTCTATTAGCCATGAATTCTTCGACCGTATAGACCTTTTCAGAACAGGCGGACAGTATCAAGAGCAGAGAGATCAAAGCGAGTTTTTTCATGGGTTGCCTCATAGGGTTTGGCCGGGATCGCGCTCGTGTCCTTGCGTTTTCGCGGCGGGTTGATGTTCGCTCGTTTTGGTTTCGAGCCGTTCGAGAAACCTTGGGTCGGCGGCTTGCCGGTCGAAGTTCGATAACTTTTCGGCGCTGGACGCCGTTTCGCCGGCGACGATGCCGCGCCAGTAGGCGAGCTTTTGCATGTCCTCGCCAGGGCGGTTTTCCAGCGCGGGTATTTTGCGCAGCGCCTCGATGTTTTGCGTCAGGTTTTTCATCGCTTCGACGTGCAGGACGGCCTGGTTTTTGTTTGTGTCGTGGCGCGGGGCCAGGGGCGCGCCAGTATGCTCTTGTACTGATCCCCGCTGGCCT
>JAIRPF010000001.1 GCA_031257115.1 Accumulibacter sp.
TTCGAGGCGGCGATGGCCCGGCGCGATCCCAGGCCCGTCTGGATCAACCTCGAACATCTTTCCGCCGAAGCCTGGGTCGCGGGCTATCACGCCCTGCCTTCGCCGCACCCGCGCTTGCCGCTGACCAAGTATTTTTTCTTTCCCGGCTTCACCGAAGCGACCGGCGGCCTGCTGCGCGAAAGCGGACTGGAACGGGATCGCCGGGCGTTCGCCGCCGATCCCGCCGCGCGCGCGCGATTTCTCGCCCGATTGGGCGTTCCCGCCGGGGCGGCGTCCGCCGAACCCCTGACCGTTTCGCTTTTCAGCTATGAAAACGCCGCGCTCGCCGGCCTGCTCGACGCCTGGTCGCGGAACCGCCGGCCGGTGCGCTGTCTCGCCCCGCTCACGCGCAACCGGGCGGATCTCGAACGCTTCGCGGGACGCCGCCTGGGCGTTGGCGACGCCGTCCGCGCGGGCAATCTGGAGCTTCGCGTCATCCCTTTCGTCCCGCAGCCGGATTACGACCGCCTGCTGTGGTCCTGCGACCTCAATTTCGCGCGCGGCGAGGATTCTTTCGTGCGCGCCCAATGGGCGGCCAGACCGATGGTCTGGCACATCTACCCGCAGGAAGGAAACGCCCACCACGCCAAGCTGGCCGCCTTCCTCGACGCCTGTTGCGCCGGACTGCCCGATCCGCAAGCCGCCGTCGCGCGTGAATTTTCCCTCGCGTGGAACGGCGTTGGGCAAGTCACGCGGGAACTCTGGGAACGCTGGGTGGCGCGCCTCCCGGAATGGCGGCGGCACGCGGAAGAATGGCAAAAAAAACTGATAAAACAGCAGGATTTGTGTTCCCGCTTGGTGCAATTCTGCCAATCCGGGTTATAATATCGGGCTAATTTTCACCGCTTTCACCAGAAATCCGATCCATTATGAAAACTGCTCAAGAACTCCGCGCCGGCAACGTGTTCATGGTCGGCAACGACGCGATGGTCGTGCTCAAGGCCGAATACAGCAAAGGCGGCCGCAACGCCTCGGTCGTCAAGATGAAGATGAAGAACCTGCTCACCGGCGCGCCCAGTGAAACCGTCTACCGCGCCGACGACAAATTCGATACCGTCACGCTCGACCGCAAGGAAGTCACCTACTCCTACTTCGCCGATCCGATGTACGTTTTCATGGACACCGAGTACAACCAGTACGAAATCGAGGCCGACTACCTGGAAGACGCCCTCAAATATCTTGAGGACGGTATGCCCTGCGAAGTCGTGTTCTACGAAAGCAAGCCCATCTCGGTCGAAATACCGAACAGCCTGGTGCGCGAAGTCATCTACACCGAACCGGCGGTCAAGGGCGACACGTCCGGCAAGGTCATGAAACCGGCTCGTCTGGCGACCGGCCACGTCATCCAGGTGCCCGCCTTCGTGGAAATCGGCGACAAGATCGAGATCGACACGCGCACCGACGAATACCGCGCCCGCATCAAATAGCCCGCCGCCTCGGCCCGAAAACGCAGGCAAACCAAAAGCCTCCCCATTGAGGGAGGCGTCACGCCGAAGGCGTGGCGGAAGGAGTTTGGCGGTGGGATTGCCGGACGCGGTCGAGAAAAACCATCGCCTTGCCACGCTGCCTGCGCCGTTCGCCTTCGCGCCGTCAATGATTTGGCATGGAACCGCGCCCCTGTCTGCGAACGGAATTCCAGGATGTGACATTTTCCCGGATCACCGCGCCAATCCCAGTTGCTTCAGGGCGGCGTGAATTTCATCCGCCATCCGCCGGTAGCCGGCCGCGTTGGGGTGGATTCTGTCGGCGCAGAGTTCGGGGCGCGACAGGATGCCGGAAAAAACGTCCGGGATGACCGGGACGCCTTCTTCCTTGCCGAGTTCTCCGTAGATCGGGGAATCCGCCGGTTTTCCCGCCACCACCGCCATGAGGGAGAGTTCCGGAACGCCGATGAGGAGCGCCCGCGCGCCGGATGACCGCGCGGCGTCGATCAGGGCTTTCAGGTCCTGCTTGACGGCGCTTGCCGGCCGCCGGCGTAAAAAATCGTTGCCGCCAATCTCGATGACGACCAGCGCGGGCTTGTGTTCGTCGAGCAGCGGCTGGATGCGGGATTTGCCGGCTTGCGCCGTATCGCCCGGCACGCCGGCGTTGACGATTTGCCAGCCGGTCAGGTCGGCGAGCCGCGCCGGCCAGTCCTCGCCGGGAGCCGCGCCGGTGCCGTGCGTCACGCTGTCGCCAAAGGCCAGTACCCGGCTGCCCGGCGCGAACGCGCCGTATTTCGGACGCCCGCCGCAGGCGGCCAGCGCGATTCCCGAAATTCCGAAAAATATGAAATCACGGCGTTTCATGAAAACCTCGATTCATCGTAAAACCGACTCCGGTTTGAAACCCCGTCCTTCAGGGCGGTGCGAAGGCTGAAATCCCCGGCCTGGAAGGCCGGGGTTTCGACCGTGGCCACTTGGGCGGGGTGCGCAAACCCCTTCCGGGTTCGTTGACTGCGACAGGCATGAAGGCCTGTCGCTAATGAGTTGCTCGCGCCGCGAAAACGCGCCGTGGACGGCGCCGCGCGGCACGGCGAGACGAAACCGGCGAGGGCGCGGGCGATTCGCGGAGGTGGGGGGAGTGTAGAGGTCGCGGCGATACGGCGGGCATGAAAGTTTTCCGCCGTGTCCATCGTGACCGCCGCGCTCGCCCTGCCTGTCCGCTTTCACGATTTTTTCTCCGTATCCTTCGTGGCCAAACGGCATCTCGCGGAAACTCACCGTTCCCGCGTCACCATCCAGATTCCGCCGCACACCAGCGCCAGCGCCGCGACGTTTTTCCATTCGAGGACGCTTTCGCCGAGAAAGATCGCCGACAGGACGGCGCCGAAGATCGGAATTTGCAGGTTGAATACCGCCACCAGGCCGACGCGGTTGTATTTGAGCAGGACGGTCCATATAGCGTAGGCCGCCGAGGACAGGATCACCATGTAGCCTAGGAGCGCCGTCGACTCCGGCGTGAAGCCCTCCAGCCTTCCGCCGAAGGCATGACCGGCGACGACCAAGACCAGTCCGCCGATGGCGAGCTGGTAGCCCGCCATGACGACAGAATCCATCGTCTGCGAGAGCCTTTTGCCGTAGATCGAGGTGGCGGACAGGATGAACATGGCGATCACGACGAAGCCCTCGCCGAGCAGGGTAAAGTGGAAATCCAGCAGATCCTCGCTGAAGTTCACCACGATCACGCCGGCGAAACCGATCAGGCAGCCCGCCAGCTTGTTGGAATTCAGGCGGTCGTTGCGGTAGATGAAATGCGCCAGCAGGACGCTGAAAAACGTGGTCGCGGCGTTCAGGATGGAGCTTTTCACGCCCGTCGTATAGGCCAGTCCGACATAGAAGAAAATATATTGCAACGTGGTCTGCGTCAGGCCCAGCAGGATCGTCGGGAACAGATTCCCGCGATCCAGGGCGAACGTCTTCCGGCGCATGGCCGCGGACAGCGCGAGCAGCAGCAGGCCGGCAAACATGAAGCGGTAGCCGGCGAACACCATTTTCGACGCGACGTCGCCGGCGGCGATGCCGAACAGGGCATAGCCCGTCTTGATCGCCGGATAGGCGCTCCCCCAGAGCAGGCAGCAAAGCGTGGCCAGCGCGACGACGACGCGCCGGTCGGAGAAAAAGGATCGCGGGTTCATGGAGCCGTCTGGCGGACGCGGGGACTCACGGATTCCGGCCGCCATCGCCCGTCCGGCCCAGCGCCGCGGTCAGCGCGGGAATGGCGTCGAACAGGTCGGCGACGAGTCCGTAATCGGCGATCTGGAATATGGGGGCTTCCGGGTCCTTGTTGATGGCGACGATGACCTGGCTGTCCTTCATTCCCGCGACGTGCTGGATCGCTCCCGACAGGCCCGCCGCGATATAGAGCCGGGGGGCCACGATCTTTCCGGTTTGCCCGACTTGCAGGTCGTTGGAAACGAAGCCGGCGTCCACCGCCGCCCGCGAGGCCCCGATGGCGGCTCCCAGCCTGTCGGCCAGGGGTTCCAAGAGAGCGTGGAAGTTTTCCGCGCTCCCCAGGCCGCGCCCGCCGGATACGACGACCCTGGCGGCATCCAGTTCGGGCCGGGCCGAGCGGTTCAACCGGCGCGAGACCACCCGGCTTTTGCCCGGAGCGTCGGGAACCGCGAGGCTCTCGATCGGCGCCGGAGCGGAATTCGTTCCCGCCGCCGCGAACGCCGTCGCGCGCACGGTGATGATTTTTTTCGCGTCGGACGAGCGAACCGTGGCCAGCGCGCTGCCCGCGTAGATGGGCCGGACGAAGGTATCGCCGGATTCGACCCCGACGAGGTCGGAAATCTGCGCGACGTCGAGCAGGGCGGCGACGCGCGGCATGACGCTTTTTCCGGCCGCCGTCGCGGCCGCGAGGCCGTGCGAATGGGGCGCCATTCGCGCCGCGACCAGTTCGGCGACGGATTCCGGCGTCTGGTCGGCGTAGCGCGCCGCGTCGGCCAGCCATACCCCGGCGACGCCGTCGAGCGTCGCGGCCTGTTCGGCGACGCGCCGGCAGCCGTCGCCGGCGACCAGCAGGTGAATCTCCCCGCCGATCCGCCGGGCCGCCGCCACGACGTGGGCCGTGACCGGGTGGAGCGTCGAATTGTCGTGCTCGGCCAGGATCAGGCAGCTCATGCGACCCCCTCCGCGTCCCTGAGCCTAGCCGCGAGTTCCGCGACGTCCGCGACCCGGATTCCCGCGGCCCGCCGGGGCGGCTCGCTCACCTTCAGGATTTCCAGCCGGGGAGAAACGTCGACGCCCAGGGCTTCCGGAGTCACGGTCTCCAGCGGTTTTTTCCGCGCCCTCATGATGTTCGGCAGCGTCGCGTAACGCGGCTGGTTGAGGCGCAGATCGGCCGTGACAACCGCCGGCAGGCGCATTTCCACGGTCTCGACGCCGCCGTCGATTTCGCGTTCCACCGTCGCCACGTCGCCGTCGATGGCGAGCCTGGAGGCAAAAGTGGCCTGCGGCCAGCCCATCAGGGCGGCCAGCATCTGCCCGGTCTGGTTGGCGTCGTCGTCGATGGCCTGCTTTCCCGTGAGGACGATCCGGGGAGATTCCCTTTCGCAGAGCGCCCTGAGCAGCTTCGCCGCGCCCAGCGGCTGGATTTCCGCCCCGGTCTCGACCAGGATCGCGCGATCCGCGCCCACGGCCAGCGCCGTGCGCAAGGTGTCCTGGCACGGCGCCGCGCCGATGGACACGGCGATCACTTCCGAGACGATCCCCGCTTCCTTCAGCCGAACCGCCTCCTCGACGGCGATTTCGTCGAACGGATTCATCGACATTTTGGCGTTGGCGGCGTCGACGCCGCTTCCATCCGCCTTCACGCGGACCTTGACGTTGTAGTCCACGACACGCTTGACGGCAACGATTGCTTTCATCGTAAAACTGCCTTTCTACACCAAGGACATCCACTGGTGTCCATAATGATTTGAAAAATAAGGGTTTCCATATTTTTCCATTCTACTGGACGCTATTGGAATCCACCTACAGCCGGGACTTTTAAGTCCATTTTCAAGTCCATCATTACGGGGGTTGCGGGTGCCGGATTCTTGCTGGAAGGGCACGTCCGATGAATAAAAAATCCAGACCTGACTCAGTTCAGGAGATGAATCATGGCACTTTCCGATCTGGCCGTTCGACAAGCCAAGGCGACCGGCACGGCCTATACGCTCGGCGACATCGACGGGCTTTCTCT
>JAIRPF010000050.1 GCA_031257115.1 Accumulibacter sp.
CTCCTCGGCGGCGCGCATGTCGCGGATTTCCTTCCGAGTCAGCCCAAGGACATCCGCCAGGAAGTCGAATATCTTCTGGAAAAAATTCCGCGTCGTCGGCCCGATCTTGAGCACGCCCGCCTGCCAGAACTGGTACATGTACGCCGCCGACTCATGCGGGTCGGCCAGTTGCGCGATCGCGGCCGCGTCATCCTTCAGCAGTTTGTGGAGCTGCCGGAGAATGATCGGGTTTTGCGAAACGCGCGAGAGCAGTTCGCGGACGGCCTCGTCGCCGTGTTTCGAGAGAATGTCGAAAAATTCGTGCAGACTCTCGTGATAGGCCGTGCCGAGGAAATTGGCCGCGTTCAGGGCGAGCGTGATGACGTTTTGCGTCGCGCGTTTTTCCCAGCGCCCCGACGAGTTGTCGTTGAAATACTTCTTGAATTCAACCTTGACGCCATCCCCCAGAGTGCGCGTGAAATGCTCCCGCGCCGCTTCGATTTCAGCCTCGTTCGCTTGCCGGGAACGCGACTCGGCGGACTGGGCGCTGGCGGCGCTGTCGAAAACCTCGGCGCTCGGCTCGCCTGTCTTGGGGTTGATGGCGGCGGTGACGCTCGCTGGGTTGACACGAACCAGGGGATGGCGTATAAATGAATTGACCTCGGTATAGGCCGGTACGGATCGCCCTGCGCTTGCGCTTGGCCCCCCTGGAGAGACTGCCGAGGTCTTTTCTTGCCCGTCTCGCAGCGTTACCGTGTTGTAGTAATGCCTGCCATCGCTCTGATTCTTGACGGAAAATATGGCGACCAACTCTTTTTCGCCCACGCGGATTTTCGCCAGCAATTTTTCATAAGCCAGAATATTCCGTTCCTGCTCTCGATTTTCCGACTCCTTCGCCGACGAAAAAACGCTTTTTTCAAACGCTTGGCGGAGATCGCCCAGCACAAACAATTTCGCCGGATCACGACTGTCGTCAAGAGACTTTCGCACCCCTTCCGAGCCAACCACGACCTCGCCGATTTCCGGGTGATGCAGCGGCTCATCCTTTTTCATCGCCTCCATCGCCTCGCGCACCTTTGCGCGCAAGTCGTTCAGGGAAAGCGATTTCCACGTATCGGGCACGCGAATTTCAACAGGCTTCATCGCATCGAGCCGATTTTGTGCCCGCAGCGCTTCCCAATCGCCAAATTCGCTCTTGAACTCCGGCGTGCGGGCTTGCACCCATTCCCAGTAATCCAGTTCGGTGCGCCCGACCGCTCTGGCCCGCGCATACGCGGCGTGGCCGCCGTAGGCGCGTTCCGTTTTTCGGAAAGATTCGTTTTCCTTGGCTCCGACACCCATGCGGCTGAATTTCACATCGACCGCTGGAAGCGAATAGCTTAGCCTGTTGATAACTTCCTGCCCCCAATGGATCGTGCGAAGAATCCTGTCGATTTGTTCTGAAATCTCGTTTTCTGACGCCCCTTGTTCGAGCAGATAATCCACCACAGCGCGTTTATTTTCAGAAACGCTTCCGGTGTCGCCGAACGCTTGTTGTAAACCAATTTCATACAGTTGATCTTGCTCCCTTGAGAGATTATCGAGGCCGATAGCTTCATAACGATCGAGGGTGCGCAGACCCGCTTCGAGCGCCTCGGCGTAAAGTTTTGCCGTAAGCTCCCCATCGGCGAACTCGCTGTCCTGCAAAATCTTGCGCGCGAAGTTCTCATCATCGTTCGATTCTCTGGCTGGTTCAGGGGGTTCGAGCCGAAAATCGTCCTTCGGCGAGACCTTGTTCGTTTTTCGCCCCCATCGCCCCGGTGAAGTTTCCTCGTACCCATGTCCCTGCAAGTACTTGGCAACCTCTCGCTCGCCGAGATTGTAAGGTCTTGCCCGATCCGTTTCCCGATCCGTGATAATCGTCGCGCCCGCATCGAGCGCCTTCTGGAGCATGGCGAAATCCGGAGCAAGGCGGCCTCCGCGCGCTCCCTCGGTGCTCACGAACACCACGTCATCGGCGGAATACTTGCCGGTATTCGCCAACGCGCCCCACGCTTTACCATAAGCCGCCGTTGAGGACGCCGGCGAACCCCGTCCGATAAACTGCGTCGCCTGTCGGCTCTTGAGGCGATCTTTCGCGGTGAAGTAGTTACGTTCGGGGAGTTCGATCGACGCGCCCGCGACGGCCTTTGGCGAACCCCTCGACGAGTCCTCCGATCTCGCCGATTCACCCGTGTCAACCCGCTCGAAGCGCATCTGCGTCGCTCCGGTACGCACCTGGTTGCCGAAAGCCTTGCTCGCCTCCACGCTCCAACCCTCGTGGCGGCTCCATTCCTCGCGCCCTTCGGGTGTACCGAGATCGACCGGATGAAAGCCCGTCACGCGATACTGGCCGGGCACCTCGACCCACTGGCCGTCGCGCATGGTATGGAATGTCACGATGTCTCCTATCTTCGCGCCGCCGAAATTCGCCCGCGTCGTGCCCGTGCGATCGCCGTTCGGAATCAGCGCGGCGATGCTTTCCTCAGGCGAGTATTTACCGCGCAGTTCGGGGCGCAGGCGGTTCGTGTCCCGGATCGGGTAGCGCATCGGCAGCGCCACGGAGGCTTGTTTCGCGTTCCCCGCGAGCTTCTTCAACACCGCGTCGATGCGGCGGGTCATCTTGGCGCGCAAGCCCTCTTCAAGCGCGTTGCGCTGCCAGAACGGGTTCGTCGCGTCGACCGGGCGCATGGACTCGACCATTCGCTTGAACAAGTCCCGCTGAAGCGCGTTCATCTTCCTGAGCGCCTCGCCCACGGCGGGCAGGCCCTTGCGGAGCCGTTTGATCGTCCAGGCTTCCTGCTCCGCCACGCGACGCTCGATCGCCGCCGTGGGGGAATCCCGCTCGGCGGATGGGCTTAGAACGGTATCTCGTCGTCCCCCTCCGGCAGTTCCCCGTTCGGTCCGAGAATCGGTTCGTCGTCCCGGTAATGATTCATGCACCGCTCGAACAGATACCCTGGGGGGCAGTCCTTCGCCAGTATCTCCTCCAGGGACGGCCCCGTTTTTTTGCGTTTTTTCAGGAGAGGCAGCCCGCTCAGTTTTCGCTCCAACTGAACCGCCTGATTGATGTTCCGCTCCATCCGCCGTATCTCCGCCGGCGACTCTCCCCCGATCGGGTAAAACACGCTCACGTGCGCCGTCAGCAGTTCCGGGTCCTCGTCCGGTATCGGTATCAGCTCCTCGTTCAGGCCCACGTACCAATCCGGGCGTTTGCCTTTCTTCATTTGCGAACACTCCTTCCAATAATTTGAATAATTCCGGGTCTTGCCTTATCAGTTCGGCGCGCCAGTGGGGATTCTTGAAAACCGCGAAAGACTGCGCGAAAAGCTCGCGCGGAAAGTAGATAGCCTTGGGCTTGTCACGGCCGGGCAAGCCCATGTAGTAATACTGCCGCAAGTCGCCTTCAAGCCCCTCCATCCGCTTCAGGATACTACCATCGTAACCGAAAAGGTCCAGCCGCGTGCCCGCCACGCCGTCGAAAGTGTGACCGATTTCGTGAAGGGCGATCGATGTACGAAAAACATCCGGGAGCCGGTCGACCATATCCCGCACCTCTTCGGGAAGCAGGGAGTGCCTGATACTGGGTGAAAAAATCGTCGGATGGAGCAGCACGACTCTTTCAGGCACGCTCTTGAAGAGCAGCGCGACCCCCAACGCTTTCTCATAGTTCACGCTCCGCTCATTCAACACCCCGAAAGCGCCCACGTTGTCCAGATAACTGGAGAGATTCGGCACGCCGTGAAGCAGGCGCGTCAAAATCGATTCTTGAATCGCGTTCAAGGGGCGCGCGAGACCTTTTTCAAATTTTTCCGCTTTGCGCAAGAGGGCTTGGTAGGTTTCATTGCGGCGGTCGAACGCTGGATGCCCCTCGATGGCCGCTCCGGCTTTCGTCCTCGGCGTTTTTTCCGTCAACGCTTGGCCAGGGATTTCCACGGCCTTCAACCCCGCCTTCTTCCCAGGCGGCGTGGCCGCGTGTTTACCCTCCCGCGCGGCTTCCTCGAACGGCGTTAACGCCTTGAGGTCTTCGAGCGGATCGCCACGGTATTCTCCGAACAATTCCAGCATCGCGGCCAGATTGCGAAGCCGTTTTCGCAGTTCATCCACCTCCGAGTCCGCGATTCCGTCGAACACGCTGGCGAGCTTGTCCTTGCTCAGGGCGAGCGCCGCGCGAAGGGCCGCGAGCGCCTCCCGGCGCTTTTCGTTGGTGAGGGCGCGAACGGCGGTGTTCCAGGCCGGGACGCCTTTTTCAAGCAGCATATGCAGTCCCGTCGCCTTGGCGACCGCGTGGGGCGCGACGGGCTTGGCCAACGCGCCTTCACCGGCGTCCCGTCTCTGTTTCTCTTCACACGCGCACCGGCCGGGAAAGGCCGCGAACAGCCCCACGACAATCAGTGTCGCCATCACCTTGCCTCGCCGTGTCTTCGGCAGTACCAGCGCCGCGATCAACGCGGCAATGACGATGATCCAGAATAAAACTCCAATCAGTCGCAGCAGGCCGCCCAATCCCGTCAGTTCGATCAAGCCTATGCCGCTTGCCTCCATGCGCCATCATTGGCCGCTTGCGTTGCCCTCGTGGCGGATGTGGAAGGGAGGGGCGGGGCGTCGGGCTTTGCCGGGTTTCATTGGGCTTGCCAAAGCTCGCTTTGGATTTTTTCCGCTGGCGTGGCGAGGCCCAGGTGACGGTAGATGGCGGGGGTGGCGACGCGGCCGCGCGGCGTGCGTTGCAGGAAACCTTGCTGGATCAGGAAGGGTTCGAGCACGTCCTCGATCGTGTCGCGCGCCTCGCCGATCGCGGCGGCGAGGTTGTCGACGCCGACCGGCCCGCCGCCGAACTTGTCGATCACCGCCGAGAGGAGTTTGCGGTCCATCACGTCCAGACCGCCGCGGTCGACGTCGAGCATCGACAGCGCCTCGTCGGCGACCACGCGGGTGACGCTGCCTTCGGCCTTGACCTCGGCGAAATCGCGCACCCGGCGCAGCAGGCGGTTGGCGACGCGCGGCGTGCCGCGCGAGCGGCGGGCGATCTCCAGCGCGCCGTCCGCGGCGACCGGCACTTGCAGCAGTTGCGCGGAGCGCGCGACGATGTGCGTGAGTTCTTCGGGCGTGTAGAACTCCAGCCGGGCGACGATGCCGAAGCGGTCGCGCAGCGGGTTGGTCAACATGCCGGCGCGCGTGGTGGCGCCGACCAGGGTGAAGGGCGGCAGGTCGAGCTTGACCGAGCGGGCGGCCGGTCCTTCGCCGATCATGATGTCGATCTGGAAGTCTTCCATCGCCGGGTAGAGGATTTCTTCGACGATCGGGGAGAGGCGATGGATTTCGTCGATGAACAGCACGTCGTGCGGTTCGAGGTTGGTGAGCATGGCCGCGAGATCCCCGGCGCGTTCGAGCACCGGGCCGGAGGTCTGGCGCAGGCCGACGCCCATTTCGGCGGCGACGATGTGCGCCAGCGTCGTCTTGCCCAGGCCCGGCGGGCCGAACAGCAGTACGTGGTCGAGCGTGTCGCGGCGGCGCTTGGCGGCCTCGATGAAGATGCCGAGCTGCTCGCGGATCTTGACCTGCCCGACGTAGTCGGCGAGGCGCTTCGGGCGCAGCGCGCGCTCGATCGCTTCTTCCCGGGTCGACTCCGGATCGGGCGAAATCAGGCGGTCGGGCTTGCCGTCGCCGGGGCGGTCGAAGGAATCGGTTTCGATCATGGCCGGACGGGTGACGGGTCTTCGTATTCGTCGGTTTCGAGCGCCAGCCATCCGCGGATGAGCACCTGGCCGAGCGCGAGCAGCGTTGGGCCGAGGAACAGGCCGATGAAGCCGAAGACCATCACGCCGCCGAAGATGCCGACGACGATCAGCAGGAGCGGCAGGCTGGAAGTGCGCGAAATGAGGATCGGCTTGATGAAGTTATCCACGCTGCTGATGGCGAACATGCCCCACAGTACCATGAAGACGGCCCATCCGGTCTGGCCGCTGTTGTAGAGCCACCATGCCGCGCCGAGCCAGACCAGCGTCGCGCCGATCACCGGCACCATGGAGAAAATGAAGGTCATGAAGGTCAGCATGGCGACGCCGGGAACGCCGGCGACGAGGTAGCCGAACATGGCCACGAGGGCCTGCGCCACCGCCGTGCCGACGATTCCGACCATGACGCCGGTGATCGTGCCCGCCGCCAGTTTCATCATGCGCTCCCCAAGATCGCCGGCCAGTTTCTGGCTGCCGTTGCGCAGGGCTTCCGCGTATTTTTCGGCGTCGCGAAAAATGAAGAAGGCGAAGAAAATGACCAGCGCCAACTGCAACAGCCCCTGCCCGAAGATCGACGCGGCGGCCAGCGCCGTCCTGCGCGTCGGGCCGATCAACTGGCGCAGCAGATTGTTCATTTCTTCCCGGCTGGCGGCGAGTTCATGCCAGTAGGTGTCGATGATCGGGCCGACGATGGGCAGATCGGCCAGCCATTCGGGCGCGTCGGCGGAAAGCCCCGTTTCCATGATCGGTTGCAGGTAGCGCACCGCCGATTCGATGGCCTGGGCGAGAGTGCCGGAGAGCAGGGCGAGCGGCGCGAGCAGCAGCAGCACCAGCAGGGCCGACATCAGCAACGCGGCCAGATGGCTGCGTCCCCGGCACAGCCTGAACACGTAATCGCGCAACGGGGCGGTCGTCACGCAGATCACCACGGCAAACATCAGTGTGCCGGTGAAGGGCAGCAGCACAGCGATGCAGCCGATCAGGAGCAGCGCCACGATGGCGATCTGGATGATCTGTTTCTGGGCGGAGGTGATATGTTGTCGCATTATGGCTTGGCGAGAAGTTTGAGCGCCTGGCGGATACCGTCCGAGGTCGACAGGTCGGGCGGCAATCGCTTCATGGCCGCCTCGGCTTCACGGTCATTGTATCCCAGCGCCAGCAGGGCATTGAGAATGTCGCGCCGGCTGTCCTCGGCCGGCGGCCTGCCGCCGGCGGGCAGGGCGTCGCCCAGCTTGCCACGGAGTTCGAGGAGCAGCCGCTCGGCCGTTTTCTTGCCGATGCCCGGCACCTTGGTCAGCCGCCCGGTTTCCTGGCGGGCGATGGCCTGGGCGAGATCGGCGACGGACAGCCCGGAGAGCACGGCGAGCGCCGTGCGCGCCCCGACGCCCGAAACCTTGACCAGCTGGCGGAAGGCGAAACGCTCGGCCTCGGTGCCGAAGCCGTAGAGAAACTGGCCGTCGTCGCGCACGATGAAATGCGTATGCAGCGTGCAGGCTTCGCCCGCCGCGGGGAGGTTGAAAAACGTGCTCATCGGCACATCGACCTCATAGCCGACGCCGCGCACGTCGACGAGCACCTGGGGCGGCGTCTTTTCCAGCAGGATTCCGGTCAAGCGTCCAATCATTTCGAAAACCTCGAATCAGCCACGGCAAAAAACACCAACCACGAAGAACGCGGAGAAAGACAAGGATTTTTCATGGGTTTTTCTCCGTGGTCGATCGCTTTTTCAAAAATTCCGCCGTGCCCATCCGTTTCTTTTGCCATCATCATTCAACCCGCCCTTCCTTTCGCCAGGATCATGCGCCCGTTGCGCACGCGAAACCCCTTCGTCGCCAGCGCCCCCATTCCCTGTCCGCCGTGCGCGTGGGCGATGGCGCAAGCGAGCGCGTCGGCGGCGTCCGGACTCGGATCGCCGGGCAGCGACAGCAGCCGGCGCACCATATGCTGCACCTGGATCTTGTCCGCGTGCCCGTTGCCGACCACGGCCTGCTTGACTTGCAGCGCGGTGTATTCCGCCACCTCCACGCCGCCGGCGACGAGCGCGGCGATCGCGGCGCCGCGGGCCTGCCCAAGCAACAGGGTCGATTGCGGGTTAACGTTGACGAAGACGATTTCGATGACAGCCTGATCGGGTTTATAACTGGCCAACAGATCGCGGATGCCGCCGTGGATGCTGCCCAGCCGGGCCGGCAGCGAATCGCGGGCGTCCGTCCGGATGCAGCCGCTGGCGAGATAGGCGAGACGGCCGCCCGTTCTTTCGATGACGCCGAAACCGGTGACGCGCAAACCGGGATCGATACCCAGAATGCGGATCGCTTGATTTTCTGTCGGATTCAACGAGGCGGCTCACAACGGTTTTGGCAGTAACCGGCAGTATACAGAGTTGGCGCGCGCATACGCATGGAGATTCCCGCGCGCCAAGGCGTTAACCACGACAGACACGGCGAAAAACAAAGAAAACCCCCGCCATTTCATTGATAAGCGGGAATCCGGTTCGTGACCTTCGGCCCGAAGGGCTGCCAATTCAAAGCTGGATTCCCGCTTTCGCGGGAATGACGGGAAAGAGGCGGCGGTGGTTTTTCAATCGCGCTTGGGAATCCCCCGCCCCGCCTTCGGCACGACACCTCCCTCCCGATGGGAGCGACTCGCGCGGCAAGACCTCTCCCAGGCCCGGCGGCGGGCGTTCATGGCTCGATCGTCGCGTATTCCACGCCGACCACTTCCACTTCCCGCCAACCGGATGGGCTTTGGAAACGGACCGGGTCGCCCTCGCGCGCGCGGAGCAGCGCGCGGGCGAGCGGCGAGATCCAGCTGATCCGTCCGCGCGCGAAATCGGTTTCGTCGACGCCAACGATCTGATAGGTACGTTCCTCGTCCCGTTCGTCGCGGAGCGTCACCGTCGCGCCGAAAAACACCTGATCGCGGTTTTCCCTCCGCGCCGCCGGGTCGACGACCTCGGCCAGGTCCAGCCGCCGGGTCAGGAAACGGATGCGCCGGTCGATTTCGCGCAGGCGCTTCTTGCCGTAGAGGTAATCCCCGTTTTCGGAACGGTCGCCGTTCGACGCCGCCCACTGCACGACTTCGACGACCTGCGGACGTTCGACGCGCAGCAACTGGTCGAGTTCGTCCCGGATGCGCGCGTAGCCGCCCGGCGTGATGTAGTTGCGCGCGCCCTGGGGCAGTTGGGGCCGGTTCGGCGAAGCGTCGACGCCATCGTCTTCGTCGTCGTCGGTCTCTCTGGTGAAAGCCTTGTTCATCGTAAAACTGACTCCGGTTTGAAACCCGCCCTTCCGGGCGGCGCGAAGGTTGAGATTCAGTTGCCGGGATACGGATAAGCACGGAAACGGATGATTTAACCACAAGGCACGCGGCGGAAATACGGTTCGCGCCGGATTCGCGCCGTTTTCCGGCGTCCGGGCCGGATTTTCGCCGCCGTTCGCCGTTGTCCGCCGTTGTCCGCCGTTGTCTTTTCGCGCCGGAACGCCTACCATTATCATCGTTGTCGCGCGCGCGGGCCGGAACGGCGCGCGGGACGGCAAAGGGCTGCAACCCTGGGGGGGACGACCGTACCGCGAACATACGGAAGGCGGCCAATCGCAGACCGACCGATTACTGCCGAATGGATGGAACGATGTTGACCGAAAAGGAAATAGCTACCGCCCGCGCCACCTTGAACGAGCTTCAGGTGGAGCACCGTGACCTCAATCTGGTCGTCGAACAGCTCGCGGCGACGCCGCTGCCCAATCAGGATCAGTTGCTGATCCAGCGGTTGAAGAAACGCAAGCTCGCGCTCAAGGACAAAATTTACCAGCTCGAAAAAATGCTGGTGCCGGACATCCCGGCGTAACGCAAGACACCCGGAAAACCATCCCCCACCCTCTCCCGGCGCGCTTTGGCCGGCAGTCGCCGGTCGAGGCGGGCGGTCAGGGGAGGATTTGGCCCATCCACCAGAACAGCGCGCCGATCAGCGCGCTGCACGGGATGGTCAGCACCCAGGCCCAGACGATCGAGCCGGCGATTCCCCAGCGCACCGCCGACAGCCGCCGGGTCGATCCCACGCCGACGATGGCGCCGGTGATGGTGTGCGTCGTCGATACCGGAATGCCCAGCGCCGTGGCCAGGAAGAGTGTGAGCGCGCCGCCGGTTTCGGCGCAGAAACCGCCCACCGGCTTCAGCTTGGTGATCTTCTGCCCCATCGTCTTGACGATGCGCCAGCCGCCGAACATCGTCCCCAGGCCGATGGCCGTGTAGCACGACACGACGACCCACATCGGCAACGGATCGGACGCCTCCGACAGGCCGGCGGCGATCAGCAGCATCCAGATGATGCCCATCGTTTTCTGCGCGTCGTTGCCGCCGTGCCCCAGGCTGTAGAGCGAGGCGGAAAGCAGTTGCAGGCGGCGGAACCATCGATCCACGCTCCTCGGCGCGGCGTGCCTGCACAGCCACGAGACGAGCAGCAGCATCAGGGATCCCAGCAGCATCCCCAGCATCGGCGAGACGAAGATGAAGAGCACGGTCTTGAGCAGGCCGGCGGCGATCAGCGAGGCCGGCCCCGCCTTGGCCAGCGCCGCGCCGGCGAGTCCGCCGATCAGCGCGTGCGACGATGAGGAAGGAATGCCGTAGTACCACGTGATGGCGTTCCAGGCGATGGCGCCGGCCAGCGCGCCGAACACGACGCAATGGTCGATGATCGCCGGGTCGACGGTACCCCGGCCGACCGTCGTCGCCACCTTGAGGTGAAAGACGAAAATGGCGACGAGGTTGAAGAACGCCGCGAGCAGCACGGCGCTCTGGGGGCGCAGCACGCGCGTCGAGACGATCGTGGCGATCGCGTTGGCGGCGTCGTGGAAGCCGTTCATGAAGTCGAACGCCAGGGCCAGTATGACGAGCGGGACAACGACGCCCATGCCGATGCTTGCGGTATCCATGCGCCTTGCCGCTCAGGAATTTTCGATGACGATGCCCTCGATGATGTTCGCCACGTCCTCGCAGCGATCCGTCACCGTTTCGAGCAACTCATAGATGGTCCGGTACTTGATGACCTCGCGCACGTCGGGTTCCTCGCGGAACAGGCGCGACATCGCGCCGCGCATCTCCCGGTCGGCGGCCGATTCAAGCTCGTCGATCTCGTGGCACAGCTTGAAAATCCGGGGGCCGTTGTCCATCGAAGCCAGCAGGCCGACGGCGGCGCGCACCCGCTCGGCGCATTGCAGACCGATTTCGGAGAGGCGCACCGCCTCCGGCGTGATGTGCCGGATATCGTACAGCGTCACCGTCTGCGCGGCGTCCTGGGTCAGGTCGAGGATGTCATCGAGGTTGGTGATCAGCTGGTGGATTTCCTCGCGGTCGAGCGGAGTGATGAACGACTTGTGCAACTGCCGCATGGTCTCGCGGGTGATGTGGTCGCCCGTCTTTTCGGCCACGTCGACCTGGTTGCACTGCCTTTCCGCCGCCTCGTCCGAATCGTTGAACGCCTTCATCAGGCCGACCAGCGCCTGGCTGCCCAAAACCACCTGCTCCGCGTGGGCATTGAACAAATCGAAGAATTTTCCCTCATGGGGCATGAATCGCGAAAGCATCGTATCTCTTCGTCCGTTGGAAACGTAAAGGATTATACCGTCAGGCGGAAACCGTCCGGAGAAACCGGGAGTCCACGGGAATGACGGCCCTGCCCTGCCCCCTCCGCAAGGATCGGGCGCGGCGGAAATCCTGAAAAGCGATCGACCACGAAGAACACGACGGGGACGACGAAAATCGGGATCGTCATTCCCGCGTTCGCGGGAATGACGGTGTCGAAAAACGAAAACAGGAAACCCGTCGGCTTTCGCCCGATTCCCGCTTTTGCCTTTCGTTGTATCCGCCGTATTCGCCGTGATTAGGGTTTTTCGTTCTCGTTTTTCGTTGTGTCCGTCGTGCCCGTCGTGGTCAACCGCTTTTCTCTTTCGGGAGCGAGCGCTTCGGTCGATCGTGGCGGGTAGGCGGCCCATTGGCGCGCGTCGGTGGCGATTTTTTCCGCCAGCGCGGCGATGAGGCGTTGTTGTCCGAGGACGAGTTCGGGGTAGCCGGGCGGGACGGGTTCTTCGAACTGGCCGTGGCTTACCAGGCGGGCGTCGGCGGCGGCGTCCGCGAAGCCCAGGGACCAGTCCGCGTCGAGACGGACTTTTTGGCCCGGCCAAGCGTCGAGGCGGCGGATTTCGACCTTTATCCTCAGCACGGAGCGATGCGCCGGTCTGGCGAGGCCGGCGACGTCACGGGTCTTCAGGCGGGCCGTGAGTTCGGCCGAGAGCGCGATGCGCAATTCCTCCTCCAGTGGGCCGGCCCAGTGTTCGCCGACGGGCATGACGACGCCGGCCGGGCCCTCGCGCACGACCAGTTGCGGCTGGTCGAGCCGGGCCGGGATGCCGACGGCGAGGACGTCGATCAGGAACCCGGACGGGGCCGGGTCGGTCGCCGGGGCTTCCCGCGCCGAAAGCAGGGTGTGGTAACGGACCGGGGGCGAGGCGCAGGCGATCAGGCCCAGGGAGAAGGCGGCCAGGAGGAGGAAAAGAGCGATCGAACGGTTCATCGGGAGGTCTCCTGTCTTTGCTCCACGGCCGGCGGGGCGGGCGGCGCTTCGGCCGGAGCGATGGCGGGGGCGCGGCCGTCCGGGCGGCCGCGCAACAGGGATTCGGGATGGCGTCCGAGAAGGTCGGTCAGGCCGCGCAGCGAGCGCGCGGCGCGCTGGATTTCCTTCAACGCTTCGGAGAGATCGCGCAGCGGCGGCGCGTCCTCCGACAGCACCCCTTCCACCGCGCCCAGGGTCTCTTGCGCGCGTTGCAGGGTTTTCGCGGCTTCCGGCAGTAATTGCTCGTCGATCCGTCCGAGCGTCCCGTTCAGGCGGGTCAGCGCGCCGCGCAGATCGATCAGCGCGGTATCGAGATGCTTCCCGATGGCGTCGAAGGGAATTTTGTCGATCCGGCCGACGATGTTGGCGAGCTGTTCCTGCAAGCGGTCCAGTTTGCCGTCGACGGTGGGGATCGTCAGCGGCCGCGCGGATTCGTCGAAGGCGACTTTCGGCGCGCCGGGAACGTGCTCGATCGAGATGTAGAGCTGTCCGGTCAGCAGATTGGCGGAGCGGGCCTGCGCGCGCAATCCCCGGTCGACCATCGCGCCCAGGAAGCTGGCGATCCGCCGTTGCGGGTCGTCGTCCGGGGCGGGAAGTTTTTCCAGTACGCGGCCCAACCGCTGGGGATAGAGCCGGACGCCGACCACGGTGGGAAAGTCGTGGGCGGCTTCGTCGTAATCGAGCGTGATCGACACCACTTTCCCCAGATCGACGCCCCAGAACAGCACCGGAGCGCCGACCGACAGGCCGCGCAGCGGCTGTTTGAAGCGCAGCCGGACGTATTGCGCCGGGCCGTCGGGCGGCGCCATCGCGGTGGCTTGGTCGCTGGCCAGCAGGTACTGCGCGTTTTCGGCGGCGGGTCCGCCCTGGGCGTATTCGGGCGTGGCGAAGGCGATTCCGCCCGAAACGATGGCGGCGAGGGATTGCGTCTTGAGCCTGATGCCGTCCGCGCCGAGCGAAACGTCCACCCCGCTGGCGTTCCAGAAGCGGGTGCCGGCGGTGACGAAACGGTCATACGGCGCGTCGACGAAAATTTGCAGCCTGACGCACGAGCCGTCCTCGTCGAGCCGGTACGAAGTCACGCGGCCGACCTGGACGCGCCGATGATACACCGGCGAGCCGATGTCCAGGGAACCCAGTTCCTCGGTGCGCAGGACGAAGGATTTGCCGGGCATGTCGCCCGGCACGGCGGGCGGGGCTTCCAGACCGGTGAAGTTCCGGCTCGTGTCGGAGGAAGCCCCCCGGTCGACGCCGATGTAAGCGCCCGAAAACAGGGTGTCGACGCCCGACACGCCGCTGGCGCCGATGCGCGGACGGACGACCCAAAAGCGCGTGTCGGCGCGGGCCAGGTTCTCCGCGCGCTTGTCCAGCGAGATCGTGGCGACGACGCGCGAACCGTCCTCGCTCAGCGCGATTCCGGAAACCGTTCCCACCGTCACGTCCTTGAACTTGACGGGAGTCTTGCCGGCTTCCAGCCCGGCCGCCGTGCGAAACGTGACGAAGATGTCCGGGCCGACCGACAGCCAGGCCTGGATCAGCATCGACGCCCCGATCAGCGCGGCCGCCGCCGGCACCAGCCAGATGAGCGAAACGCGCCAGCGGCGCTGGATCATGTCGGGATCGCCGGGTTCCATGTTCATCGTAAAACCAACTCCGGGTTGAAATCCTTTACAGGCTCGGTTGCATGGAGCGGCAGGCATGAATATCCGCCATGTCCGCCGCCGGCGCGTTTTTGGATCGGACGCTTATACATTTCCGCCGTTCCCGCGCGGACGGGAATCCAGAAGTACCGGCGCGACATCGACTGGGACGATACCGTCATTCCCGCGAAAGCGGGAATCCAGCGCGTGATCTTCGGCCCGAAAGGCCGCGAATCCAATATAAAACCCTCCCTCAGGAGGGAGGCTTGGCTTGCGGCGCTTCGCGCCGGAAAGTACGTTCCTGGATTCCCGCGTTCGCGGGAATGACGATGGCGGTGGAGCCGGCGAAGGCAATGGTGAACTGGATTCCCGCCCGCGCGGGAATGACGAAGAAAGGAAACGGTCATCACTCGAATCGAAAACGCTCCAAATTTTTGCCGCAAAAATCTCGGCGCGACGGAAAACAGAAGCAAGATTAAACCAGCGCCTCCGCGATTTGTCGTTTTCCGTTTCCCATTTTCCGTTTCCCGTCGCGCCCGCCGTGGCCGACCGCCTTCCGTGGAGTTCATTCCCCGTCGCCGTCCCAGATCAGGCGCGGGTCGAAGCGCATGGTCGCGAGCATGGTCAGGATCACGACCAGGCCGAAAAACAGGATGCCGATCCGGGGTTCGATGTCGCTCAACGCCTGAAACTTGACGAGGGCGGAAACGACGGCGACGACGACCACGTCCAGCATCGACCAGTAGCCGACCAGTTCGATCAGGCGGTACAGTCCGGCGCGTTCCCGCCTGGCCCGGCGGCTGCCTCGCCGCGAAGTCGCCAGCAGCAGACCGAGCGTCAGGAACTTGACGCACGGCACGGCGACGCTGGCGATGAAGATGACGAGGGCGATGGCGTAGGACCCGCCGCGCCAGAAACCGATGACGCCGCTCATGATGGTGCTGTCGCCGCCACGGCCGAACAGACTGGTATACATGACCGGCAGCACGTTGGCGGGAACGTAGAAAATCAGCGCGGCGACGAGAAGCGCCCACGCCTGCGTGATGCTGCCGGGGCGCCGGCGATGCAGCGCCGCGCCGCAGCGGGGGCAATGAACCCGTCCGCCCCGTTCGACTCCGTCCAGCGTGTCCTCGCATACCAGTCCGCAGGCGTGGCAGCCGACGACCCGCAACTGGCTTGCGCGAGGCGTCCCGTTCATGCTTCCGTCCCGGACGGATTGGAGCCGGGTTCGGTCAGATCCCACAGCCGCTGGACGTCCCGGTTGGCGATCAGCGTGACGAGCGCCATCAGCCCGGCCGTCGCCCAGAGTCCGGGGCCGGGAGCGACCTGCAAAAGATGCGAGAGCTTGGCGACGGCCACCAGGATGCCGAGCAGGCAGACTTCGACCATGCTCCACGGCCGCAGCAGGACGAGCAGGCGCATCGCCGGCGCGAAGCCGGGCGCGCGGCGGCCCGCGCGGGCGTGCGCCAGCACCCAGGCGAGCAGGCCGATCTGGAGGAAGGGGACGACGATGATGGACAGCGCGAGCGGGACGGCGACGCACGCGATCGGGCCTTGCGCCAGCGCGGCGGCCGATTTCCAGAGCGTGGCCTCGTTGGGGATGCCCTGCATGCTGATGCGGACGACGGGGCAGACGTTGGCGATGACGAACGCGATGGCGGCGGCGAGGGTCAGCGCCAGCCAGCGGTCGAGGTCGAGGCCGGCGCGGCGGAGGATCGCGCCGCATCGGCCGCATCGCGCCGCCGCGCCCGGAGGCAGAGGCTGGCGGCGATAGACGCTGTCACAGTGCTCGCAGACGATCAGATCGGAAAAAGTTTTCATCCGCAATTCTGGCACAACCCTGGCTTGAACCGCGACGGATGGGTATATCCAAGCGCGAAACAGGAATGGTAACACTGAAATACTAGTTGCCTGCAAACGATCTTGGCCCGATAATTCCGAAAGTTTTGTGAAACTGATGTGAAACGCAAAAAATGAAGCGCGTCTCCCGCGCTTTGCCGGATTTCGAGGATTCAGAATGGCTGAAAACATTTCGCGCGGCGCGGTGGCGATGTCCATCGGGCGGTCTTGCCGCGACAAGGCGGCCGCGGCGTTCGCCGGGGCCGCCGACCACACGAACGCCGCGCAAAATGTGGGGTGGGGGGGGTCACTCTCCGATGATCCCAATGTTTCCAATGTTTCGGCTCTCTTGGATGTAACTTCATGGGAACACTCCCCCTTTACCAGGAAAGCGCCATGACGACCGCCGTTTCCCAGCAGGCGCGACAGACGGCGTCCGGACGCGCGGCCCGGCCGACGCGGCGCGAACGATTCCTCGACCAACTGGAAACCATCATCCCGTGGGAGAGGCTGCTCGCGGCGATCGAGCCGCATTATTCCGGCGGACAGAACGGCGAAGGCCGTCCGGACGGCCTTCAACGGATGCTTCGGACGGTCATCGTCCAGCATTGTTTCGGGCTTTCCGACGAGGGGCTCGAAGAAGCCCTCGTCGACAGCCGGGCCATCCGCCGTTTCGTCGGCATCGGCTCGGCGCGCGAGGACGCTCCCGATCTGGACGAGGTGCGCGAGTTCCACCGCCTGCTCGAAACCAACGGCCTGACCGTGGCCATTTTCCAAGCTGTCAACACGCGCCTGGAAAGGCATCGGCTCACGCTGCGCGAAGGCGTCTCCGTCGATGCGCGCCTGGTCGGCGACGAGGCTCCGGCCCGGAGTTTCGAGCGGAATCGATGGCGCTTTGGCATGAAATCCCTGGCCAACGGCAAGGCGCCGGATTCCGCGCCGCTTCCCGGGACGCCGCACGTCAATCTCGACCGTCCCCGCGTCGACGAAATCCTCGCGGCGGCCATGCGCGCGAACGTCGTTGTGATATGCGCGGGCGCCGGGTACGGGAAAACACACGCCGTGCAAACGTTTCTGCAAAACTACAAGGCCGTCACGACCTGGATTCAGCTCACCGAGCGCGACAACGCCGGCGCGCGCTTCTGGGAGAATTTTTCCCACGCGGTTTCGCGGATCAACAAGCCGCTGGGCAGGCAGTTGATGGAAGTCGGTTTCCCGGAAACGAGCGTGGATTTCGAGAAATACCTGCACATTCCGGAAACGGACATTTCCTTGCAGCAGAAGCACGTCATCGTATTCGACGATCTCCACCTGATCCATGACGAGGCGGTGCTGCGCTTCATCGAACGCAGCGTGCATACGCCGTTCCCGAACATCACGACGATTTTCGTCTCCCGCGTCGAACCGGGCCTGAATCTGCTTGGGCAGGTGTCGACGGCGAACATCACCGAGGAAGACCTGCGCTTCACGGAAGGCGAAATCCATGCGTATCTGCGCGCGCAAGGGCTTTCCGTCACCGCGGACACCCTCCATGAAATCCACGAGGAAACCCGTGGCTGGTTCCTGGCGGTCAACCTCGTCGCCCGCCTGCTGCAAAGGAATCCGTCGCGCGAATTTCGTCTGCGCACTTCGCTGAAATTCAACGTCTTCAAACTGCTGGAGTCGGAAATTTTTCTCGCCGTTTCGGAGGACATGCAACGCTTCCTGATCCGCCTGTCGCTGATCGATACGCCCTCGGCCGAGATCGCCCGCCAGCTCGCGGGAGATCCGGCCCTGTTCGATGAACTGACGCGGATCACGGCGTATGTGCGCTACAACGCCTGCAACAACGACTACCAGATCCATCACCTTTTCCGCGAGTACCTGCTCCAGAAACAGGGTGTGCTGACCGAGGACGAAAAGCGCGAGACGCATCGCGTGGCGGCGCGCTGGTACGACGAAAACGGGTACTGGATCGAAGCCGTTTTCTATTACGAAAAGGCCGGAGACTATGAGCCGATCGTGCGGATCATCCACGCCATGCCGGTGGCGATTCCGGAAAAAGCCGCGACCCGCCTGCTGGCGATCATCGAAAAGATTCCGCCGGAGATCGCGGAGGGAATCGCCCTGTTTCCCACCGCGTATCTGCGGCTGCTGACGATCCTGCTCCGGCTCGACGAAGTCGTCGTGTTCGCGCGGCGCTACATAGAAAAGCACGAAGCCCTGCCGCCGTCGGCGTTCAACGACCGCGTGCTGACCAGCGCCTACACGGCGCTGGCGTTCGTCAGCGTGTTGCGCGCGCCGGATACGGACGTCTACGATTTCGACGTGTATTTCACCAAGGCGGAAGCGCATTATTCGCGCCATCCCTACGAACACCCCCAGTCGCCGATAAGCTGTCGCGTGGGCACGTATGCGATAAAAGTCGGCGCCGACCGTCCGGGCGCGCCAGAGGAATACATCGACGCGCTCACCCGCGCCGCGCCCCTGTGCGCGCGCGTCATGGGCGGATTCATGTCCGGCCTGGACGACCTGGCGCGCGCGGAACTGCATTTTTACCGCGATGAAATAAAGAAAGTGGAACACTTCCTCGAACGGGCGGCGCGGACGGCGTGGGAAAACAAGCAATACCACATTTACAGCCGGACGCAGCTCTACCGTATTCGCCTTGGCTTCGTGCAGGGGGATTACGACAAGACCGAACAGGCCACGCGAGCGATAGAGCGGTTGGTGGAGATGCCGGATTTTCCCAACAGGCATCTCGTCGTCGACATCTTGACGGCGTGGTACAAATTGAAGCTCGGCCTGTCGCACATCATCGCCGACTGGCTGAAAACCGATGAGCTGGAACTGGGAGCGTCGCCGCGCTTCATCGAGTACTACGGCAATTACGTCCGGATGGAATACTATTTCCACAGTGGGCGCTACGCCGAGTCGCTGGCCGTCGCCGAAAAGTACGGCGAACCCAAGCGTTTCCTGTTCGGCAGGGTGAACGTGAAAATACGGGAAGCCATCTGCCTTTATCAAATGAAGGATCGCGAAAAGGCGCTGGAAGCCCTGCGGCAGGCTTACGAATTTTCCCGTTCCAACCATCTCGTCATGCCCTTCATCGAAACCGGCAAGAACATGCGCACACTGACGATGGCCGCGATGCGCGACGGAAACGCCGGCATTCCGCGTGAATGGCTCGAACTCATCAACCGCCGGGCGGGAACCTACGCCAAGCGGCAGCAGATCATCATCACGGCATACAGGAAAGAGCACGGAATGCTGGACAGGATTTCGCTTTCCCGGCGCGAAACCGAGGTGCTGACCGATCTGTACGAGGGCCTGTCACGCTCGGAAATCGCGCTCGCCCGGAATCTCTCCATCAACACCGTCAAGCTCGTCATCAACAACCTGTACGCCAAACTCAACGCCAACAACGTCGCCGACGTCGTCCGCATCGCGGCGGAAAAGGACTTGATTCGGGGGGGGGGGTCAATCTAATCGGCGCGTCAAGCCAGTCCTGATACTTGGTTTTTGCCGTTGACGGATCAATGCGGCTTGGTTTATGAAGTGTTCTATTGTTAATGTATTTTTGATTTAATTATAGTTATTTTAAGTCGGATGGAGTATGATTTTTAGTCTATCTGTGCGTTTTAATCTGTTAGGTTATTTTTGACTTGCGATTCCCCGTGCTCTTGCCGCCGGGATCGCCTCGGGTTTTGTTTTGCCTTTGGCGATGCGCACCGTTTTTGCACCGCAAATTTCCGTCATTCTCCCGCAAGTGGAAATCTGATACCCACGCACTCCCGTCATTCCCGCTTTCGCGGGAATGACGGCATCGGCGCTTTGCGCCCGTGGATACGAAAGCCGCTTCTTATTCCGGGCGCATCTGCGGGAAAAGAATGACGTCGCGGATGTTGGCCGAATCGGTCAGCAGCATGACCAGGCGGTCGATGCCGATGCCGCATCCGCCCGTCGGCGGGAGGCCGTATTCCAGGGCACGGACGTAGTCGGCGTCGTAGTACATGGCTTCTTCGTCGCCCGCGTCCTTGGCCCGGGCCTGCGCCATGAAACGCTCGGCCTGGTCCTCGGGGTCGTTCAATTCGGAAAAGCCGTTGGCGATCTCGCGCCCGGCGATGAACAGTTCGAAGCGTTCGGCGATTTCGGAATCGCCGTCGCCGCGACGCGCCAGCGGACTGATTTCGGCCGGGTAGTCGATGATGTAGGTCGGGTCCCAGAGATCGGCTTCCGTGGTTTCCTCGAACAGCGCGAGTTGCAGGGCACCGAGTCCCATGCCGGGTTTGTGCTCGGCCTTCATGGCGTCGAGCTTCTGGCGCAGCCAACCGGCGTCGCCGAGTTGTTCGGGCGTGTAATGCGGGTGGTATTTCATGATCGCCTGGATCAGGGTCAGGCGCTCGAACGGTCTGGACAGGTCGAGCGGACGGCCTTGGTACGCGAACGTCTCGGCGCCGAGCGCCTCGCGCGCCGAATGGCGCAACAGATCCTCGGTGAAGTCCATCAGTTTGTGGTATTCCGAGTACGCCTCGTAGAACTCCATCATCGTGAATTCCGGATTGTGCCGGGGACTCATGCCTTCGTTGCGGAAATTGCGGTTGAGTTCGAAAACCTTTTCAAACCCGCCGACGACGAGTTTCTTGAGGTACAGCTCCGGCGCGATGCGCAGGAAAAGCTCCCTGTCCAGCGCGTTGTGGTGGGTTTTGAACGGACGTGCCGACGCGCCGCCCGGAATCGGGTGCATCATCGGCGTTTCGACTTCCAGGAAGCCGTGGTCGCACATGTAGTCGCGGATCGACCGCACGATGCGGCTGCGCGCCATGAAAGCGGAACGCGACGCCTCGTTCATGATGAGATCGAGATGGCGCATACGGTACTTCTGCTCCTGGTCGGCCAAGCCGTGGAATTTTTCCGGCAGCGGACGCAGGGCTTTCGAGAGCAGGCGTATTTCGGCGCAGCGCACGGTCAGCTCGTTGGTCCGGGTGCGGAACAGCGCGCCGGCGGCGCCGACGATGTCGCCGATGTCCCAGCGTTTGAAGGCGGCGTAGGTTTCCTCGCCGACGCCGTCGCGCGCGACGTAGAGTTGCAACCGCCCGCCGGCGTCGGCGATGGTGACGAACGAAGCCTTGCCCATCACGCGCTTCAACATGACGCGGCCGGCGACGCTGACCTCGACCGGATCGGCTTCGAGTTCCTCGCCGGTTTTCGTTCCGTGCAGGTCGAAGATTTCGCCGGAGACGTTTCCGCGCGCGAAGTCGTTCGGATAAGCCTTGCCCGTGGCGCGCCACTCGGCGAGCTTGGCGCGGCGTTCGGCGACGATGTGGTTTTCGTCCTGTTCCTGGGCGATGAAGGGCTGGTCGGACATGTCGGTTCCCTGGGATGGTTGAATGTCGGCCACGGCGCGCGCGGCTGGAATTTTTTATCGGGGCGGCGTCTGGATAGGTGACGATGCGCTGTTCAGAATCGAAGAGCCGCGCCCGGTCTCATGGCATGGATCGAAGGTTGGATCGATGGCCACGTCGGGCGCGACGGGAAGCGAAAACGAAAGCCCGGTTTCCCGCCGCGCCGCCGTGACTGGAAAATTCGGGTCAGCGCACGGGTTCGGCGACGAAAATTTCGACGCGCCGATTCATCGCGCGGCCGGCCGCCGAGGCATTGTCGGCGATCGGCTCCCGCGAGCCGCGCCCGTCGATGGCGACGCGGTTCGGAGAGACGCCGCGCGCCGTCAGGTAATCGCGCGTGGCGGCGGCGCGGTTGATCGACAGCGGATTGTTGATCGCGTCGGAACCCGTGCTGTCGGTGTGCCCGACGATCGTCACGTGCGTGACCGGATTCTGGTTCAGGGTGGCGGCGAAACGATCGAGGATCGGCCGCAGCATCGGCTTGATGTCGTAGCGTCCCGTGTCGAACGAAATGTCGCTCGGAATATCCAGCTTGAGCTGGTTGTCCGCCGTCTGCGTGACGCTGACGCCGGTTCCCTGCGTGGCCTGTTCCATGGCCGCCTTCTGCTCCTGCATGTGCCGCGACCACAGATAACCGCCGCCCGCGCCAATGGCCGCGCCGACCACCGCGCCGGTAGCCGCGCTGCGGCCCTTGTGCCCCCCGGCCGTGGCCGCGCCGATCAGCCCCCCCGCGACGGCGCCGATGGCCGCGCCCGCGCCCGTCGTGCGCCCGGTCTCGCTCATGTCGGCGCAGCCGGAAAGACTCCCGCCAGCCAAAGCGGCGACGGCAAGCGTGATGATGAACTTTTTCATGGCATGGTCTCCACGGTTAAACAAGACGTAAGGGCGGATTGTAACAACAACGGTGCCGCCCGGAAAACGGAGCGGCAAAAATGGCGGTCATGGTGAAAGACGAAAATCTTTTTGACCGCGACAGGCGCGGCGAAAATCATTGGAAAAAAACGATCGGGGCTTTTTCGTTCGTCCCTTTGCCACGCGGCCTGGGCATTTCACGGAAAAATCGCGGGAGCGAGCGCCCTTGCATCTTCCGCGCGCCAGGTAAACCTCCCTCTTGAGGGAGGTGGCTCGCGCGACAGCGCGAGACGGAAGGAGTTTGGCGTTTGGCGTTTGGCGTTTGAATTCCCAAGCGTGAATATTTGATGAACGAACTCGATTCCGGCGATCAGGAAAATGATGGTTTCCTGCCCATCCGCGTTTGAGGGTTCCACCGCCCTACTCCCTCCGTCACGCCTTCGGCGCGACATCGCCATCGGGGGAGAAGTTTCTCGCGCGGCGCTTGCTTTTCTGTCTTTCATGACGCACGGCGCCAAATCAAGAACGCTCAAGCGCGACAGCCCGGCTACAATGTGCGTTTTCGAGTCCGCGAGGAATCCTTGCCCGTTTTTCACTACACCGCCGTTCCGCTTGCCGGCGGGCGTCCCGTCAAGGGGACGCTCGACGCCGAGAGCGCCCGTCAGGCAAGGGCCACGCTCAGGGATCGCGGCCTGCTCGCCGCCGAAATCGAGGCGCAAAGGAGCGGGACGGCGGAGCGTTCCCGTCTGCGCCTGGGGAGTTCGCTGCTCACGCGGTTTTCGCGCCAGCTCTCGGCCCTGCTCGACGCCGGACTGACCGTCGACGAGGCGCTGACGGTCCTCGCGGACCAGTCCGACAACGAGCGCGAAAAGCGCCTGATCGCCGTACTGCGCGGCGACATCGCCAGCGGCCTCTCGGTCTCCGTGGCGATGGCCGCGCTGCCGCGTTCCTTCCCTTCGTTCTATCCGACGCTGGTCAAGGCGGGCGAGGAGTCCGGGCGGCTGGCCGGCGTCATGCAGCGGCTCGCTGTCTACCTGGAGGAACGCGCCGAGCTGATTTCCAGGGTGGCCCTGGCGTTCATCTACCCGGCTGTCGTTTTCGTGGTCTCGGCGCTGGTCATCGTCGGCATGTTGACCTGGGTCGTGCCGCAGATGGTCCAGGTGTTCCAGGGCGCCCGGCAGACCTTGCCGCTGATGACCCGCGCGCTGCTGGCGATCAGCGCCTTCGTCAGCGACTGGGGGCTGTGGATGCTGGCGGCGGCGGCGGTCGCCGGCATCCTGTTCGCCATCGCCATGCGCCGCGAGGCGTTTCGTCTGCGCGTACACGCCCTGCGCCTCGATCTGCCGGTTTTCGGCCACTTCGAGCGCGCCGCCAATACCGCGCGTTTTTCCAGCACCCTGGCCATCCTCGTCGGCAGCGGCGTGCCGCTCCTGTCCGCGCTGGCCGCGGCGGAAGGAGTGATGACCAACCGGGTGCAGCGCGCGGCGGCCAATGCCGCCGCCGCCCAGGTGCGCGAGGGCATGGGCCTGTCGAGGGCGCTGGCCATGACGCGCCAGTTCCCGCCGATCCTCATCCACCTGACGGCCAGCGGCGAGGCGACCGGCCGCCTCGACCGCATGTTGGAACGGGCGGCGCAGGAACTCTCGCGCGAGCTTTCCCGGCGCATCGAGGCGTTCACCACCCTGCTCGGGCCGGCCGTCGTCCTGTTGATGGGAGGCGTGGTATTGTTCATCGTGCTCGCCATCCTGTTGCCGGTCTTCGAAATCAACCAGTTCGTCAAATGAATCCGGAAATCCGATCAACCACGGTGGGCGCGGCAAGAGACTGAAAAAGCGAAAATCCTTCAACCACGGCGAACACGGCGAGGACATGGAAAACGAATCAACCGCGACGCGCACGACGAAAAACGCTCTTGAAATCCGGAAGCCGTTTCCCGTCGTATCCGCCGCGCCCGCCGTGCCCGACCGCTTTCCCTAAAACGAACCAAGGAGCTTCCATCATGGAAACAACAGGCTCGATCCATGAACATCCGGCCTTCCGGCGCGGCGAAACGGGCTTCACGCTAATCGAGATTCTCGTCGTCGTTTCGATCCTGGCCATTCTCGGCGCGCTGGTCGTGCCCAAGATCATGGACCGCCCGAACGAGGCCAGAGTCGTCGCCGCCAAGCAGGACATCGGCACGATCGTCGCCGCGCTCAAGCTGTACAAGCTGGACAACGGCCGTTATCCGACGACCGAGCAGGGCCTGAAGGCGCTCATCGAGAAACCCATGTCGGAGCCGATACCGGGCAACTGGAAAAATGGCGGTTATCTGGAAAAAGCGCCGAAAGATCCGTGGGGTCACGATTACATTTACCTCAATCCCGGCCTGAGGGGTGAAATCGACGTGATGAGCTACGGCGCGGACGGCCAGCCGGGCGGCGAGAGCTACGACGCGGACATCGGTTCCTGGATGTGAGCCGGAACGCCGTGAGAGACGGGACGGGGGAAATGGACAGGATCGGGAGGCGCGGCGGACGCCGGGCCAGGGGCTTCACCCTGATCGAGATCATCGCCGCGTGCGCCGTCGCGGCGATCGCCCTGGGCGTGGCCATGATAAAGCTCGATTTTTCCGACGGCCGGCGGCTGCGCCTCGCGGCCGAAACGCTCGCGGGCCGGCTCGAAGCCGCCCGCGACGAGGCGGTGATGCGCGGGCAGGCAATCGCGTTTTCCAGCGACGGTCAGGGATTCCAGTTCTGGGTGGCCGACCGCGAGCGCGACGCCTGGGTAGCCCTGGCCGACACCGACGCCGTATCTCCGGGCCGCCTGGCGCAAGGCGTCTCGCTCGACGCGCTGCGCGTCAACGGCGCGGCGCGGCCGCTCGGAGAACGCCTCGTTTTCTCGTTCGGCGGACTGGCCGAGGCGTTTACGCTGACCCTGACGGCGGGCCGGCAGTCCCTCGACATCGCCGGCGATGCGCTCGGGCGCATCGAAATCCGCGGCGCGCCGTGAGACAGCCGCCGTTTTCCGCGCCGAGGTCGACGAAGCGCGCATCGGGTTTCACGCTGCTGGAAACGCTGGTGGCCCTGGCCGTCGTCGGCATCGCCATGGCGGCCGCGATACGCTCAACCCGGTTTGCCGTCGATACCGTTGCCGATCTCGAAGCGCGCACGGCGGCGGGATGGGTGGCCCAGAATCTGGCGGCCGAACTGCGCGCCACGCGCGCCTTTCCCCCGATGGGCGCGTCCAACGGCCGCGCCGTGCAGGGGCGGCAGGAATTCCTGTGGCGGCAGGAAGTCGGCGGAACACCCAACTACAGCTTCCGCCGCGTCGAAATCAAGGTGTTCCTGCCGGAACGGCCGGAATACGCCGTGGCCAGACAGGTCGTTTATGCCGCGCGCCAGCAGAACTGAGACCGCGTTCCCCGAAGGTGGATTCACTCTTCTGGAAATCCTGGTCGCCTTGGCGATTTTCGCCCTGGTCAGCGTGATCGCCTACAGCGGACTCGATTCCGTGGCTTCGACGAAAAGCGCGCTGGATAAGGAAATACGTTTCTGGCGCGAGCTGGGCCTGATTTTCGACCGCATGGAAACGGATTTCCTGCAAAGCGTGCCGCATCCGCTGCGCGACGCACCGGAGGTTCTCGCGCCTCCGCTGCGAGGCGGCAACCTCGGCCGTGGCGGCGGCGAGAACAGCGGCTTTCTTATCGAACTGATCCGCCAGGACGAGAACCGCGCCCAGGTGCGTGTGCGCTACCTCTGCGAGCGGGGACGCCTGACGCTGCGGGTCGGCGCGGTGAATCTTTTCGGCGCGGCGGACGGAGCCTCCGCGGAATGGGCCGTCGATACGCTCTTGCTGCAAACCGTCGAGCGCTGCGAAGCGGCGTTTCTCGGCGCGGCCAACGCCTGGCTGGCGGAATGGCCGGGCAACCAGGCGCTGGCGCGGCCGCAGGCGATCCGGGTACGCCTCGCGCTGACGGGGCGCGGCGTATTCGAACGGGTGTTCCACATGCCATGAACCCGAACGGCACGGTTAACCACGAAGGACACGGCGGGCGCGGCGGAAGGCAAAAAGAAATTCCCTGTTCCCGCCGGGATCAAAGCGCTCGCCGTGGTCAAAGGGTTTCCCCTGCTTTTCCCGTCGATGATGGAGGCCCCGGAATGACGAGCCACCGCCGTTCTTGCGGCCGGGAGCGCGGCATGGCGCTGATCACGGCGATCCTCATCGCCGCGCTGGTCGCTTCGCTGGCGTTCGCGCTAAGCGCCAGGGAGCGGCTGTGGCTGACGCAGATCGGCAACCGCGACGATTTCACCGCGGCCCAGTCCACCGTGCTCTCCGCCATCGATCTCGCGCGCCTGACCCTGCGCGACGACATGCGCAACAATCGCGTCGACCATCTGTTCGAGGCATGGACCGTCCCTGTTCCGCCGATCAACGTCGAGGATGGGCGCGTCGGCGGACGGATCGTCGAATTGCAGGGACGCCTGAATCTCTACACCTTGCAGAGCGACGGCAAGGTAAACGCACCCGGCCTGCTCGCGCTGCAACGCCTGCTGACGGCGCGGAGCCTGCCAGCCACCTGGGCGGAAAAGATGGCCGAGGCCTTGGCGAAGCAGGTCGCGCTGTGGCAGGGTGCGCGCAAGACGGACGCGGCGGCGGCCCGGATCACCGGCAAGCTGCTGCCCGTGGCCACGCTGGCGGAACTGGCGGAGCTGGCTGGATTGTCCGGCGGCGACATCGACAGACTGGCGATGCTCGAACCGCTGGCGGCGCTTCTGCCCGAATCGACGCCGGTCAACGTCAACTTCGCGCCGCCGGAAGTCCTGATGGCCGTGACGCCGGGCCTGTCGCTGAAGGACGCGGAAGCCATCGTCAACCGCCGGGCGCGGGCGCACTTCACGTCGCCGCAGGACT
>JAIRPF010000109.1 GCA_031257115.1 Accumulibacter sp.
AAACGCTGTGAACGTTCGGCTTCATGGAGTTTGACCGCCGCACGGAGCGAAAATCCCTTGGCCACGGAGATCACGGAGAAAAGCGTAATTCTTTTTAACCACGACGAACACGACGAAAATCGAAGAAAGAACCCGTCATTCCCGCTTTCGCGGGAATGACGAAAATTTGTGGATGGCCGATTCAAAAACGCGCCGCCGGCCGGTCATGCGCCTGCAAAAAAGACACGCGAAATACCCGCAGATGGTGCGGGGTGTATCGGCCGCGCGCGCGAGGGGATAGGCGCGCGCGTGTGTTTTCCGGGGAAATTTTGTGACGAATTTTTGGGAGGAATCGGGGGAAAGCCGGGCAATGAAGTTCCCTGCCCCAAGGGGCGAGGTATCTTCCGCAAGACAGTATTTGTAGATGGCACGCGCAAGCGCCTGGGGATGTATCCGAAGAGATTCAAGGGGGCGTAACCCATGATAGAATCTTCCTGTTAGCCCATGGAGTCCCGCTCTGCCTGGTTCGAGTCCAATCGCGCCTGTCACATTCCGAAAGCCAGAGCGAGCCTTTGGCTTTTTCTGTTTCTGGAGTTGCGAGATGCCGGTCATTACATTGCCTGATGGTTCCCGACGGGAGTTCGATCATCCCGTCACGATTGCCGAGGTCGCTCAAGACATCGGCCCCGGCTTGGCCAAGGCGGCATTGGCCGGCAAAATCGACGGCAGGCTCGTCGACGCCGGGCACCGCATCGAAACCGACGTTTCGCTCGGCATCGTCACCGACAAGGATCCCGATGGCCTGAGCATCATCCGTCATTCGACGGCGCACTTGCTGGCTCACGCGGTCAAGGAACTGTTCCCCGATGCGCAGGTGACCATCGGCCCGGTCATCGAAAACGGTTTCTATTATGATTTCGCTTTCAAGCGCCCGTTTACGCCCGATGATCTCACCGCCATCGAGAAGCGCATGGGCGAGCTGGCGAAACGGGACATCCCCGTGACGCGCGAGGTCTGGAGCCGCGACGAGGCGACCGCTTTCTTCGAATCGATCGGCGAGCGTTACAAGGCCGAACTGATCGCCGCGATTCCCGACGGGCAGGATGTTTCGCTTTACCGCCAGGGCGGTTTCGTCGATCTTTGCCGTGGCCCGCACGTTCCTTCCACCGGCAGGCTCAAGGTCTTCAAGCTGATGAAAGTGGCCGGCGCTTACTGGCGCGGCGACCATCGCAACGAGCAGTTGCAGCGCATTTACGGCACCGCCTGGGCGAAAAAGGACGAGCAGGACGCTTATCTGACGATGATTGAGGAGGCCGAAAAGCGCGACCATCGCCGCCTGGGCCGTCAGCACGACCTCTTCCACCTGCGGGACGAAGCGCCCGGCATGGTGTTCTGGCATCCCAAGGGCTGGGCCGTCTGGCAGCAGGTCGAGCAATACATGCGCCGCGTCTACCAGGACAACGGCTATCTGGAGGTCAGGTGCCCGCAGATTCTCGACCGGACGCTGTGGGAAAAATCCGGGCACTGGGCGAACTACAGGGACAACATGTTCACCACCGAATCGGAGAAACGCGACTACGCGATCAAGCCGATGAATTGCCCCGGGCACGTCCTGATTTTCAACAGCGGACTGCGCAGCTATCGTGATCTGCCCCTGCGCTATGGCGAATTCGGTTCCTGCCATCGCAACGAACCGTCCGGCGCCCTGCACGGCGTCATGCGCGTGCGCGGCTTCACCCAGGACGACGGCCACATCTTTTGCACCGAGGACCAGATCCAGTCCGAGGTGATCGCGTTCAACACCCTCGTGCGCAAGGTTTACGCCGATTTCGGCTTTCACGACGTCGTGGTCAAGCTGGCCCTGCGTCCCGAAAAGCGCGTCGGTTCCGACGAAATCTGGGACAAGGCTGAAACCGCGCTGCGCGTCGGCTTGAAGACGTCCGGTCTGACGTGGGACGAACTGCCCGGCGAAGGCGCTTTCTACGGGCCGAAGATCGAATTCCACATCCGGGACGCGATCGGCCGTTCCTGGCAATGCGGCACCATCCAGGTCGATTTCTCGATGCCGATGCGTCTCGACGCCGAATACGTCGGCGAGGACAACGCCCGCCATACGCCGGTCATGCTGCACCGGGCGATCATCGGCTCGCTCGAACGTTTCATCGGCATCCTCATCGAACACTATGCCGGCGTCCTGCCACTGTGGCTCTCGCCCGTCCAGGCCGTCGTGCTGAACATTTCCGAAAAGCAGGCCGAATACGCCGAAAGTGTTGCAAAAAGGCTACGCTCGGCGGGTTTGCGCGCCGAATGCGATTTGCGGAACGAGAAAATAAGCTATAAAATCCGCGACCATAGCTTGAACAAGCTGCCTTATCAGATCGTCGTCGGCGACAAGGAAGTGGCGGCTTGCCAGGTTGCCGTGCGTACACGCGGCGGTCAGGATCTCGGACGGATGACCATCGAGACGCTGATCGGGCGGCTTCACGAGGAAGTCGCCGCGCGAAGTGGCACGGCTTAATTTTTTATCGGGAAAAGGAGCCAAACCATCGCACTACAAAAGTCGCATCGCATCAACGAAGAGATCAACGCCCCCGAAATCCGGCTGCTCGGAACCGAGGGCGAGGCGCTGGGGATCGTCAGCGTCCGGCAGGCACTGCATCTGGCGGAGGAAGCCAGTGCGGATCTGGTCGAAATCGCTCCGTTGGCGCAACCGCCGGTCTGCCGGATCATGGATTACGGCAAGTTCAAGTATCAGGAGCAAAAGCGCCAGCACGAGCAAAAGCTCAAGCAAAAGCAGATCCAGGTCAAGGAAATCAAGCTGCGCCCCGGTACGGACGAGAACGACTACCAGATCAAGTTGCGCAACATGACGCGCTTCCTGCAGGAGGAGGACAAGGTCAAGGTGACCTTGCGCTTCCGGGGCCGGGAAATGGCCCACCAGGATATCGGCATGCGCCAGATCGAGCGGATCAAGGCTGATTTGCAGGACATTGCGACGGTCGAGCAAATGCCCAAGATGGAAGGTCGCCAGATGGTGATGATTCTGGCGCCGAATCGCAGGAAATGAATGTTTTTCGTAGTTGCTGCACCCACAAGTGGTATCGGGTCGACAAGCGCTCCCGCCGGGAGACACCCGAATCCATGTCGATAAAAGGAGCATTTTAATGCCCAAGATGAAAACCAAGAGCGGCGCCAAAAAGCGCTTCAAGGTCGGTTCCAGCGGCCGCATCAAGCGCGGCCAGGCGTTCAAGAGCCACATCCTGACCAAAAAGACGACCAAGTCCAAGCGCCAGTTGCGCGGCATGGTCGCGGTACATGGCTCCGACAAGGCCATGGTTCGCGCCATGATGCCCTACGCATAAAGGAGACGACAGATGCCCAGAGTAAAACGCGGTGTAACGGCGCGCGCGCGCCACAAGAAAGTGCTTGCCCAGGCCAAGGGTTATCGCGGCCGCCGCAAGAATGTCTACCGCATCGCCAAAGAGGCGGTGATGAAGGCCGGCCAATACGCCTACCGTGACCGCCGCCAGAGAAAGCGTCAGTTCCGCGTCCTGTGGATCGCCCGGATCAACGCCGCGGCCCGCGAGCTTGGCCTGAAGTACAGCACCTTCATGAACGGCCTGAAAAAGGCCCGGATCGAAGTCGACCGCAAGGTGCTCGCCGATCTGGCCGTTTTTGACAAGCCGGCCTTTGCCGCGCTGGCCGCCCAGGCCAAGGCGCAACTTTCGGCGTAAAGCGCGAGCGCGAAAAAAGGAGGCTCGCGCCTCCTTTTTTTCTTATGCGCCGTGCCGAAAGGGTTGGAGAGTGAATGGCTGAAACGGCTGGAAGGGAACGAAAAGTGAACAAAAAGGATTTCCACCACAACGAAGAGTTGGGCAAATACGCCGCCGAAATCGCCGGCATCGAAATCAATATCCATGAAAACAACATGAACGGCGAGACGATCGCTTTCGCGGAGAAGGTAGCCAAGGCTTATCCTTCGAGGCTCGCCGCGATCGCGCACTATATCGCCGACGACGATTTCGTCCAACGGGAGTTCGCGCTTCCCGCGGAGAAAATCGCCGCCATGCTCAACGCGCCGATCATAAGAATCAATGGCGGCGGCGGGGTGCTGAGCTATACGCGGCACGAACTCGACGAAGACCACATCATCGACGTGGAGTTTTCGGGCATTCTGGAAAAATTCTTTTATTTGAGTTTCGACGGCTAAAATACCCCTTCGCGATCAAATTTCGTTCCGCAAATTTGTCTTTCACGTAATTTCATGAATCCCGATCAAATCGCGCAAGAAGCGGCGGCGGCTTTCGCCGCGACGAACGATCCCGACGCCCTGGAGCAGATCAAGGCGCGCTACCTTGGCAGGAGCGGGCAGATCACCGAACTGCTGAAGAAGCTGGCCGGTCTTTCTCCCGAGGAGAAAAAATCCGCCGGCGCGGCGATCAACCGCGCCAAGACCGCCATCGAGGCGGCGCTCAACGCCCGCCGCGAGGAACTCCGCCGACAGGCGCTCGAAACGAAGCTGGCCGATGAATCGCTCGACGTGACCCTGCCCGGACGCGGCGAAACCCGCAGCGGCCTGCACCCGGTCACGCGCACCCTGGAGCGCATCGAGGCGCTGTTCCGCTCGATTGGTTTCGAGGTTGCCGACGGCCCGGAAATCGAAGCCGATTTCCAGAATTTCACGGCGCTCAACATGCCGGAAGATCATCCGGCGCGCTCGATGCACGACACCTTCTTCCTGCTCGACGAAAACGGCCAGGTCGCCGGTGACGTCCTGCTGCGCACGCACACCAGCCCGATCCAGGTGCGCTACATGCAGGCGCACGTGGCGAAATACGCCCACCTCCCGACGATGCCGGAGATTCGCGTCATCGCGCCGGGCCGGGTCTACCGCGTCGATTCGGACGCCACGCACTCACCGATGTTCCATCAGGTCGAAGGACTGTGGATCGGCGAGGACGTGAGCTTCGCCGACCTGAAAGGCGTCGCCGCCGATTTCCTGCGCCGCTTCTTTGAAAGCGACGACCTGCAAGTGCGCTTCCGTCCCTCGTTCTTCCCGTTCACCGAACCATCGGCCGAAATCGACGTCGCATTCATGAGCGGCGCGCTCAAGGGCCGCTGGCTGGAGATCGCGGGCTGCGGCATGGTGCACCCGAATGTTCTGCGGCACGTCGGTATCGACCCGGAGAAATACCTGGGCTTCGCCTTCGGCATGGGCCCTGACCGGCTGACCATGCTGCGCTATGGCGTCAACGATTTGCGCCTGTTTTTCGACGGCGACTTGCGCTTCTTGCGGCAGTTCGTCTAGCGGCCTCCGGCAACCATTTGGCGATAGACATTCATGTCTGTCGCCGTGGAAAAAAATGAAGGGGGCGATATCGTTTTTTTTTTTGGAAAACACGCCACGAAGCAAAGAAGGGCGAAATGAAAAGCCGGCGTGAGCCGGATTCTGGATGCGGTGAAACGTAGGAAAAGGAAATGAATCCGGCCTCTTTTAAATGTCCATTCCCGTCATTCCCTCCGATATGCGCGTCCGCGACGCGCTTTCCGGTCCGCCGCGCTTGCTGGAATTGAGCCGTACTCCTGTTTTGGCGGGAGAAATAAATGACTACGGCCCATTTATCAATATAGGCTGGGGTAAGCAAAGCCCCACACACATCACATATATGTTTTCGTAACTTCTTTTGGCGCAGACGGATTGCGAATGAATGAAACGAATCTCAACGCAAACAGACAGGCGACAATACCCAAACGCTGGGGGTCGCTTCGTTCCCCCCGGTCTATGCGTATTTTTCACGTTGGATCACTTTTTGCGATTCGCCTTTTTCCAATGTAATTTTTCGAGGATATCTTTTCATGTTCAGCGTCGCCGACCACGATTTCATGGCGCGCGCCCTGCGGCTGGCGCGGCGCGGGTTGTTCACGACGACGCCCAATCCCCGTGTCGGTTGCGTGATCGTGAAGGATGGAACGGTCGTCGGCGAGGGATGGCACCGGCGGGCGGGCGAGGCGCACGCCGAGGTCTACGCCTTGGAGGCGGCCGGGACGTCCGCCCGGGACGCGACGGCCTACGTCACGCTCGAACCGTGCAAGCACCAAGGACGCACGCCGCCCTGCGTCGACGCTCTGATCGGCGCGGGCGTGGCGCGCGTGGTGGCGGCCATGCGTGATCCTGATCCGCGGGTTTCCGGGGGCGGCCTGGCGGCGCTGACCGCCGCCGGCATCGCCGCGCAATGCGGATTGATGGAAACGGAAGCCGCCGAACTCAACGCCGGCTTCGTTTCGCGCATACTGCGCGGGCGTCCGTGGGTGCGCCTGAAACTGGCGGCCAGCCTGGACGGCAAGACGGCCCTTGGCAACGGCCGCAGTCAATGGATCACCGGGGCGGCGGCCCGCCGGGACGCGCATCGCTGGCGCGCGCGCGCGTGCGCCATCCTGAGCGGTATCGGGACGATCCGCGCGGACGATCCTCGGCTCAACGTCCGTGACGTGGCGACCGAGCGGCAGCCGCTGAAAGTCGTGGTCGACAGCCGGTTGGAACTGTCGCCCGATGCGCGCGTGCTGGCGGATGGGCGGCTCTTGCTGGCGAGCGCCGCCGCGAATGGCGCGAACGCCGATGCCCTGCGGCGGCGCGGCGTCGAACTGCTGCATCTGCCGGACGGCGCCGGGCGGGTAGACCTCGCGGCGCTGATGGCGGAACTTGGCCGGCGCGGCATCAACGAGCTTCACGTCGAAGGCGGTTGCTGGCTCAACGGCGCTCTTCTGCGCGCCGGGCTGGCCGACGAGCTGCTGCTTTATCTCGCGCCCTGCCTGATCGGCCACGCGGCGCGCGGCCTGTTCGATTGGCCGGAGCTCGAATCGCTCGACGGGCGGCGGCGGCTGTCGATCCGCGACCTGCGCCGGGTCGGCGATGACCTGCGTGTGCTGGCGCGGATTGATCCTGAAAATTCCCGATAATTTTGCCGCTCGCTCTTGAAAAGCGCGGGCGATGCCCTTATTATTAGCACTCGACTTACGTGAGTGCTAACAATTTGCGGATTGTTGGCGGCTCGTTGAAAAACCCGTGCTTTAATCAAGGAGAAAATGCATGAAAATCCGTCCTTTGCATGATCGCGTGATCGTCAAGCGTCTCGAGGAAGAGCGCAAGACGGCGTCCGGAATCGTCATTCCCGACAACGCCGCCGAAAAACCCGACCAAGGCCAGGTTATCGCGGTCGGCCCCGGCAAGCGCGATGAAAACGGCAAGCATGTTGCGATGGACGTCAAGGCCGGCGACCGCATCCTGTTCGGCAAGTATGCCGGCCAGACCGTCAAGGTCGACGGCGAGGAATTGCTGGTCATGCGCGAAGAAGACATCATGGGCGTCGTCGAGGTCTGAGCGACCGCCCGCCGGACAATCCCGGATGTCTTGATTCATTTCATTCCAACATCGAATTTTCAGGAGTATTTCAATGGCAGCAAAAGACGTTAAATTTGGCGATTCCGCGCGCACCCGCATGGTCGAAGGCGTCAACATCCTGGCCGACGCCGTCAAGGTCACGCTCGGCCCGAAAGGCCGCAACGTGGTCCTCGAACGCTCCTTCGGCGCTCCGACCGTAACCAAGGACGGCGTTTCGGTCGCCAAGGAAATCGAACTCAAGGACAAGTTCATGAACATGGGCGCGCAGATGGTCAAGGAAGTCGCTTCCAAGACCTCCGACATCGCCGGCGACGGAACGACCACCGCGACCGTGCTGGCCCAGTCGATCGTGCGCGAAGGCATGAAGTACGTTGCCGCCGGCATGAACCCGATGGATCTGAAGCGCGGCATCGACAAGGCCGTGACCGCCATCGTCGACACGCTGAAGACCCTGTCCAAGCCCTGCTCGACCGGCAAGGAAATCGCCCAGGTCGGCGCCATTTCCGCCAACGCCGACACCGATATCGGCGACATCATCGCCAAGGCCATGGAAAAGGTCGGCAAGGAAGGCGTCATCACCGTCGAGGACGGCAAGTCGCTGAACAACGAACTCGAAGTCGTCGAAGGCATGCAGTTCGATCGCGGCTACCTGTCGCCGTATTTCATCAACAATCCGGACAAGCAGATCGCCATCCTGGAAAATCCCTACGTCCTGCTGTTCGACAAGAAAATCTCGAACATCCGCGACCTGCTGCCGGTGCTCGAACAAGTCGCCAAGGCCGGCCGTCCGCTGCTGATCGTCGCCGAGGACGTCGAAGGCGAAGCGCTCGCGACCCTGGTGGTCAACAACATCCGCGGCATCCTGAAGACCTGCGCCGTCAAGGCGCCGGGCTTCGGCGACCGCCGCAAGGCCATGCTCGAAGACATCGCCATCCTGACCGGCGGCCAGGTCATCGCCGAAGAAGTCGGCCTGACCCTCGAAAAAGCGACGCTCGCCGAACTCGGCCAAGCCAAGCGCATCGAAATCGGCAAGGAAAACACCACGATCATCGACGGCGCCGGCGCCGCCGCCAACATCGAAGGCCGCGTCAAGCAGATTCGCCTGCAAATCGAAGAGTCGACTTCCGACTACGACAAGGAAAAATTGCAGGAACGTGTCGCCAAGCTGGCTGGCGGCGTGGCGCTGATCAAGGTCGGCGCGGCAACCGAAGTCGAAATGAAGGAAAAGAAAGCGCGCGTCGAGGACGCATTGCACGCGACCCGCGCCGCCGTCGAGGAAGGCATCGTGGCCGGAGGCGGCGTCGCGCTGCTGCGCGCCCGCACCGCCATCGGCGAACTGAAGGGCGACAACCACGACCAGACCGCTGGCGTCAAGATCGTCCTGCGTGCCATCGAGCAACCGCTGCGCGAAATCGTCGCCAACGCGGGCAGCGAACCGTCCGTCGTCGTCAATGCCGTAATCAACGGCAAGGGCAACTATGGCTTCAACGCCGCCACGGGTGAATACGGCGACATGGTCGAAATGGGCGTCCTCGATCCGACCAAGGTCACCCGCACCGCGCTGCAAAACGCCGCGTCGATCGCCGGCCTGATGCTGACCACCGACTGCATGGTCGCCGAACTCGTGGAAGAGAAACCGGCGGCCGGTGGTATGCCGGGCGGAATGGGCGGCATGGGTGGAATGGGCGGCATGGACATGATGTAATCCCAGATGGGCGTCGGCGGGCCAACGCTCGCCGATTCCCGCTCTTGCACGAAAAAGCCCCGCGCTGGGATTCCGGGCGGGGCTTTGTCTATCCCCCTTTGTTCATCCCCTTTGTCAATCTCATTTCCGCGCCGCCGTTTTGCATGACCGCCAAGGATTCGAGTTTTTGACGTGAACAAAACGGCTCGTTATAATATGTCGCTTTACCGGCCAGGTAGCTCAGTTGGTAGAGCAGCGGACTGAAAATCCGCGTGTCGGCAGTTCGATTCTGCCCCTGGCCACCACTATTCAGCGCCCAACCGTTCTCGGTTGGGCGTTTTCATTCGCGGCTTCCGTGCCGTTCTGCGTGTGCCAGCCGTTCCGGACAGAGGCAGCATGACCCGCCCGGTTCGCCCCTGTTCCGCCCTATCTTCTCTCGAAACCTGCGCCAACCTCGAAGCCGTGGCACACGCAGTCGGTGTTGTTCACCAAATACTTGTGCGCGTGCCATCAGGAGTGGTTTGCCTGCGTGTTTGCACGAGCAGAGTCGTGCATCAACCCGCAAGGTGGCGAGGCCAGCCCCAGAGTCATCCTTTGGGCGGGTACGGATCGTTGCCGTAGCTGTTGCGCTCACGGATCTGCCCGTCTCGGCCTTGGATGAACAACTCACTCTGTTGGTTGATGGCGATGCCCCGCGCGCGGTCAATCGCCTCTTGCTGCGTGTCATGGATGGATGTGATGCGGTCGTTGCCTTCTCCGCGCACGCCCCACTGATCGCCGCCATTGACGGGTACAACCCATTGGTTCTTTCCGGTCATTTCAAATACTCCAAGAGATGAAAAAAGTGCAGGCTCTGGAAATCAGCGCGAGCCTGGGCGCATCTGGTATTGGGCTTATGCCATAGAGATCTCCCGTCTTGATGTCTGAGGGATCACGCTGATGCACCTGCTGCGCATGGCATCGAGTACAACCCTGCACGTTGCTGCGTGACCACGAGCGCGCTGTAGGCCGCGTGCTGCGCCGCAGGTTCTGGCTTGCCCTTGTCCTTCGCCTTGATCTTGAACATGTCGCTCGGCTTGGCGCTATCCAGGCCAGCACGTTGCATGATCCGATCCGCCGTCGTGGCTTTTCCTTTGAACGACCATAGCGCCTCGAACATCTTGGCCTGACCGTCGGTGAATCGGATCGATGTGCCACTGATATCCGGCAGCGTCGCCCACTTGAAGTCCGCCGAAAACGGCCCGTACACCGGCGTGGCCGGATCGGCGACGGTCTGTTGTGCGGCCGGTAATGGTGTGCCGACGAGTGCGATCCCACCGCCGTAGAACGTGAAGCGCTCCTCCAGTGCCAGCCACTCGATGCCCACGCCGAATGGCGATCCGCGCGTCGTGCGCGGCCTGGGCGTGATCACCCGGATGGCGCCGCCCGCCACGCGCACCCGATCCAACAACGCGGGTTCTTGCAGCACGCGCGTCAGATCGCGGGCGAGCAGGACGGGCGACCGGCGGGCATCACCAAGGTGCCACACGCCATCGCCCAGATCATCGATGCCGTCGTGGCTCTCGATGCCGAGCGCGAGTCGTATCTTCTGCCGAAGCCAGTCCTCGTCCAAGGCCAGCGCCGTTCCGTCGTTCGCTTCGACGGCCACGAGCCCGCAGTCCGGGCAACGGCACGTCCGTCCCCCTCTGCCGTCACCCCAGACCTGCACCCGATGCTGCTGGCAGTGCGGGCAGAGCACGAACGATTGATCCACCATCGTCGGCTTGACCGCTTTACCCAGAACGGGCAGCACGGCGACATCGCGTGGCGACAGCGTGGCGCGCAGCACGGGCGTTCCGCCTGCGAATAGGCGGCAGACCAAGGCCCAGGCATCGTGCGCCGCCATCGATCAATCCTCGAATACCGACGAGGAACTGATCGCGTCCGCCTCCGGTGGCAACTCCTGTGCGCTCAAGGTCTGCCCCTTTTGTAGGATGCCGACCTTGACGAGGTAGCGCTCCAATTGCGCCTGCAGCTTGTTGTCGAACTTGTGCAGATTGAGCCGCCCCCGGCTGGTGATCTCGATGGGAACCACCCGGGAACGCGTCCGGCCCGGCTCGAGCGGATAGTAGAGATTGACCTGCGCCGCCGTCACCGCCCACTGGCCTTCCAGTGGGCCGGGAAGCTTCTCCTTCAGCAGCTCATGCACCGAGCGCTGCTGGCTGGCCTGCATTGCCGTGCATTCGATCTTCAGGTCGCCGTCCGGGCTCAGCAGGGTGAGCGACTTGAGTTGCACCAGAGAGAACCCGTCGTCGAACACCTCCGGCACATCGAAGCCCGTGCGCAAGGTGGCAAGTCCATCTGGCTAATGTGAACCAGCATGTCGATGCGCTTGAGCGTTGACAGTGCGACGATGATGTCGAAGTTCAACGCCGCCAGATCGAATGGATCGAGAAATGCGAAATGCAGTCCGTGGGCGTTTAGTCGGGCTAAGACCTGTTTTACCGCATCGACTGCGGCACCGTTGATCTCGACCACCGGAGCGCCCA
>JAIRPF010000115.1 GCA_031257115.1 Accumulibacter sp.
CTTTTCAATCGCCGCGCTGTCGGCGGCCGCCGCTTCGCGCGCTTCATCGCGGGTGAGCGCGATGAAGCGTTCGCGGAGTCGCGCGCGGGTTTCCAAAATCAGCAGCCCTCTCTCTTGAATTCCTTGCACATGAATTCGCGCCGGGCTTCGGCTTGCGCCGTTTCGAGTTCTTCCCGGTGCCGGGCTTCCAGGACGGCGAGGGTTTGCCGAGAGGACTGGATGGCGTTTTGTTCGTTTATCAGCCGGTTGGCAAGATCGGCCTTGGCCGCCGGGTCGTTGGCGCCGTCGATTTCCGCCATGAGTTTTTTGACCTGGGCGTTCCTGGCCGTCGCCGATTTGTAGACTTCGTCAAGCGTGGCGCTGTAGGAGGCGATGAGGTCGAATACGTCGTTTTGCTTTTGGTACTTCGATTGCGGGTAGCGGGCGCGGTGGCGTTCGTAAGTCGCCAGCGATTTCCCGGAAAACGCTTGCCATTCTTCGGGCAGATCGAGCGCGGCCGCCGCGCTGTCATACAGGCGGCCCATGCCGCGCGGCCCGCTCATGCGCGCGGCGCGGCGCAGTTCCTTGTATCTCGGCACCCACCTGTCGGGGGGCGCCGACTTCATCCTTGGCGGCTTCGAGATAAGGGAAGTCATCGGCGGCCATCGCCAGTACCGCGATGTCCTCTCCCATGCCCGAAGCGAACCGCGCGGTCGGCGTGGACATGGGCATTGCCCGCTTCGCCACGCTCCCGGATGGTTCGTTTCATGAACCGCTGTCCAGTTTCAGAAAGCATGAGCAGCGGCTTGCCCGTTATCAACGGGCGATGAGCCGGAAACAGAAATTCAGCAGCAACCGGGAAAAAGCGAAAGCCAAAGTCCGGAAGCTCCACGCCCGCATCGGCAACGTGCGGCGGGACTATCTGCACAAATGCTCAACCGACATCAGCAAAAATCACGCGATGGTCTGTATAGAGGATTTGCGGGTGAAGAACCTGTCCCGTTCCGCATCTGGCACGGCCGCCGCGCCGGGTAAAAATGTGTGGGCGAAATCAGGACTGAACAAGTCCGTCCTCGACCAAGGCTGGTCCGAATTTCGCCGCCAGCTGGACTATAAACTGGCGGGGCGGGGCGGCTGGCTTGTCGCTGTACCGCCGCGGAACACCAGCCGGACATGTCCGGGGTGTGGGGGCGCGGACGATCTCCGCGGCCTCCGTGGTTGGGTTTTCGTTCTTCCCGTTTTTTCCGGCCCGCGCCGGAATGACGGGAAGCCGATGACATTACTTTTGCAGGGTTTTCGCCGTCGCTTCGATCGCTTCTCTCCGCTTCCGCGCGTCGCCGACCGCCTGCGCGGCTTCCGGCGGCGTGTAGTTTTCGTCGTGCTTGGCCAGCACCTCGGTGGCGGCGAAGACGCCGTCGCCGCCGATGCGGCCCTGGACCACCGCGCCCTTGCCCTCGCGGAAGAGGTCGGGCAGGATGCCCTTGTAGCGCACGGGCAATTCCTTTTCCGTGTCGGTCACGATGAAAACCAGCGTCACGCCGTCGGCTTCGCGGCGGATGGAACCTTCCTTGACCAGACCGCCGACGCGGAACATTCTGTCTTTCGGCGCCTGGCCGGCCGCGACCTCGGCCGGCGAAAAGAAGAAGACGAGGTTGCCTTGGAAAGCGTTGAGCACGAGCGCCGCGATGGCGGCGAGCACGGCGAGGCCGGCCAGGATCAGCAGCAGGCGCTGGTGACGGCTCTTCATGGGCGCGCCTCCGGCGTTCCGGCGCGGCGCGGGGATTCCCGCTCGATCGCTTCGGCGCGGTACTGCCGCCGCAGGCGCTCCAGCAGTTTTTTACGGCCGCGCGCCAGCAGGACCGGCTCCAGGATCATCAGTGCCGCCATGACGGCGAACGATCCCCAGACGTAGAGGCCATGATCGCCCATTGCGAAAAAATCGGAGAGGCTGTTCCAGTACATTTTCGGAGGCCGTGAAAGGTGAAACGTGAAAAGTGAAACGTGGGAAAACCGGGTCGGTTTTCACGTTTCACTTTTCATTTTTCACATTCCACCTTTTGCTTCTTTCATTACCTCCTCCCTCACCCAAAGCGTATCTTTCTCGCGCTCGATCATGATCCGGCGCGCGCGCGCGAGCGACACGGCGATGGCGTACATCCAGCAGGCGAGCGCGCACAGCAACATGCCGCAGAGCATGGTCGCGGCCATCGACGATTTCGCCAGGTTGACCGACGACCCCTGGTGCAAGGTATTCCACCATTTCACCGAGAAATAGATGATCGGGATGTTGACCACGCCGACCAGCGCCAGGATGGCGCCGGCCCTGTCCGCGCGGCGCGGATCATCGATCGCCGCTTGCAGGGCGATGAAACCCACGTAGAGAAAGAGCAGGATCAGCTCGGAGGTGAGCCGCGCGTCCCACGCCCACCACGTTCCCCACATGGGCTTGCCCCACAGCGAGCCGGTCCATAGCGAGAGAAAGGCAAACATCGCCCCGGTCGGCGCGAGCGCCCTGGCCATCATGTGCGACAGACGGAAATTGAAGATGAGTCCGAGGCCGGCCCAGAACGCCATCACCAGATAGATGAACATCGACATCCACGAGGCCGGCACGTGCAAAAAGATGATGCGGTAGCCCTCGCCCTGCCGCGCGTCGCCCGGCGCGACGAGAAAGCCGACAACGAGGCCCGCGATGCCGAATATCGCGGCCAGCGCCCAGAACCACGGAATCATCCGCCCGGCCAGGGGATAGAAGGCTTGCGGGCTGGCGAAACGGTACCAGTTCATCGAATGACTTTCATTCCAGGGCGATCCGCAGGGCCGCGGCGACCGGCCAGGGGGCGAAGAACACGCCGGCCAGCGTCAACGCCGCCAGGAGCGAAAGATGCGCCTGCGCGCCGATGCCGGCGACGGTCGCCTCGACGGCGCCGGCGCCGAAGATCAGCACCGGAGTATACAGGGGCAGGATCAGCAGCGATACGAGCACGCCGCCGCCGCGCACGCCAAGGGTGAGCGCCGCGCCGATCGCGCCGATTCCCGACAGGGCCGGCGTGCCGATGAAGAGCGCGGCGGCCAGCATGGCCAGCGCCTCGCCGGAGAGTCCGAACTGAAGTCCCAGCAGCGGCGCCAGCAGGGCGAGCGGCAAGCCGGAAACCAGCCAGTGCGCGACGATCTTGCCAAGCGCGACCAGCTCCAGCGGCGGGGGCGTCAGCGCCAGCTGTTCGAGCGCGCCGTCGCGGAAATCGTCGGCGAAGAGGCGCGGCAGCGAGAGCTGCGCCGCCAGGAGCGCGGCCACCCACAGCACGCCGGGCGCGATTTCGCGCAGCCGTTCCGGCTCCGGCCCGACGCCGAGCGGGAACAGGCTGACGACGATGACGAAAAAGAACAGCGCCGCGGCGATGTCGGCGCGCCGCCGCAACGCGAGGCGCAAATCGCGGGCGATGACGGCCGTGATCACCCGCAGCATGGCCTTGCTCCGTCGGCGAGCGTCAGCCGCCAAACCGCGCCGGCGGCGATTTCCACCGGCTGATGGGTGGTGAGCACGGCCAATCCGCCGCCGGAGAGATGCGCGCCGATCAGCGCGGCGACCTCATCGACCGCCGCCGCGTCGAGCGCCGCGAACGGCTCGTCGAGCAGCCACAGCGGCCGCCGGTCGACGGCCAGCCGCGAGAGCGCGGCGCGGCGCTTCTGCCCCCGCGACAGGTAGCGGCAGGCCAGATCCTCGCGTCCCGCGAGACCCAGCCGCGCCAGCGCGCCGAGCGCCTGGTCCTCGCCGAGCGGCGCGCCGGCCAGCCGGGCGGAGAGCATCAGGTTTTCGAACGGCGTGAGTTCTTCCTTGATCGCGTCGTGGTGGCCGAGGAAACACAGTTCACGCCGATACGCTTCGCCGAGCCGGGCGATCGGCTGCCCGCGCCAGCGAATCTCCCCGGTTTCGGGAGGCAGCAGTCCGCACAACATGCGCAGCAGACTGGTCTTGCCCGCGCCATTCGGGCCTTGCAGGTAAAGCAGCTCGCTCGCGCCGAGACGAAATCCGGCCCCGGCGAAAAGCCGCCGGCCGCCACGGATACATTCGAGATTGGAAACTGCGAGCATGAAACGAGCCAAATCGGATTACGCAGGCGCAAGTTTAGCCGGGTATTGACGTGAATCAAATAAAGCGCGATGCTTTCTCGAAACAGAAACACAACCCGGAGAAAATTTGAGCATGAATCCCCGCATGTTTCCGACAAGCCGCCGCCTGCCTCGCCGGGGAGCGACGAGGCGATTCCATTCATGCCACGAAGGAACGGGCGCGTGAGAATCGTCAGTCTCGTGCTCAAATTCCTGCCCCGCCACGCCGCCGAAATCCGGGCGGCGGTGGGCGCGGTGCCCGGCGCCAGCGTGGCGGCCGACAGCGGCGACGGGCGAATGATCGTTTTGCTGGAGGACGGCCCCGGCCACGCCGTCTCCGATTCCATCCTGCACGTTCACCAACTGGCGAACGTCATGTCCACCACCCTTGCCTACGAATATTCGGATGAAGCGCTTACGTTCGAGGAGAACTGAAATGAGCATGGATCGTCGTGACTTCCTGAAAACCCAAGCCGTCGCCGCGGCGGCCTCGGTCGCCGGCTTCTCGCTCCCGGCGGCCGCGCTGGCCCAGTCCGCCGACAGGAACATCCGCTGGGACAAGATTCCCTGCCGCTTCTGCGGAACCGGCTGTTCGGTGCTGGCCGGCGTGCAGAACGGCAGGCTCGTCGCCACGCAGGGCGACCCGGATTCGCCCGTGAATCGCGGCCTGAACTGCATCAAGGGCTATTTCCTTTCCAAGATCATGTACGGCAAGGACAGGCTCACGCAGCCCCTTCTGCGCAAGAAGGACGGCAAGTACGACAAGAACGGCGATTTTACGCCGGTGTCGTGGGATGAAGCCTTCGGCGTCATGGCCGAGAAATGGAAGGAAGCCCTGAAGGACAAGGCGGCCGGCCCCGCGTCCATCGCCATGTTCGGCTCCGGGCAATGGACGATCTGGGAAGGCTACGCCGCCGTCAAGCTGATGAAGGCGGGCTTCCGCTCCAACAACATCGACCCGAACGCCCGCCATTGCATGGCTTCCGCCGTGGTCGGCTTCATGCGCACCTTCGGCATCGACGAGCCGATGGGCTGCTACGACGACATCGAGAACACCGACGCCTTCGTGCTCTGGGGTTCCAACATGGCGGAAATGCACCCGGTGCTGTGGTCGCGCGTGACCGACCGCCGGCTGACCCACGACGCTTGCGAGGTGCACGTGCTGTCGACCTACGAGCACCGTTCCTATGAGCTGGCCGACAACGCGATGACCTTCATTCCCCAGTCGGACCTCGCCATCCTGAACTACATCGCCCACCACATCATCGCGTCGGGCAAGGCCAACAAGGATTTCATCGACAAGCACATCAATTTCAAGAAAGGCGTCACCGACATCGGCTACGGGCTGCGCCCCAACCACGCGCTCGAAAAAGACGCCACCCAGAACGGCTATCCGGGCGCCGACGGCAAGCCCAAGGGCGACACGGGCGCGGCGGAACCCATGACGTTCGAGGATTACGCCAGATTCGTCTCCGAATACACGCTGGAAAAGACGGTTCAACTCTCCGGCGTTCCCGCCGACAAACTCAAGAGACTGGCCGAGCTTTACGCCGATCCGAAAAAGAAAGTCGTCTCCTTCTGGACGATGGGCGTCAACCAGCACACGCGCGGCACCTGGGTCAACAACATGCTCTACAACATCCACCTCCTGACCGGCAAGATTTCCATCCCCGGCTGCGGGCCGTTCTCGCTCACCGGGCAGCCGTCGGCCTGCGGCACGGCGCGCGAGGTCGGCACCTTCGCGCACCGGCTGCCCGCCGACATGGTGGTCGGCAACCCGGCGCACCGGGGGCTGGCCGAAAAACAATGGCAACTGCCGGAGGGAACGATTCCGCCCTGGGTGGGCCTGCACGCCGTGGCGCAAAGCCGCGGCCTTAAGGACGGCAAGCTCAAGTGCTACTGGACCTCGACCACCAACAACATGCAGGCCGGGCCGAACATCAACGGCGAGATTTATCCGGGCTGGCGCAATCCCGCCGCCTTCGTCGTGGTCTCCGACGTCTACCCGACGGTCTCCGCGATGGCCGCCGACCTGATCCTGCCGACGGCCATGTGGGCGGAAAAGGAAGGCGCTTACGGCAACGCCGAGCGGCGCACCCAGTTCTGGCGGCAGCAGGTCAAGGCGCCGGGCGAGGCGCGTTCCGATCTCTGGCAATACATGGAGTTCTCCAAACATTTCAAGGTCGAGGACGTCTGGCCCGAGGAACTGATCGCCAAGAAGCCGGAATATCGCGGCAAGACGCTCTACGACGTGCTCTACGCCAACGGCGTGGCGAACAAATTCCCGAAAGAGGAAGCCGCCAGGGTCAACGCGCACGCCATCGCGGATTACATCAACGACGAAACCGAGCATTTCGGTTATTACGTGCAAAAAGGGCTGTTCGAGGAATACGCCGCCTTCGGCCGGGGCCATGCCCACGACCTGACGGACTTCGACGTCTATCACAAGGCGCGCGGCCTGCGCTGGCCGGTGGTCGACGGCAAGGAGACGCTGTGGCGCTACCGCGAGGGCTACGACCCCTATGTGAAGAAGGGCGAGGACATCAGTTTCTACGGCCAGAAGGACGGCAAGGCCAACATTTTCGCCCTGCCCTACGCGCCGCCCGCCGAGGCCCCGGACAAGGAATACGACCTCTGGCTGTGTACCGGCCGCGTGCTCGAACACTGGCATACCGGCTCGATGACCCAGCGCGTGCCCGAACTGCACCGCGCCGTGCCGGAAGCCGTCGTCTTCATGCACCCGGACGACGCCAGGGAACGCAAGCTGCAACGCGGCATGAAGGTCAAGATAATCTCCCGCCGGGGCGAAATCGTCGCGCAGGTCGAAACGCGCGGCCGCAACAAACCGCCGCTGGGCCTGGTGTTCGTGCCCTTCTTCGACGAGGCGAAGCTCGTCAACAAGCTCACGCTCGACGCTACCTGCCCGCTCTCGAAGGAAACGGACTTCAAGAAGTGCGCGGTCAAGGTGGTGAAAGCCTGAAGGGAACGCAACGGGCCATGAACGCCGCGAAGCCTTCCGAACGCGCCGGCGCGCCGGGGATGTCCCGTGTCTCGCCGGCGCGCCGCAAGTTCCTCGCCGGCATGGCGGGGGCGGCGGGGAGCGGCTGCCTGCTGGCGATGGGCGCCGGCCTCTACGCGCGCCAGGCTCGCGGCGTGCCGGCGCTGGCGCTGCGCCCTCCGGGCGCGCTGCCGGAGGACGAATTCCTCGCCGCCTGCACGCGCTGCGGCCTGTGCGTGCGCGACTGCCCGTATGACGCCCTGAGGCTCGCCGCGCCGGGCGACCCGGTGCCGACGGGAACGCCGTACTTCATCGCGCGGGACGTTCCCTGCGAGATGTGCGACGACATTCCTTGCCTGCCGAACTGCCCCACCGGCGCGCTCGACCCGAAACTCACCGACATCGCCAGGGCGCGCATGGGACTGGCGGTGCTCGTCGACCACGAAACCTGCCTCAATTTCCTGGGCCTGCGCTGCGACGTGTGCTATCGCGTCTGCCCGGCGATCGGCCAAGCGATCACGCTGGAGAGGCAGCACAACGCCCGCTCCGACCGTCACGCCATGCTGTTGCCGACCGTGCATTCCGAGCATTGCACCGGCTGCGGCAAGTGCGAAAAAGCCTGCGTGCTGGAAGAAGCGGCGATCCGGGTGCTGCCGTTCGCACTGGCGCGGGGCCGTCTCGGCGGGCATTACCGCAAGGGCTGGGAAGAACGCGAGAAGCACGGCGGATCGCTCATCGGCGAACAGGTGGAACTGCCGGTGCGCGGGCTGGAAGGCAAGGCATATGGCGATACGCGCGTCGACGATGCGCCACCGCCCGCGCCCGGTGAAAATCCGGCCGGAATCGATTCGAGGTGGAAGCCATGAGTCCGTCCCAGGCCGCCTCCCGCAAAGCCGCCCGGCCCGGCCGGGACGCCGTCGCCGCCAAGGGCTGGCTCGCGGCGCACAAATGGCTGCTGCGGCGGCGCGCCTGCCAGGCGGGCGTCCTCGCCGCTTTCCTGGCCGGCCCCTGGTTCGGCGTCTGGATCGTCAAGGGCAATCTCTCGTCCAGCCTGATCCTCGACGTTTTGCCGCTCACCGACCCCTACCTCCTCATGCAGATGCTGGCGGCGGGTTTCGTTCCCGCCGCCACCGCCGTGACCGGCGCGCTCATCCTCGCGGCTTTCTACCTGCTTGCCGGCGGACGGGTGTTCTGCGCCTGGGTCTGCCCGGTCAACATGATCACCGACGCCGCCGGCTGGCTGCGGCGGCGTCTCGAAATCAAGGCGGGCCACGCGCCCGACGCGCGCAGCCGCTACTGGCTGCTGGCCGGCACGCTCATCGCCGCGGCCGCCACCGGCAGCCTGGCGTGGGAATGGGTCAATCCCGTGTCGATCGCCCATCGCGGCCTGCTGTTCGGCATGGGCGCCGGCCTCTGGTTTCTCGCCGCCGTGTTTTTCTACGACCTGCTGGTCGCCAGTCGCGGCTGGTGCGGGCATTTGTGCCCGATGGGCGCGTTCTACGGCCTGCTCGGCAAGACCGCGCTCCTGCGGGTGGCCGCGCCGGGGCGCGACGCCTGCAACGACTGCATGGACTGTTTCGCCGTCTGCCCGGAGCCTCAGGTCATCCGGCCGGCCGTCAAGAAAGCGGGGCAGGAAAGCCCCGTCATCCGCGACGCCCTGTGTACCACCTGCGGCCGCTGCATCGACGTTTGCGGCCAGCGGGTCTTCAATCTGACTCATCGTTTCGACCAGAGGAGTTCATCATGAAAAGCCGTCTCCTTGTTGTTTTCCGGGCCGCCCTGCTGGCGGCGGCGCTGCTGCCCGTCATGCCCGTCACGCTTCCCGCCATCGCCGCCGATACCGGCGGCCTCGCCACCCTGCGCGGCGCGCCGATCGATTCGGCTTCTCCCGATTCCGGCGACGCGCTCAAGAAAGCGATCGAGAGCACGCCGCTCGAACGCGATTTCACGCAGCAGCCGCCGCTGGTGTCGCACGCGGTGGACAACTATCCGGTCACCAAAAACTTCAACAAGTGCCTGGACTGCCACTCCTGGGAAAACTACCGCAAGGAGAAGGCCACCAAGGTTTCGCAAACGCATTTCCAGAGCGCCGGTGGGCAGGATCTCGCCAACATTTCGCCGCGCCGTTATTTCTGCCTGCAATGCCACGTGCCGCAGGTCGACGCCAAGCCCTTGGTCGCCAGCACGTATCAGCGGCCGAGCGCGCGCTGACAGCGAGGTGACGACATGATCCGCTCGATCATCGGCCAATGCCGCCGTTTCCTCTCGGCGGGCATCGTCCTTGCCTTCGTCATCGGCGTCGCGTTCGTCGCCGTTTTCAATACGACGATGGACTGGACGAACACCGAGGCCTTCTGCATTTCCTGCCATGAGATGAAGACCAATTATGACGAATACCAGCGCACCATCCATTACGCCAACCGCGGCGGCGTGAAGGCGACCTGCCCGGATTGCCACGTGCCGGAGGAATTCGCGCCCAAGATGGCCGCCAAGATCAGGGCGTCCAGCGATCTCATGCACAACATCCTCGGCACCATCGACACGCCGGAGAAATACGAGGCCCGCCGCCCGGCGATGGCGCAGCGCGTGTGGGAGCGGATGAAGGACGACGATTCGCGCGAATGCCGCAATTGTCATGACGCCAACGCCTTCGACTATGCCGCGCAGGGGTATCGCTCCGTCAATCAGCACACGGAGGGCCTGGCTTCCGGCCAGACCTGCATCGACTGCCACAAGGGCGTCGCGCACCAGCTGCCGCGAATCGACCAGGGCGTCGGCGTTTCCGAGGGCATATCGCAGGACATTTTCCGGCCCAGGTAAATTCAGGAGACAGGGATGTCTTTCAATCTGAACATGAAGAGAAGCGTTCTTTGGTGTGTTTGTCTGGCTCTCGCGGCGTGCGCTTCTTTCCAGAGCAACAGGCCCGCCGAAAACGACCGGGTGAAAATTGAATACGCGGGATTTATCACAGCAGCCGATCAAGACAATCAACAAGCTCAACTCATCTGGTATTTCAACTTCTCGGCGAAGCCATCGCTCAAGAAGCTCGAAAGCGTCATGGTCGAAGAGGTTTTGCCGGACAAGAGTTTCCTCGTTCTCGTTCAGGACAACGCCCCTGTTTTGAAGGATGGACTCTGGGCGGGGCGCACGGCGGGCGTACCGGCCAATCGAACCTCGACGCCTTGGCTGTACGCCAAAAACGCATCGACTTCCACGTTCCGTTTCACCATAAAACCCGAAGGCGAACCCCCCTTCATCCTTTATCAACCCGTGTCTTTCCCGGATAGCGTAAAAGAAGTCTCGTGAAAGCTCATTGACCGCCTTGAGCGTGTCAGACCGATCGAAAAGAACCAGAAACCAAAGTGAATTCGGGAAAGCGTGACGCACCTCCGGTTCCGCGCGCCCTCGACGCCTTGCGGCGGCCCTTGCGCGACCTGCGCGTTTCCGTCACCGACCGCTGTAATCTGCGCTGCGTCTACTGTATGCCGCGCGAAATCTTCGGGCGGGATTTCGTTTTTCTGCGCCACGCCGACCTCCTGAGTTTCGAGGAAATCGTCCGCGTCGCCCGGCAATGCGTCGCGCTCGGCGCGCGCAAGATTCGCCTGTCGGGCGGCGAGCCGCTCCTGCGCCGCGGCGTCGAGCGCCTGGTGGAAATGCTGGCCGGCTTGCGCGGCGAGGACGGAACGCCCGTCGAACTCGCGATGACCACCAACGGCATCCTGCTGGCGAAAAAAGCGCGCGCGCTCAGGGAAGCGGGCCTCGATCGCGTAAACATCAGCCTCGACGCGCTCGACGATTCGATCTTCCGGCGCATGACGGGCGGCGCGGCCTCGATCGCCGACGCGCTCGCGGGCATTGCCGCCGCGCGCGAGGCGGGGCTGACGCCGATCAAGGTCAATGCCGTCGTCAAGCGCGGCGTCAATGACGGCGAAATCCTGCCGCTCGTCCGGCATTTCCGCCGCAGCGGCGTCATCCTGCGCTTCATCGAATACATGGACGTGGGCAGCACCAACGGCTGGCGTCTCGACGACGTGGTCTCCGCCGGCGAAATCCTGGCGCGCATCGGCCGGGAATTCCCGCTGCGTCCGCTCGAACCCGCCCGCGCGGGCGAAGTGGCGGAGCGTTGGCGATTCGCCGACGGCGGCGGCGAGATCGGCGTCATCGCCTCGGTGACGCAAGCCTTCTGTCATGAATGCGGCCGCCTGCGCCTCTCCACCGACGGCAAGCTCTACACCTGCCTGTTCGCCGGCGAAGGCGCCGACCTGCGCGCCCCGTTGCGCGACGGCGAGGACGACGAAGGATTGCGCCGGCGCATCGCCGGCGTCTGGGCGCGTCGTGGCGACCGCTACTCGCAACTGCGCCGCGACGCCAGCGGATTGCCGGCAAGAAAGATCGAGATGTCGTACATTGGCGGGTAGCCGAAAACCGGCTTGACCACGGCGAGCGCGGCGAAAAACAAGGAAAGAACCTATTATTGCCTTGATAAACTGGTATTCAGTCCATCGTCGCCTTCACCGCTCCCATCACCATCGTCATTCACGGAAAATCCGTCATTCCCGCGAATGCGGGAATGACGGATTCTTTCTTCGCTTTTCGCCATGCCCGCCGTGTTCGTCGTGGTTGATGCTTTTCGCTCTTGTTTTTCGTCGCGTCTTTCGCGGTTAAAGTTTTTCGTTCCTGCCTTCCGCCGTGGACGGTTGGTTCAAAAGCTGTTCGAGGATGCGTCGGTGGATTGCCGAAAGGCGGGCGAGCGCGGCGATTTCGACGCATTCGTCGATTTTGTGGATGCTGGCGCCGACGGGGCCGAGTTCGATCACTTGCGGGCAGATTTCGGCGATGAAGCGGCCGTCGGACGTGCCGCCGCTGGTCGACAGTTCCGTTTCGAGGCCGGTTTCGTCGCGGATGGCCCGGCGCGCGGCGTCGACCAGCGTTCCGCGGCCGGTCAGGAAGGGCCGGGCGGCGAGCGTCCAGGTCAGTTCGTAGTCGAGGCCGTGGCGGTCGAGGAGGGCGCGGACGCGGGATTGCAGATGTTCGGGCGTGCTGGCGGTCGAGAAGCGGAAATTGAACTGGATGTCGACGTGGCCGGGAATCACGTTGACGGCGCCCGTGCCGCCGTGGATGTTGGAAATCTGCCAGGTCGTCGGCGGGAAGTGTTCGTTGCCCGCGTCCCAGACGGTGGCCGCGAGTTCGGCGATGGCCGGCGCGGCGAGGTGGATCGGGTTTCTGGCGAGTTGCGGATAGGCGATGTGCCCCTGGACGCCCTTGACGGTGAGCGCGCCCGAAAGCGAGCCGCGCCGGCCGTTTTTCACCGTGTCGCCCAGCCGGACGGCGGCCGTCGGTTCGCCGACCAGGCAGAAGTCCATGATTTCGCCGCGCCGGCGCAGCGCCTCGACGACGGCCGCCGTGCCGTCGACGGCGTCGCCTTCCTCGTCGGAGGTGAGCAGCACGGCGATCGATCCAGCGTGGCCGGGATGTTCGGCGACGAAGGTTTCGGCGGCCGCGACGAACGCGGCGATCGAGCCTTTCATGTCCGCCGCGCCGCGCCCGTACAGAAAGCCGTCCCGGCGCGTCGGTTCGAACGGCGGGCTGCGCCACGATTCGCCGGGGCCGGGCGGGACGACGTCGACGTGGCCGGCGAAGCAGAACAGCGGCCCGTCCGTGCCCCGGCGCGCCCAGAGGTTGGCGACTTTTCCCCGGTCGATGCGTTCGACGGCGAAGCCGATTCGCCGCAAGCGTTCTTCGACGATGGCGAGGCAGCCGCCGTCGTCCGGCGTCACGGACGGGCAGGCGATCAGCCGTTCGGCGAGGCCGAGCGCCGCCCCGTCCGGCGGGTCAGACGGCATTGTCGTCCCCGGTGTCGAGGTTCAGGGCGAATTCCTTGAAGAAGCTGCCGTTGTCGCCGATTTCCGTGAAATCCATGGGCGGCTCGTTCTTTTCTTCCGGTTGTTTTTCCTGGGTGATTCCGGAATTGTTGATCAGCCAGGACAGATTGGTCGGCGAGTCGGCGTTGGCCAGCGCCTCGTCCAGGGTGATGACTTCTTCCCTGTAAAGGCGGAAGAGATCCTGCTCGAAAGTCTGCGACCCCGGCGCGAGGCTCTGTTCCATCGCTTCCTTGATGGCCAGTATCTCGCCGCGCTCGATCAGGTCCTGGATGTGGCGGGTGTTGAGCAGCACTTCGACGGCCGGCCGCCGCTGCTTGTTGGACTGCTCGACGAGGCGTTGCGAAACGATGGATTTGAGGCTGGACGAGAGGTCGAGATACAGCGCCGTCCGGTTTTCCAGCGGGAAGAAGTTGATGATGCGGTTCAGGGCGTGATAACTGTTGTTGGCGTGCAGCGTGGCGAGGCACAGGTGGCCGGTCTGCGCGTAGGAAATGGCCGCCTGCATGGTTTCCCTGTCGCGGATTTCGCCGATCAGGATGCAGTCGGGCGCTTGCCGCATGGCGTTCTTGAGCGCGTGTTCCCAGCTCAGGGTGTCCATGCCGAGTTCGCGCTGGTTGACGATCGATTTCTTGTGCTTGAACAGGAATTCGATCGGGTCCTCGATGGTCAGGATGTGCCCGCTGCGGTTGGCGTTGCGGTAATCGAGCATCGAGGCGATGGTCGTCGACTTGCCCGATCCGGTGGCGCCGACGATCAGGATGAGTCCGCGCTTCTCCATGACCAGCTCGGCCAGGATCGGCGGCAGGTTCAGGGTGTCGAGCGACGGGATGTTGCCGAGGATGAAACGCACGACGATCGAGATCGAGGCGCGCTGGCGGAACAGGTTGATGCGGAAGTTGCCGATCTTCGGCACACCGAAGGAAAGATTCATTTCCATCGTCGCCTCGAACGTCCGGGCCTGTTCGGGCGTCATCAGTTCGTAGGCGATCTTTTCGATCGTCGCCGGGTCCATCGCCTTTTGCTTGTTGACCGGGATGGTGTTGCCCTGGATCTTGATGTGGATGGGGATGCCGGCGGAGATGAAAAGGTCGGAGGCCTGCTTTTCCGACATCAGTTGGAAGAATTGGTCCAGGATCATGTTGTTTCCGCCACGGGGACGCCAGAAGAGAATGGAAAAACGGGGTTGCCCACGAAAAACACGAAAAGCACGGAGGATACGGAAAGCACGAAGAAAAACGAGAATGGAATGTTATTCAAAATTTCGCGTCATGCCTACTGCCGGATTTCCTGGTTTTTCTTCGCGCCCTCCGTGTTCTCCGTGGTCGATGCGAATTGCGAATTCACGAATTATTCACGAATCGCGGATCAATCGCCGCGCAACAGGTCGTTGATGCTCGTCTTGGCCCGCGTCCCGGCGTCGACCTTCTTGACGATGACCGCGCAATAAAGGCTGTAGCGGCCGTCCTTCGACGGCAGGTTGCCGGAAACGACGACCGAGCCGGGCGGAACGCGGCCATAACCGATCTCGCCGGTCTCGCGGTCGAAAATCCGGGTCGACTGGCCGATGTAGACGCCCATCGAGATCACCGAGCCTTCGCCGACGATGACGCCTTCGACGATTTCCGAGCGCGCGCCGATGAAGCAGTCGTCCTCGATGATCGTCGGGTTGGCCTGCAAGGGTTCGAGCACGCCGCCGATGCCGACGCCGCCCGAAAGGTGGACGCGCTTGCCGACCTGCGCGCAGGAACCGACGGTGGCCCAGGTGTCGACCATCGTGCCCTCGTCGACGTAAGCGCCGATGTTGACGTAGGCCGGCATCAGCACGACGTTCCTGCCGATGAAAGCGCCGCGCCGGGCGACGGCCGGCGGCACGACACGGAAACCGCCGCGGCGGAATTTCTCCGCGTCATATTTGGCGAACTTGAGGGGCACTTTGTCGAAATAGCGCATCGGGTCATCGCCCATCGGCGCGTTGTCCTCGATGCGGAAGGAGAGCAGGACGGCTTTCTTGATCCACTGGTGAGTGACCCATTCTCCATTGATTTTTTCGGCGACGCGCAGCGTTCCGGCGTCGAGCGCGGCGAGCACTCCGCCGATGGCCTCGCCCACCCTGGCGGGCGCGCTTCCGGGCTGGAGCGCGGCGCGGTTTTCCCAGGCTTCTTCGATGATCGGTTGGAATTCCTGCATTTGGCTTTCCTAAAGGGAGTTGACGAAGCGTTGAATCCGGCCGGCCGCTTCCACGCATTCGGCCAGCGGCTCGACGAGCGCGACGCGCACGTGGCCGGCGCCGGGGTTGACGCCGTGCGCCTCGCGCGCCAGGAAACTGCCCGGCAGCACATGGACGTTCTGTTCGGCCGCGAGGCGGCGGGCGAAATCGGTATCCGCGATCGGTGTCTTCAGCCACAGATAGAAGCTGGCGTCCGGCATCGCGGCGCCGAGCGCGTTCTCAAGGATCGGCACGACGGCGGCGAACTTCGCGCGGTACTGGTCGCGGTTGGCGACGACGTGCGCCTCGTCCTTCCACGCGGCAACGCTGGCGGCCTGGAAAGCCGGACTCATGGCGCTGCCGTGGTAGGTCCGGTAGAGCAGGAAATCCTTGAGCATCGCCGCGTCGCCAGCGACGAATCCGGAACGCATTCCGGGGACGTTGGAACGCTTGGAGAGGCTGGAGAACATGACCAGCCGGTCGAAACTCCGGCCCAGACGCGCCGCCGCCTGCAAGCCGCCGAGCGGAGGCCGGCCCTCGTCGAAATAGATTTCGGAATAGCATTCGTCGGAGGCGATGGCGAAACCGTACCGATCCGAGAGCGCGAACAGGCGCTCCCAGTCGTCGATATCCAGCACCTTGCCGGTCGGGTTGGCCGGTGAACAGACGATCAGCAACTGCGCGCGCCGCCATTCCTCTTCCGCGAGGCTTTCGTAATCGAAGGCGAAACCGTTCTCCCGCACCGTGTTCAGGAAACGCACGTCCGCGCCGGCCAGGTACGCGCCGCCTTCGTAAATCTGATAGAACGGATTGGGGCAAACCACCAGCGGCGTCTCGCCGCGGCTTGGGTCGATGGCCGCCTGCATGAAGGAAAACAGCGCCTCGCGCGAACCGTTGACCGGAAGTATCCCGGACTCCGGATCGGCGTCGACCGCGTAGCGCCGCTTCATCCAGGCGGCGATCGCCTGCCGCAGGGCCGGCTGGCCGGACGTGGCGGGATACGCCGCCAGCCCGCCCAGACCTTCGACCAAGGCTTCCTTGATGAACACCGGCGTCTCGTGCCGAGGCTCGCCGATGTGCAGCCGGATGGCCTTCGATCGCGGGTCCGGAACCACGCCAGCCATCAACTGGCGCAGCTTTTCGAACGGGTAGGCCTGCAGCTTGCGGAGGTCGGGATTCACGGTTGGGCGCGGAGCGGAAACGGGAATACGATTATAAAGGAAGCCCGCGCGAATGGAATGTAGAATGTGGACGGTCATTCCATTTCCGGATCGTCCGTGGCGCGAAGGCGCGCCGGAGCCGTCAAGGCGTCGTTTTCATCGGCGATGGAATCGGGGGTTTTGGATCGGGCGTTTTCAGATCGGGATGCTCACCATGCGTTTGTTGCTCGTCGAGGATGATCCGATGATCGGGGCCGGCGTCCAGCGCGGTCTCAGGCAGGACGGCTATACCGTCGACTGGGCGCGCGACGGCGCCGCCGCAGAACTGGCCCTGGCCAACGGCGTCTACGAACTGATCCTTCTCGATCTCGGATTACCGCGCAAGGGCGGGCTGGAATTGCTCTCCGGCCTGCGCCGCGCCGGCGTGACCCTGCCGGTGCTGATCATCACGGCGCGCGATTCCGTCGCCGACCGGGTCAAGGGCCTGGACGCCGGCGCGGACGATTACCTCGTCAAGCCCTTCGATCTCGACGAATTGTCGGCGCGCGTGCGCGCGCTGACGCGCCGCAAGAGCGGCCGCGCGACGCCGCTGATCGAGGCTGGCGCGCTGTCGCTCGATCCGGCCGCGCACGCCGTGACGCTCGAAGGCCGTCCGGTCGCGCTCTCCAAGCGCGAATTCTCGTTGCTGCACGCCCTGATGAAACAACCAGGCGTCCCCATGTCGCGCGCCCGGATCGAAGAGAGCCTGTACGGCTGGGACGAAGAAATCGAAAGCAATGCCATCGAGGTACACATCCATTCGCTACGCCGCAAACTCGGCGCCAGCCGCATCCGCAACGTGCGCGGCGTCGGCTACATGGTGACGGACGAGCCGTGACCCAGGAAGAAGCAATCGGGCGCGACAAAAAACTGGGAAAAACGATCGACCACGACGGGCACGACGAAAAACAAGAACGAAAAGTATTGCCACGGAGGGCACTGAGAAAAGCGAAAGAGAACCCGTCATTTCATTGATAGGCGGGAATTCAGTTCGTTCGTCAAAAATGGAGCGCGGGCGTCCCGCTTGTTTCGTCCGCTTTTTTGCGGGCGGAACGCCCGCGCTCCATTTTCCAGCCCGGTTTACCGCGTTTAAGCGCCTGGCTTCTTCCTCAAGCGCCCGACTCCTTCCGATTCGCGCTGTCGCGCGAGCCACCTCCCTCAAGAGAGAGGTAAAAACCAGCGGCGCTCCGCGCCGGAGTTTACGCGCTGGATTCCCGCTTTCGCGGGAATGACGAAGGTTTTTCCAGGGGTTCGCTTTTCGTCGCGTCCGTCATGTCCGCCGCGTTCGTCATGCCCGCCACGTCCGCCACGTCCGTCATGCCCGCCACGTCCGCCGCGCTCGTCGTGGTTAACATTTTTCGCTCTCGTTTTTCTCCGTACCCCCGTGGTTCTCCGTAACACCCGTTTTTCCGGCTTCGCGCGGGGCTTGGAACACATTGCCGGTTGCGGGGGAATTGATTTACCGGCGGGCGTTTTTCCGGTATACTTCGCCGGTTTTCCGCTCGCCCTTTCCAGGGCATTATTACAGTAGATGGGCGTCTCGCCCATTTTTCTTTTGTAGACATGGATTTAGTCGCATTGATCGAAAAGACGGTGGCTGGACTGGGTTTCGAGCCTGTCGATGTCGAGCAAAGCCCGCGGGGCCGGGTGCTGCGCGTTTTCATCGACAAGCCGGACAAGCCCGGCGGCGTCGACGTCGAGGATTGCGCTCAGGTCAGCAATCACCTGTCGCGCGTGCTGGCCGTCGAGAACGCCGATTACGACCGGCTCGAAATCTCTTCGCCCGGCCTGGACCGCGTTTTGAAGAAACCGGCGGATTTCGAGCGTTTCGCCGGTTCCGAGATCAGCCTGCGGCTGCGTTTGCCGGTCGGCGGGCGGCGCAATTTCAGCGGCGTCCTGCGTGGCTTGCGGAACGGCAAGGCGTGTCTGGCGGTCGATACGGGCGAGGTCGAACTGGATTTGGGCAATATCGACAAGGCCAGGCTGGCGCCGAAATTCGATCGGCAACACCGGGCCGGATGAGGAAATGGTGAAATTATGAGCCGCGAGATTTTGCTGTTGGTCGATGTGCTGGCGCGCGAGAAAAACGTGCCCAGGGATATCGTTTTCGGCGCTCTGGAGCTGGCGCTGGCGTCCGCGACCAAGAAGCGCGTCGACGACGAAGCCGACGTGCGCGTGGTGGTCGACCGCGAATCCGGCGATTTCGAGACGTTTCGCCGCTGGGAAGTCGTGCCGGACGACGAGTTCATCCACGAAGCGCAGCACATCGCCCTTTCCGACGCGCAAAAACAGGATCCGGAGATCGAGGTCGGCGATTTTCTCGAAGAGGCGCTGGAACCCATCGATTTCGGGCGCATCGGCGCGCAAGCCGCCAAGCAGGTGATCCTGCAACGCATCCGCGACGCCGAGCGCGACCAGATCCTCAACGATTTCCTGGAGCGCAAGGAGCCGCTGGTCACGGGCGCCATCAAGCGCATGGAACGCGGCAGCGCCATCATCGAGGTGGGCAAGATCGAGGCCATCCTGCCGCGCGACCAGATGATTCCGCGCGAGAACCTGCGCGTCGGCGACCGCGTCAAGGCGTATCTGCTGCATGTCGACCGTCAGGTGCGCGGCCCGCAGTTGATCCTTTCGCGCACGGCGGTGGAATTCATCATCAGGCTTTTCGAGATGGAAGTGCCCGAGGTCGACGACGGTCTCCTGGAAATCAAGGCCGCCGCGCGCGATCCCGGCCTGCGCGCCAAGATCGCCGTCAAGTCCAACGACGCGCGCATCGATCCGATCGGCACCTGCGTCGGAATGCGCGGGATGCGCGTCACCGCCGTGACCAACGAACTGGCGGGCGAGCGCGTCGACATCGTGCTGTGGTCGGCCGATCCGGCGCAGTTCGTGGTGGCGGCGCTGGCGCCGGCCGAGGTGTCCTCGGTGGTCGTCGACGAGGAAAAGCACAGCATGGACATCGTGGTCGACGAGGCCAACCTGGCCGTGGCGATCGGCCGCGGCGGCCAGAACGTGCGCCTGGCTTCCGAATTGACGGGCTGGACCATCAACCTGATGACCGAGGAGGAATCGCAAACCCGTTTCGAGGCCGAATCGGCGGCCGTCCGGGTGCTGTTCATGGAAAAGCTCGACGTCGACGAGGCGGTGGCGAACACCCTGATCGACGAGGGTTTTTCGTCGCTCGAAGAAGTCGCCTACGTGCCCTTGCACGAAATGCTCGAAATCGAGGCGTTCGACGAGGCCACCGTCCAGGAATTGCGGGAGCGCGCCCGCAACGTGCTGCTGACCGAGGCGATCGTCGCCGAGGAGCAGATCGGCGACGTGGCCGAGGATATGCTCGCGCTGGAGGGCATGGACAAGCCGCTGGCCGGAAAACTGGCGGTCAACGGCATCAAGACCCGGGACGACCTGGCCGACCTGGCCATCGACGAGCTGATCGAAATGACCGGCATCGACGCCGAGCGGGCCGGGCGTTTGATTACCGTGGCGCGCGCGCACTGGTTTGAATAGAAAAACGTGGCTGGCAAGTAGAAAAGAGGATTTACACATGGCGCAAATGAGCGTTGCCCAATTCGCGACCGAGCTGAAGATGCCAGTCACCATGCTGCTGAAGCAATTGCAGCTGGCCGACGTCGTCAAAAACAGGGCGGACGATCTCTTGACGGAGCAGGACAAGGCCCGGCTGCTCGACTACTTGCGCCGCGCGCGCGGCGGCGTCGAAGCCAAGACCAAGATCACGCTGACGCGCAAGGAAACCAGCGAAATCCGCGCCCAGGACGCGCACGGGAAATCGCGGACCGTCCAGGTCGAGGTGCGCAAGAAGCGCGTGCTGGTCAAGCGCGATCCCGCCGAACTGCGCGTCGAGGCGCTGGCCGCGAAGGAGGCGGTCGCGCCCGTCCAGGAGCCTGTTCAGGAACCCGTCCCGGAAACGAGGCCGCCCGAACCGGCGATCGCGCCGAAGGAAGCGGAAACCGCCGTCGCCGCGCCGGAAAAGATCGATTCGCCCGCCGTGGAAGCCATCCCCCCGGTTGAGGCGAAAGCGGAACCGGCGCCGGTGGAAACACCCGCTCCGCCGAAAGTCAGGCCGCCGGAAGTCCGGCCGCCGGCGGCGGCGAGAGGCCACAGGGAAGGAAAACCCAGGGCCAGGAAAGAACACGCGGCCAGGGAACCCGCCGCTAGGGAACCCGCCGTCAGGCCTGCGGTGAAGAAAGTCACGCGGGCGTCGATCATCGGCGAGGAGCAGCAGCGCCTGCGCGCGGAGGAAGAACGCCGCAACGCGGAACTGCGCGCGCGGCAGGAAGCCGAGTTCCTCGAAAAGCAGCAACGCGCCGCCGATCTGGTGCGCCTGAAGAAAGAGGCCGAGGAGAAGGCGGTCGTCGCGCGCGCCGCCGAGGCGGCGAAACAGGCTGCGGCCAAGACGGCCAGTGGCAAGCCGGAGGAAAAGAGCGAGAAGCCGGAAAAGACGGGCCGTAAGACCGACGGCAAGCCGGCCGCCGGCGAAAAGAAGGGCGAGAAGAAAAGTACGTGGAAAAGCGAGGGAAGCGGCAAGCGCGGTCTCAAGACGCGCGGTGGCGCCGCTTCCGGCGGCGAATGGCGCGACGGCAAGCGCGGCGGCAAGCGCGGCAGCCGCGAAGCGGCCGAGGCCGAGCGCGCGCACGCCTTCCAGGCGCCGACCGAGGCGGTCGTGCGCGACGTACAGGTGCCGGAAACCATTTCCGTCGCCGATCTGGCGCACAAGATGGCCGTCAAGGCGACCGAGGTCATCAAGACCCTGATGAAGATGGGGTCGATGGTGACCATCAACCAGGTGATCGACCAGGAAACCGCGATGATCGTCGTGGAGGAAATGGGGCACCGCGCGTTCGCCGCCAAGCTCGACGATCCGGACGTCTTCCTGGAAGAGGCCGATCACAAGGACGCGCCGCGATTGCCGCGCGCGCCGGTCGTGACCGTCATGGGCCACGTCGACCACGGCAAGACCTCGCTCCTGGACTACATCCGCCGCACCCGCGTGGCCTCCGGCGAAGCGGGCGGCATCACCCAGCACATCGGCGCTTACCACGTGGAAACCTCGCGCGGCATGGTGACTTTCCTCGACACGCCGGGCCACGAAGCGTTCACGGCGATGCGCGCGCGCGGCGCCAAGGCGACGGACATCGTCATCCTGGTGGTGGCGGCCGACGACGGCGTGATGCCGCAGACGCGCGAGGCGATCCACCACGCCAAGGCCGCCGGCGTGCCGATCGTCGTGGCGATCAACAAGATCGACAAGCCCGAAGCCAACCCGGACCGCGTCAAGCAGGAACTCGTCGCCGAATCGGTCGTGCCCGAAGAATACGGCGGCGAGTCCCCGTTCATCAGCGTTTCGGCCAAGACCGGCGCGGGCATCGACGAGCTGCTGGAAAACGTGCTGCTCCAGGCGGAAGTGCTCGAACTCAAGGCGCCGCGCGAAACGCCGGCCAAGGGCCTCATCATCGAGGCGCGGCTGGACAAGGGGCGCGGCCCCGTGGCGACCATGCTGGTGCAGTCCGGCACGCTGCGCCAGGGCGACGTGCTGCTCACGGGCCAGGTGTTCGGGCGCATCCGCGCCATGCTCGACGAGAACGGCAAGACGATCAAGGAAGCCGGCCCGTCGATTCCGGTCGAAGTGCTCGGATTGTCGGACGTGCCGTCGGCCGGGCAGGACGCGATGGTGCTGGCCGACGAGCGCAAGGCGCGCGAAGTCGCGCTGTTCCGCCAGGGCAAGTTCCGGGACGTGAAGCTGGCCAGCAAGCAGGCGGCCAATCTCGAAAACATCCTGGAGCAGATGAGCGAGACCGGAACGAAGACGCTGACGCTGATCATCAAGGCCGACGTGCAGGGATCGCAGGAGGCGCTGGTCCAATCCTTGCAGAAACTGTCGACCGGCGAAGTCAAGGTCGACGTCATCCACGCCGGGGTCGGCGCGATCAGCGAATCCGACGTGCATCTCGCGCAAGCGTCCAAGGCCGTCATCGTCGGCTTCAACACCCGCGCCGACGCGGGCGCGCGCAAGGTGGCGGAGGGCGTGGGCGTCGACATCCGTTACTACAACATCATCTACGACGTGGTCGACGAGGTGAAGGCGGCGCTGTCCGGCATGCTTGCGCCGGAAAAGCGCGAGGAAATCACGGGCCTCGTCGATATCCGCCGGGTTTTCCGCGGCTCCAAGATCGGCACCATCGCCGGCTGCTACGTGCTCGAAGGCATCGTCAAGAGAACCTCGCGCGCCCGCCTGCTGCGCGACAACGTGGTCATCTGGGACGGCGAACTCGAATCTCTGAAGCGCGTCAAGGACGACGTCAAGGAAGTGCGTGCCGGCTTCGAATGCGGCCTGTCGCTGAGGAACTACGCCCAGTACCAGGAAGGCGACCAGCTCGAAGTCTATGACCTGACCGAAGTGGCGCGGACGCTCTAGGAAAACCGACGTGACCGCCGCCAACAGGAGTTTTTCGCGCCGCGACCGGATTTCCGAACAGATCCGCCGGGAACTGGCCGAACTGATCCGCGCCGAGCTGAAGGACCCGCGCGTCGGCATGGTGAGCCTCACCGGCGTCGAGATTTCCGCCGACTATGCGCACGCCAAGGTGTTTTTCAGCAGCCTGTCCGGGCGCGAGCACATCGACCCGGTGCTCGCCGGCCTGCAAAAAGCGGCGGGTTTCCTGCGCCGCGAACTCGGAAAACGCATCGCCATCCACAGCACGCCGCAACTGCATTTCATTTTCGACGAATCACTCGAACGCGGCGCGGACCTCTCGCGGCTGATCCAGCAGGCCGTATCGATTTCCGGCGCGGAAGATTCACCGGAAAACGCGGCTCCCCGCAGCGACGCAGCGGAAAGCGAAAACGAAAAGCCTTGATCACGGCGGACACGGCGAAAAGCAGGAAACGAAAGAAAAACCCGCCATTCCCGCGCAGGCGGGAATCCGGTACGTACCTTCCGGGCGCTACGCGCCGCAAGCTAAGCTTCTCTCCTGAGGGAGATGTCGCGCAGCAAGGCCGCGTGGCGGAAAGAGTTTGGCGGTTACGTTCCCGAAAGCGTTGGAAAGCACCCCCGGTTATTCGCCGAATAGCCGTTTTATTCGCCGAATAACCGTTTCCAGAAATTCAACCGCCTGACTCCTTCCGACCCACGGCTTCGCCGTGGGGCACCTCCCTCCTGAGGGAGGCTTGTCATTGCGGCGCTTCGCGCCGGGGTGTGATTTTCTCCGTTATGCTTCCGGCACGCCACCTCCCTCAGGAGGGAGTCTGGCTCCTGCGGCGTTTGTATCGGTTGTAGCCCCACAGGTATTGCTCCGGGCATTGCAGGATCAGCCGTTCGATTTCGCCGTTGATGCGCAGGGCGCGTTCTTCGAGCGTCCCTTCGATGGGGGGGGGCGTCCGCAGGCGTATATGGTAGCCCGCGCCGCCCGGCAGGCGTTCGGCCCAGATCATGAGCACCGCCGCGCCGCTTTCGGAAAGCCGCGCGGCCAGCGTCATCGTGTAGGCGGGGCGGCCAAAAAAATCCAGCCAGCGGCCTTCTCCCCGTTTCGGCGCCTGGTCCGGCAACATGCCCACCGCTTCGCCGTGTTTCAGCGCCTTGAGCAGCGCGCGCACGCCGGACAGATTGGCCGGAGCGATGCGGAGTTGCCCGCGCGCGCGTCCGGTCTCGATCGCCGTTTGCATCCACGCCCGCTTGGGCGGCCGATAAAGCACGGTGATCGGCGCGCGCGTCGATAAGTATTGCGCGGTGATCTCGAAACAGCCCAGGTGCGGCGTGAGGTACAGGATGCCCTTGCCCGCGCGCATGGCGGCCTCCGCCAGTTCCCAGCCGGAGATTTCGGCGACGCGGGCGGCAACCTCGTCGAGCGGGCGCAGCCAGATTTTCGGCAGTTCCAGGGATTGCCGGCCGGCGTGGGCGATGGCCGCCGCGCGCGCGCGCCGCGCGCCGTCTTCCCCCAGCGCCAGCCGCATGTTCGCGCGCATGTTGCGGCGATAGGCCGGCGAAAGGAGCCACGCGATCCAGCCGGCCAGCGCGCCGAGCCGGTGCAGCCAAGCCAGCGGCAGATGACTGAGCAAACGGAAAATCCGGATCACGCCGACATCGCTCCTTGAGGTCGTTCGCCGCGCCGGATTTGACCGGACGGACGGAAAAGATATAATTATCCCATTCGCCGAGTTAATCAGGACAACTTGCGGGGCGAAAGACATCGAGTCGGATGTCGCAAAAATACTGCTAAAGCGTCGTCTGCTTGAACCCCGGAGCCGGCCACGCGCCATGACCGGGGTTTTTCGTTGGAGCAGACGCCATGTCAGCAGAATACATTTTCACGTCGGAATCGGTCAGCGAAGGCCATCCCGACAAAGTCGCCGAC
>JAIRPF010000014.1 GCA_031257115.1 Accumulibacter sp.
GATGAGTTTCCAGCGCCCGTCGTCGATCAGCCGCTCCAGGGTTTGACCCAGGGTGTTGAAGTACACTTCATCGACCCGCTCGACCAACTTGCCATTGCGGTACAGTTCCACCGCGTAGAAGTCAAGACAACGGTCATACAGCACGCTGACCCGGCCCTTGAACTTGCCCGTGTCGACGGTGAAGCTGATACAAGGCGGCGTGCGGAGGATGTCATCGGGCAGAGGATCGACCCAGGTGAAATCCCGCGCGCCGGCATCCACCAGAAGATGAGTGATGCGCCGGAAGCCATCGGGCGCGGGTAACTCCTCCATCTGGTGGATCAACTCCCGTAACTCGGGGCAGCAGGGCTCGGGGATGGGCAGTTTGACTGGCGCGGAACCGAGCATGTGGATCTGTACCGTGTAGGACTTGCCGCTGGAATCCATCCTGCTTTGTTCCTCCGGCGTATCGGCCCGCAGACCATCGAAGCGGCGTCGGGCATAGGGTTCAACCCGCACCTTGTCGCCTTCGTTTGGCGTCTCGGTCACCAGCGTTCTGTCGAGTACCGCGAACTGGGTTCGCCCCGTCTTGACGAGTTCGCCCTGCGTGAAAGGCTTGGGAGCCTGGGTCTTCAAGGCTTTCAGTTCGACCTGTTCGATGGGGCAGCGCGCGCCTTCCGGGAGTTTCGGCAAGCTCTGGCCACACGCTTCGTCGTCCGCTCCGCCGCTGTCCGTTCTCTCGTCGTCCCCGTTTATCAGCGTCCTCTTCCATCCCGTCACCACGATCTGTTTGCCAGAGGCCCGAAGCGATTGATCGTCCGCGGAGAGCATGAGCGTCGTTCTGTCGAACTCGTGATCGGGCAGAAATTGCGCCAGATAATGCGCCCGGATGAGACCGTAAACGGCCCGTTCTTTCCCCGTCAATGCGGCCAGATTCGCCGCTTCCTGAGTGGGGATGATGCGCCGATCCGCAGTTGCCTGCGGTAGCCTTGTTCCGCAGAACGCACCCGGAGACGGGCGCCTTCAACAAACATCAACAGGCGGCGGGCTTCTTCCCGAAATACGTCGCTGGCCAAGGTAAGTTGTATGCGTCCATGTCGGTGCTGGAACAGAGGAACCTGCAAATCGGTTTCCAATTTCCGGATTGCTCGGGAAAGAGGCGATGGTTTAATATGAACCTTGGCGGCGGCACGGGTAAAGCTCTGTTCTTCGGCAACGGCCAGGAAATAGCGTAGATATCGCATTCTCATAAGTCACCTCCATGTGACGCTGCTCTCCGGTTTGGGGTCAAAATCATTGCGGCTGAAGGCGAAAGATATCTATCAGTGTAATCTTGTATGGGGATGGCTATAGGGTTGGCAAGGCTTTATCACTAACGAAACCGGCCAGCCTTGTTTCGCTGGCCGGTCATTCGGGGAGGGCGAAGAAGCGCTTACGAAATTCAGTAGGACGGGCTTCCAGTCGTCCCTCTGTCCACTTGCTAAAAATCAGCCGGTGCTGTTGTCACGCCTTCCAGGTGGACGATGAGCGGACGACTCGCCCGTTCAAGCTGATTGTGCTCGAACAGGTCGAGCCGGTCCGCCCAGTCCTGCATCATGCGGCGGCGCGGTTCCAGATAGTCGGCGTGGTTGTAGGCCGCGCGAACCTGATTCGGGTCGGCGTGCGAGAGTTGCGCTTCCACCCAGACTCTCGGATAGCCGATCTCGTTGAGCGCTGTCGAGAGGGTGCCGCGGATGCCGTGTCCGGTCAGCCGGCCGGCGTATCCCATGTATCTCAAGGCCCCATTGAGCGTACTGACGCCGAGACGCTTCTCCGGATCGCCGTCCTGCGCCAGCAGATAGCGTTGGGCCGGTCTGCGCCGGTCGAGCAGTTCGCGGACAATCTCTTTGGCCTGCGTGGAAAGCGGCACGAGGTACGGGGGAATATCCTGCGGACACCGCCCCGCCTTGCGTATCTTCCGTTGCAGTTGCTTGACGTTCTCAGGGGGAATGCTCCAGAGGCCGTGTTCGGGATCGAACTGTTCCGGCGTCGCGTGCCGCAACTCGCCGGTGCGTACTCCGGTGAGCAATAAGAGAAACAAGGCTTGCCGGATGGGCCCGTTGCCATAGGTTCGCAGGTTTTGTAACAGCTCCGGCAATTCGTTCAGGCGCAGGAAGGGGTTGTGGCGCGTGGGCCGTTGCGGGACGGCGACGACATTGAGATCGGCCGCGGGGTTATGCTCCAGTCCCGGTACTTTCACCAGGGCGTAGCGGAATACCTGCCTGAGCCAGCCGCGGGCATATCGCGCGACGGTCAGCGCGTCCCGCCGCTCGATCCGGGCCACGATGTCCAGTAAATCGGGGCGTTTGATTTCGTGGATCGGTTGTTTCCCCAGGAAAGGGAGGATATCCTTCTCGAAAATGCGCGCTATATTGGTGTGCGTACTGTCTTTTCCGGTCTTGATTTCCAGTTGGCGGTGTTCCATCCAATGTTTGAATACGACACTGAAGGTGTTCTCATCCGCCAGACGGGCGGCCTGCCGTTCCTGCTGGCGATGATGCTTTGGATTGGCGCCCCGAGCCAACAGGGCGCGCGCCTCGTCGCGCGCAAGACGCGCCTGCCGGAGAGAAATTTCCGGGTAGGTGCCCAGCGAGATGCGCTTTTGTTTGCCGAGCCAATAGTACCGGAAGTGCCAGGATTTTCCGCCGTGGGCGGAGACGTTGAGAGAAAGCCCGTCGATGTCGCCGAGCGTATAGGCCGTGCCGGTCGCCTTGGCTTGTCGAACGGCCAGATCGGAAAGTGCCATGATTCATCTCCTGAACTGAGTCAGGTCTGGATTTTT
>JAIRPF010000155.1 GCA_031257115.1 Accumulibacter sp.
GGGTTTGCACCCCTCCCAAGTAGCCACGGTCGAAACCCCGGCCTTCCAGGCCGGGGTTCCAGCCTTCGCACCGCCCTAAAGGGCGGGGTTTCAAACCGGAGTCAGTTTTACGATGAAGAAGCGTTAACCACGGCGAACACGACGGGCACGACGAAAAACAAGGAAAGCCCCGTCATTCCCGCGAACGCGGGAATCCAGGAACGTACCTTCCGGCGCAACACGCCACAAGCCAAGCCTCCCTCCTGAGGGAGGTGGCTCGCGCGAAAAACGCGAGACGGAAGGAGTCGCGGCGGTGGTTTTCCGTGACGCCGCGCGGCTAACGCCGCGTTGGGGCTGGGCGGGTGAAACGCTCCCGCCGCCTCCCCCGGCGTCAGCCGGGGGAGGCGGCGCTCAAAAAGCGTGGCCCCGGAGGGGCGTTACGTCGTGCGGCATGAACACATGGACGATTTTCGCCAGAGCCTCGACCGTAGGCTCATGGCTGCCCGCAAGGCCATCGGGCCGTCATGTCGAAATGTTGGGGTTCGTTTTCCTCATCCCAAACTATGCGAGTTATGTGCGCTTCTACAAATAATCAGAGATTTCCCCGCTGCTTGGCAGTTTCTTGTTGCTTTTTGTCAAGACTTTCCACCAATCTGCTTGCCGACATGATCCTAACGCTCCCTTCGTCGACTGTATTAACTCTCAATTGTATAAAAATTGTGGTGCCTTGTATATCTACCCAAGTGAACTCCCCTTGCTCAAATTCCCCACCAACTTTGTTGGCCACTTTGCTGAATTTCGCCTTTGGTTTTCCATATTTATCGGTCAGCAAAACTGCTAGCTCACTCAACTTTTCCGGACTTGCTCTCATTTCGAATGAGACTAATGCCCCGTCTTCGCGAAATTCGATAAACGCATTACATCGTAGTATATGGCTAATAAATCGTTCATCAATATTGCGTGGGACGCTCTCTCTGAGAGTACGCTCCAAAGATCCTGCGCTGCATTCATCGTTATCTACATCAAGATTCCCAAACTTGAAATAGATTGCTTGCCCGCTACATTCTTTTCCTTTTGGGAAGAAGCTCCAATTTTTCACGCCCTGCGCATAATCTTGTCTGCATAATTTAATCACATCGTCTTTTACTCCTGGCTTATCAAAAGGAATGCCCCTGAGCGTGATAATCTCCTTGGTACGGCCAGTCTCTGCCGCCATAAGGGCGCTGGCTCCAAAGACAGTCATGAGTATGACACCTATCGTCAAAAATACTTTTTGACTATTCATTGCATGCTCCAAAAAATAAAGGGACTGTTCTGGGCAAGAGGTCGATTTTTCCGTTTTTATCCATGATTTCAACTGGTCAAGCGAGCCATGATGGCTACCGCCGCTAAATTGCCGCTTGCATTCTTTGGGAAACAGATAAAAGAGCTGTCTAGGATAATGTTGAACCGGCGCAGATGCCGCTTGGCCGAAATCCAAAAGTCCTCAATGCCGTTGATGGGGTCGCGTTCGTTAGCAAATTAAGTTTCAGACTCAAGCCGGATTACCGGGCGGTATACCACGTTTTTTAAGATTAAAACTTGGACTGGTCGTACTGTTCCAATTTTCCATCAGTTTTCCACATACCTCACACGAAAATGAACCGCACTCCCTAGCTGGAGATCGAAAGTAGGTAACGGTATATACAGAGCCGCAAATTTCGCAAGAAACATCCTTTTCTTTTGTGCTCGACCATGTCTTGATCATGGATATCTCCTTATCGGAACCGCCTATGGTTTGGGGAAATCTATACAGCAAAATAGCAACAAGTAGTTTAAATAAAAACAACAGACTTGTCAATCCACCGCGCTGGAAAAATTAACTTCCAGTTCATGGACGAGAAAGCGGCTTTCAGCGAACGGCTCCGGCGGGCGATGGAAGACGCCGGATATCAGCCGCGCCCGGTCGTGCTGGAACGCGAGTTCAACACCCGCTATTGGGGAGCGCCCGTTACCGTGCAGGGCGTGCGCCGCTGGCTCAAGGGCGAGTCGATTCCGTCACAGGACAAATTGCAGGTGCTGGCGGAGTGGTTGCAGACGGAGCTGCACGTCCTGCGCTACGGCGAGCAGCCGAAATATCCGCCAAACCTGCGCCGGAAGCGTTGGGAAGCCGCCATTTCCGGCTCCGAACGCGAGGTGCTGGAAGCCTTCATGGACTTGCCCGCCGAGGAGCGCAAGGCGCTGCGGACGGTGATTCTGGCGCTGGCGAAAAGGAAGGGTTAGCGCGTTTTCCGCGCAAGGCGCGCTGGACGAGCCTCCCCATCAAAGGAAGGCGGCCCGCGCGGCAGCGTGTTTTTGAATCAACCGCCCGCGAATTCCAGTCATTCGCTTGCAAATTCTCGTCATTCCCGCGAAAGCGGGAATCCAGTTCGTGACCTCCGGCCCGAAGGGCCGCGAATTCAAAAGATGCGGCACTGCGCGCCGAGTGTACACGCTGGATTCCCGCTTTCGCGGGAATGACGACGAGGATGGAAGCGGCGAAGGCGACGGCGAACCGGGATTCCTGTTTGTCAAAGGAATGGCGGATTCCTGCTCATCCGCGTTTGACGGTTCGACCGCCGGACTCCTTCCGTCACGCCTTCGGCGTGACGCCTCCCTCGGGAGGGAGGCTTGGCTTGCGGCGCGGCGCGTCGGAGTATGGCGCTGGATTCCCGCGTTCGCGGGAATGACGAGGGCGATGGGAGCCGGTACGGGAGGCGGCCCGATACCGGAAAATGATCCGCTCTTTTCGTCATGCCAGCGCGCGCACGGCGTCGATGGCCTCGATTCCGCCGACCCTGCCGGCGAACGCGCTCCAGAGCGGCCGCGCGCCTTTTTCCCACGCCGGCATGTCCTCGGCGGCGATGAATTCCGCGCCGCCCTTGCGGGCGATTTCCGCCGAGGCGGCTTCGTCGGCGCGCATCAGTTCGTCGAAATACGCGGCGCCTTCCACGGCGGCGGCGGCGAACGCCGCGCGTTCCACGGCGGCGAGGCGGTTCCAGAAAGCGCCGGAAAACATCACCGCGCCCGCCGCCCGGATGTGGCCGGTCAGGATCACCTTGGGAACCACTTCGTAGAGCTTGAAGCCTTCGTAGGCGGGAATGGTCAGGTCCATGGCGTCGACCACGCCGGTCGACAGCGCGTCATGGGCCTCGGTGATGGGCAGCGTCACCGGCAGCGCGCCGTAGCTCTTCCACAGTTCCACGTGCAGCGGGCTTTGCAGCACGCGGACGCGCTTGCCGCGCATCATGCCGGCGCGGGTCAGCGGCGTTCTGGCGAGGAGGTGGCGCGCGCCGTATCGGATGAAGCCGGGAGCGACGAAGTTCTGCGCCGCCAGTTTTTGCCGGAGCGATTCGCCCGGCGCGCCGGAAAGCGCCCGGCCGAGATGCCCGTCGTCGCGGAACAGGAACGGCATGTCGAAGAGCTGGGCTTCGGGAACCCAGGCCGAGAGCGCCGACAGGGTCGAAAGGCCGGCCTGGATGGCCCCCAGGCGCATCCCCTCGCCGGTTTCCCTCTCGCCGCCGAGCGCGCCGTTCGTGACGATGTTGAAGGCGAAACGCCCCGGCAGTTTTTCCTCGACGAGCGAGCGGATCTTCAGCCAGATTTTCGTTTCCGGTTTGTCCTCGGAGAGCAGCGAGGCGCAGACCACGGGAATCGCCGCCGAGGCGCGCCCGGCGATGGCCGGGGCGGAAAGGGCGAACGCGCCGAGGCTGGCGGATTTGAGAAAGGAACGTCGGGAAAGGGCGGACATCGCGGACTCCTGTTTCGGAAAAGGGTTCAAAACACAACGGGCACAACGGGCACGGCGGGCACGACAAAAAATTTTCAAAAGCAAAATCCTTGACCACGGCGAACACGGCGGGCATGGCGAAAGGCAAGAGCGTTTTTAACCGCTTCTGGCCAGAAGCGCCGCGCCGAGCGCGAGGCAGGCCAGCGCCCCGATCAACGCCAGGAAATACGGCTTGACGGCGCGGAACAGCGCGGCGGCGGGAACGTTGCCGGCGCCGGCGGTTACCTGCGCGAGAATGCCGACGGGCGGCGTGATGCCGCCGATCATCAGGTTGACGACGAGAATGACGCCGAAATGCACCGGGTCGATTCCCGCCGCCACGGCCGCCGGCAGGAATACCGGAGCGAACAGCAGGATGCCCGCGCCGATGTCCAGCACCAGGCCGGCGAGCAGCAGGGCGGCGTTCAGGGCGAACATGACGACGCATGGATTCGCGCCGAAATCGCGGATGGCCGCGGCCAGCGTCCGGGCGACGCCGTCGGTGGCCATGAGCGAGGCGAAGGGCGCGGCCGAGCCGATGAGCAGCAGAATGGCCGCCGTTTCGACGGCGGCGTCGCGCAACGCGCCGATGACGGCCTTCGGCGGGCGCTTTCTGGCCAGCGCGCCGGCGAGCGTGTAGAGCGCCGCCAGGGCGGCGGCCTCCGTCGGCGACACCACGCCCAGGCGGATGCCGGCGACGACGACGACGCCAAGGCCGAACGCCGGAATCGCCCGAAGACCGTACCGCCAGCGATCTCCGGCGGGGGCGCGGGGCTGGCGCGTGGAATCATCGGCCGTCAGATGAATGGCGAGCGCGAGGGCCAGGGCCATGACGCCGCCGGCAAGGAAACCGCCGGCCAGCAAGGCGCCGATCGAAAGATTGGCCGCCGCCGCCAGAATGAGAAAGGCGATGGACGGCGGAATCACGTTGTCCAGCGTGGCGACGGCGGCGACGATGGCCGCCGCCCGCTCCGGCCGGTAGCCGCGCGCGGTCAGTTGCGGAATGAAGGTGGCGGCGCCGAAGGCGGCGTTGGCGACGGACGAGCCGGACGCGCCGGAAAACAGGACGCCGGTCAGCAGCACCGTCTGCGCCATGCCGCCGCGCCTGTGGCCGACGAGCGATCCGGCGAAACGCGCCAGATCGGCGGCGAGGCCGGAAACCGCGAGCCATTCGCCGGCGAGCAGAAAGAAGGGAATGGCCAGCAGCAGGTAGCGGCTCATTCCGGAGACGAGCGCGCCGATGACGGCGGGTTCCGGCAGCAGGCTGCCAAAAGGAAGGACGAGCACCGAGGCGGCGATGAAGGCGTGGGGCAGCGGCGTTCCCAGGACGAGGCCGAGAGCGGCGGCGAGGCCGAGGGACAGCGACGGCGGCCACGGCGTGGCGAAATCGAGAACGTGGACGGCCCGGTAAAGACCGGCGGCGGCGCAAAGCGTGATGGCAAAGGCGCGGAAACGGCGCTCGGCGACGGCCCGGAGCGCCAGCGCCGCCAGGCACAGCGCGCCGCCGGCGGCCAGCGTCAGCGGACGCGCCCGGCCGGGCAGGCCGAGGAGCGGCGAAACGCCGCCGAGCAGGGCGGCGGCTTCCAGCGCGCCGAACGACAACGCCAGGCAGGAGAGCAGCGTCATCGTTTCGGCGGCGGCCTCGCGCGGCGCGCTCCACCGCGCCGGCAGGCGAGCGCCGAACACGTCCAGGCGCATGGCCAGCGGCCCGCGCAGCGCCAGGGGCAGGCCGGCGGCCGACAGCGCCGGCAGCAACCAGTCGGCCAGTTCCTCCATGCCGGCGAGGCCGCCCGCGCCGGCGTAGCGGAACAGCGTCGCCAGGCCGATCGCCGCCAGCAGCGCGGCCAGCAACGCGCCGCAAACGAAGCCGAGGATGCCCTCGACGGCGGCCAGCAATTTTTCCGACATGACGCCCTTCACCACGCCGCGCGGGCCGGACGCGGAACCGGCCTCCAGGGCGAAAAGGCGGGGCTGGGTTCCATTCCCGGATTGCCCGCGCCCTTGCCGGTTCCGCCTTGCCGCGCCGGTGCGCCGTCCGTGGCCCGTCTTCGCGGCGCGAACGATCCGGAAATGGAATGAAACATGCGGCGACCTCCTTCGATCGAGATTCAGGAGATCCGGAATTCAGGCGGAATGGGAGCGGTATGGGGATGGTTTGGAGGCCCGCCGCGCCCGAAGACGCGCCGCCCTTGTCGGTTCCCGTTCCTACGCCGGCATGATCCGGATCAGGTTCAAGGGTTCGGCACGGCCGTCTCAGCGCATCGAAGCGCACCCCTCAGAACGAAGCGCCATTATGGCGCGGAAAAAACGAAAATCAACAACCGGCCGGAAAAGCGCCACGGCGCTCGCCACCGCTTGCCCGCGAATCGCCTGCCTCCCGGACGTTGTCTCGCACATTCGCCACGGTCGATCAAGCCGTCCGCCTCGCCTCTTCCACGCGCAACGCGCTGGCTGAAAGATTTCCTCTTGAGGGAGGTGGTTCGCGCGGTAGCGCGTTTTTGAATCAACCGTCTGTAAATTCTCGTCATTCCCGCGAAAGCGGGAATCCAGCGCGTTCATTCCGGCGCATAGCGCCGCATCGTTTGAATTTGAATTTGCAACCCTTCGGGCTGGAGGCTACGAACTGGATTCCCGCTTTCGCGGGAATGACGACATTGGCGCTCCGCGCTCGGATACGGCGGGTCTGGATTTCCGCTTGTCAAGGAAGTGACGAGGAAATGGAATCGTCATCACCTGAATCGAAACCGCCTTGGTCCCGACTCGCGCGAAGCGCCTCGGACAAGCCTCCATTTTGAGGGAGGTGGTCTGCCGCATGGGCTACGCAATCATCCGGATGGCGCTTGGACAAGTCTCCATTTTGAGAGAGGTGGTCCGCGAAGTTGGCGGGCGATTGATTCGGGAACGCCCTGGACAAGCCTCCCTCTTGAGGGAGGTGGTCCGCGGCGAAGCCGCAGGCCGGAAGGAGTTGGGCGGTCGAGTTCTCATACGCAAAGATCTGACGAACGAACCGGGTTTCGGCGATCAAAGGAACGACGGCTTCTGTTCATCCATGTTTGACGATTCAACCGCGAACGCCCTTCGTCACGGCTTTGGCGCGATACATTCATCGAGAGGGATGCCTTTCTCTTGAGGAAAATGGCTCACGCGGTATCTCGACCCACGCGAAGCGCTCTGGATGCGCCTGGTCGTTTGTTTGCGGCCGATGAGCGCGTGTGAATTTCTGGTGGGGAATCGAACGGGGGCGGGCCGCGCGAAATGCCATCGGGCGCAAGGCGCCGCCGTTATCGGTCGGCGCGCGGCGAATCGTCACGCCCAGGCTCGCAAGGTAGGCAACGGCGGCATCACAGCGGTCGCCATGACACGATGGCCCATGCGCTCGATGCGGCCAAGTTTCTCGATATCGATAGGCGGCCGATCACCTGGAGCGGCATGTTCATGACGCTGAACCGGCGTTGCCGGCGGCAGGCCGCGCCACTTCGAAAGTCCGGCGCGCGCCAGTACCCGACCAGCGTGCGCCTGGACAGACCGGGGCGCGGCCATGGGAGCTTGCGTCCGCTTGCGGCGGCGCGACGCCATGACCGTCAGCGCCCTGGTCGGCGCAATCGTTCGCGGGCCAATCCGCCGCCGGCATGAGCTTCGATCCGGTCATCGCGCGCACCTTCTCCTATCGGCGCGCAAAGCCAAGTCGGGCGGTCTTACGGAGGCATCCGGCTGAATCTCCTGAAAACCGGCGGCCTGGCAACTTCCAGCCCCTCGAATCCCCTCCGAATGAACCTCCGCGACAGCCTGTTGAAACATCACGCCCGCCGTCCCTTCAGGAACTCCTTCAAATACCTGCCGGTATGCGATTCCGCCGCCGCCATCGCCGCTTCCGGTGGGCCTTCGGCGACGATGCGGCCGCCGTTGTCGCCGCCTTCCGGGCCGAGGTCGATCAGCCAGTCGGCTTCGGCGATGACGTCGAGGTCGTGCTCGATCACCAGCGCCGTGTGCCCGGCCTCGGTCAGGCGGTGCAGGACGCGGACGAGCTTTTCCACGTCGGCCATGTGCAGGCCCACCGTGGGTTCGTCGAGGACGTAGAGGGTGTGGCGGTCCGGCGGCAGGGGGCCGTTGCCCTCGCCCCCGCACTCTCTCCCGGAGGGGGCGGGGAGTGAAGCCGGGCGCACCTTGGCGAGTTCGGTGACGAGCTTGATGCGCTGCGCCTCGCCGCCGGAGAGCGTGGGGCTGGGCTGGCCCAGGGTCAGGTAGCCGAGGCCGACTTCCCGCAGGAGCTTGAGCGGATGGGCGATGGCCGGGTGGGCGGCGAAAAAGTCGACCGCTTCGTCGACTTCCATCGCCAGCACGTCGGCGACCGATTTGCCGCGCCACCGCACGAGCAGGGTTTCCGGGTTGAAACGCGCGCCGCCGCACGCTTCGCAGGGCGTTTTCACGTCGGGCAGGAAGCTCATTTCCACCGTGATCTGTCCCGCGCCATCGCACACCGGACAGCGTCCCGCGCCGGTGTTGAAGGAGAAGCGCGCCGCGTTCCAGCCGTGGCCGCGCGCCTCCAGCGTGTCGGCGAACAGTCTGCGGATGGCGTCCCAGAAGCCGACGTAGGTTGCCGGGCAGGAGCGCGGCGTCTTGCCGATCGGGGTCTGGTCGACTTCCAGCACGCGCCCGACGCGCTCCCAGCCGGCGAGGGCACGGCAGCCCCTGAGTCCGCCGGCGGCGGCCTGCATGGTTTTTTCCGGCACGGCCCGGCCGCGTTTGCGCGCGCGCGCCGCTTCCGGATCGCCCAGGAGCGCGCGCAGGTTGGCGTGGATGACCTCGCGCGCCAGCGTCGATTTGCCGGAGCCGGAGACGCCGCTCACCACGGTCAGGCGGGCGAGCGGCACGCGCGGCGACACGTCCTTGAGGTTGTGCAGGTTCGCGCCCTCGATCCGCAGCGCCGGGTGATCGTCGCCGACCGCGCGGCGCGGCCGCATCGGATGCGCGAGCGGCGCGCGCAGGCACGCGCCGGTGATCGAGGCGGGCGCGGCGATCACGTCGGCGAGCGCGCCGGAGGCCACGACCTCGCCGCCGCGCGTGCCCGCGCCGGGGCCGAGGTCGATGAGATGGTCGGCGCGGCGGATGGTTTCCTCGTCGTGTTCGACCACCACCAGGGTGTTGCCCCGGTCGCGCAGGGCCGTGAGCGTTTCGAGCAGCAGGCGGTTGTCGCGCGGATGCAGGCCGATGGTCGGTTCGTCGAGCACGTAGCAGACGCCGCGCAGGTTGGAACCCAGCTGCGCGGCGAGCCGGATGCGCTGCGCCTCGCCGCCGGAGAGCGTGGGCGCGGCGCGGTCGAGGGCGAGATAGGAGAGGCCGACGCGGCGGAGAAAATCGAGCCGGCCCCGGATTTCGCTCACCAGATCGCGGGCGATGCCGGCCTCGCGCGCGTCGAGTTCGAGTCCCTCGAAGAACGCCGCCGCGCGTTCGACCGGAAGCGCCGCCAGCTCGTGCAATCCCAATTCGCGGAAGCGCACCGCGCGCGCCGCCGGATTGAGGCGCGCGCCTTCGCAGACCGGGCAGGTTTCGTCCTCGCGGAGCAGCCCTTCGACGTCGCCGAGATCGAGCCGGTCGGGGTCTTCGATCCTGGCCGCCGTCTTCAGGCCGGTGCCGAAGCAGGCCGGACACCAGCCGTGGCGGGCGTTGTAGGAAAAGAATTTCGGATCGGGTTCGGGGAAGCTCTTGCCGCACGACGGGCAGGCGCGCAGGGTGGAGAAAGTCGCCGGCTTCGCGCGCGCCTTGCCCGGCGTCAGCGCCTTCAACACGCCCTTGCCGTGTTCGAGCGCGGCGCGCACGAGTTCGCGCACCCGGGCTTCGTTGTCCGGGCGCGCCACCGCCCGGCCGACCGGCAGCTCGATGTCGTGCTCCCTGTAACGGTCGAGGCGCGGCCATTTCGCGGTCGGCAGATACTCGCCGTCGACCCGCAATTGCTCGTAGCCCTTGCCGCGCGCCCATTTCGCAAGATCGTTGTAAAGCCCTTTCCTCGCCGTCACCAGCGGCGCGAGCACTTCGACCGTCCTGCCGCGAAAGTCGCGCATCGCCTGGGCGACGATGGCCTCGAAGCTCTGCGGCGTCACCGGCGCGTCGCAATCGGGGCAGAACTGCGTGCCGAGCTTGGCGTAGAGCAGGCGCAGGAAGGGATGAATTTCGGTCAGCGTGGCGACCGTGCTCTTGTGGCCGCCCCGGCTGGCGCGCTGTTCGATCGCCACCGTCGGCGGAATGCCGTCGATGCCGTCGACGTCGGGCCGCCGCGCCGGCTGCACGAACTGGCGCGCGTAGGCGTTGAGCGATTCGAGATAGCGGCGCTGCCCCTCGCCGAACACGATGTCGAAGGCGAGCGTCGATTTGCCGGAACCCGACAGGCCGGTGACGACGGTGAAACGGCCGCGCGGAATCGCCGCGCGGATGTTTTTCAGGTTGTGCTCGCGGGCGTGGAAAATTTCGATGTTCCGGTTTTCTTCCGTCTCCTTCCGGGAGACGGGCCGGGGATGGGGAAAAACGGCGCCCGCCGCTTTCGCCGCCGCCCGTGGCGCGCCCTTCCCCCCGGCCCCTCTCCCAAGGAAAGAGGGGAGCGCGCGCAGAGCCGCGCCGGTATGCGAGGAAGGATGCGTGGCGAGCGTCGCGGGCGTTCCCTCGGCGACCAGCTCGCCGCCCTCGCCGCCCCCTTCGGGGCCGAGGTCGATGATCCAGTCGGCGGCGGCGATGAGGTCGAGATTGTGTTCGATGACGATCAGCGAATGCCCGGCGGCGAGCAGGCGATCGAGGGCGCGCGACAGCACCGCGACATCCTCGAAGTGCAGGCCCGTGGTCGGCTCGTCGAACAGGAACAGCAGGCCGGGAGCGTCCGTTTCCGGCGCTTTTCCGGTTCCGGGCTTTTTCCCCCTGCCGTTTCCTTTTCCATTCCCTTTTCCGTTCCCCGCCGCGGTTTTTCCGCCGGCCCCGGCAAGATGCCCGGCGAGCTTGAGGCGCTGCGCCTCGCCGCCGGAGAGCGTCGGCACCGGCTGTCCGAGCCGCAGGTAATCGAGTCCGACCTCGGAGAGCGGCGCGAGACCGGCCAGCACTTTCGGCGCGTCGGCGAAGAATCGCAGCGCCTCGCTCACCGTCATCTCCAGCACGTCGGCGACCGATTTGCCGCGCCAGGCGAGTTCGAGCACTTCCGGGCGGTAGCGGCGGCCCTCGCAATCCGGGCAGCGCAGCCAGACGTCGGAAAGAAACTGCATCTCGACGTGCTCGAAACCCGATCCGGAACACGCCGGACAGCGGCCCTGCCCGGCGTTGAAGCTGAAAGTTCCGGGGCCGTAGCCGCGTTTTTCCGCTTCCGGCAGGGCGGCGAAAAGCTGGCGGATCGCGTCCCACGCGCCGACGTAGCTCACCGGATTGGAACGCGAACTCTTGCCGATCGGCGACTGGTCGACCATCACCACGCCGGCGAGCGCCTCCGCGCCGTCGAGGCGGGCGAGCGCCCCGTCCGCCTGTTCCGCGCCCTGCCCGAAACGCCGCGCCAGCGCCGGGTACAGCACCTCCTCGACCAGCGTCGACTTGCCGGAGCCGGACACGCCCGTCAGGCAGACGAAGCGGCGCAGCGGAAACGCCACCGTCAGGCCGCGCAGATTGTGCCGGCGCGCGCCGACGACGGTGAGCCTCGGCGTATCCGCGTCGACCGGGCGCGCCGCCCGCGCGCCGCCGACGCGCTTCGCGCCGGCCAGCCACGGCCCGGTGACCGAGCGCGGATCGGCGGCGATTTCCGCGGGCGATCCGCGCGCCACGATCCGGCCGCCGCGCTCGCCCGCGCCGGGGCCGATTTCGATGAGTTCGTCGGCGGCGAGCATCACTTGGCTGTCGTGCTCGACCACCACCAGCGTGTTGCCGGCGTCGCGCAGCCGCGCCATCACGCCGAGAATGCGGCCGATGTCGCGCGGATGCAGGCCGACCGAAGGCTCGTCGAGCGCGAACAGCGTGTTGACCAGCGATACGCCGAGCGCCGTGGTGAGGTTGATCCGCTGCACTTCGCCGCCGGAGAGCGTGCGCGACTGGCGGTCGAGCGTGAGATAGCCGAGGCCGACGTCGGCAAGATAATCGAGCCGGGAACGGATCTCGCCCAGGATCAGCGCCCCGGCCTCGTCGGCGAGTTCCGGCAGGTCGAGCCTGGCGAGCAGTTCGCGCGCCTTCGTCACGGGCAGCGCCATCAGTTCGTGGATGGCGAGCGCCTTCCCCCCCTCTCCCTCCGGGAGAGGGGCCAAGGGAGAGGGGAGAGAATCCGAACCGAGCGGCAGCCGCCACAGCAGCGCCTCCGGCTTCAGCCGCGCGCCCCGGCAGGCCGGGCATTCGGTATAGCCGCGATAGCGCGAGAGCAGCACGCGGATGTGCATCTTGTACGCCTTGCTCTCCAGCCACTCGAAGAAATGACGCACGCCGTACCAGCGGCGCGGCCACGAAACGCGCCAGTTCTCCCACTTCGCGTCGCCTTCGAGCACCCAGCGGCGATGTTCGGGCGGCAGGTCGCGGAACGGCACGTCGAGGGCAACGCCGTATTTCGGGGCCATGCGCTCCATGTCGTCCTGACATTCGCGGAAACTCCGCGTCTGCCAGGGCTTGATCGCGCCGCCGGCGAGCGTTTTCGACTCGTCGGGAACCACGAGGCCGAAATCCACCCCGATCACCCGCCCGAAGCCCCGGCAGGTTTCGCACGCGCCGACGGCGGAATTGAACGAGAACAGCGCCGGCGTCGGATCGGCGTAGGCGATGTCGCAATCGGCGCAGTGCAGACCGGTGGAATAAGGCCACGCCGCCTCGCCCGCCGCCGTCGCGGCGAACACGGCGAGCCGCCCGTGGCCGCGCCGCAGGGCCGTCTCCAGCGCCTCGGCGACGCGCCCCGGATCGGCCCCGGCGAAACGGAAACGATCCTGCACGACCATCAGCGTGTCGCCGTCCGCGCCATGCTCGCGCGCGCGGATGCGGGCGTAGCCCTGCGCGGCGAGCCACCCGGCGACTTCCTCGCTGGAAAAATTCTTCGGGACGGCGATCGGAAAGCATATTTCCAGCCGGGGATCGCCCGCTTCCCGCGTCCGGCGCGCGAGATCGGCGGCGATGCTCGCGGGCGCGTCGCGCCGCACGGGCTGGCCGCAACGGCGGCAATGGAGGCGCGCGGCGCGGGCGTAGAGCAGCTTGAAGTGATCGGCCAGCTCGGTCATGGTGCCGACGGTGGAGCGCGAGGTGCGCACCTGGTTGACCTGCTCGATGGCGATCGCCGGCGGCACGCCCTCGATGCGCTCGACGCGCGGCTTGTCCATGCGCTCCAGGAACTGGCGCGCGTAGGGCGAGAAAGTCTCGACGTAACGGCGCTGGCCCTCGGCGTAAAGGGTGTCGAAAACGAGCGAGGACTTGCCCGAACCGGAAACGCCGGTGACAACCAGCAGGCGGTTCAGCGGCAAGTCCAGCGACAGGCCGCGCAGGTTGTTCTGGCGCGCGCCCACGATGCGGATGATGGCGGCGTCCGTGGCGGCGGTGTTCTTGCGTGCGGGCATCTCGAAGCGGTGGCGCGGGCGAAAGGAAAGGCCGTCATTCTACGGCCCGGATCGAAGGCATGGCGCGCGCCGCCGGAAAATGACCCGGACGCGCCCTCGGCGCGGAGCGATCCGGCGGAGCCGGTTCAGCGGGTCAGCGCGGGAAACAGCTTGATCAGGCCGTCGGATACCACTTCGACGGCGATGGCCGCGAGGATCAGGCCCATCAGGCGGGTCATCACGTTGATCCCCGTCCGCCCCAGAAAGCGGCCGATCCGGCCCGCGGCGGAAAAAGCCAGCCAGACGGCGACGCCGACGAACATCCCGTAACCGACGAGGACGCCCAGTTCCCACGCGTGCCCCGCCTTTTCGGCGTAGATGACCACCGTGGAGATCGACGCCGGGCCGGTCAGCAGGGGAATGGCCAGCGGCACGACCGCGACGCTGGTGCCGGAATCCGCGCGGTCGGCCCCGGCGTCGACGTCATTGCCGCGCGATTCGGCGAGCTGCGCGTTCAGCATCTGGAGCGAACTCATGAGCAGCAGCAGCCCGCCGCCGACTTGGAAGGACGCCAGGGAAATACCGAAAAATCCAAGAATCTGCAAGCCGAGGAGCGCGCTGATGGCGATCACCATGAAAGCGGTGATCGCCGCGACGCGCGCCGTTCTTCTCCGCTGCGCCGGAGTGAAGCCGCGGGTGAAGTGGATGAAAAACGGAATGATGCCGATCGGATTGACGATGGCGAGCAGGGTAATCAAGGGCTTTATCGGAAATTCCATGACGTGCGCCGCGCGGCTGTATGAGCGAACCAGTGTACCGTATCGACCCGGTATCCGGTGCCGAACCCATATCCGTTTTTGCTGGAACGCGAAATTTCGTTGCGCGGCAATTTTCAATCACGGAGAACACGGAGAAAATCTTTTCGACCACGGCGGACACAGCGGACACGGCGAGAAACAAGAGCGAAAAATGTCAACCACGACGAGCATGGCGGACGCGGCGAGCATGGCGGACGCGGTGGGCGCGGTGGGCGCGGCGAAAAGCACCCCCCGTCATTCCCGCGAACGCGGGAATCCAGCGCGTAAACTCCGGCGCGAAGCGCCGCAAGGCGTCCGGCGGTCGAGGAAGAAGCCGGGCGCTTGAACGCGGCAGACCGGACTGGAAAAAAGGAGCGCGGGCATCCCGCCCGCCAATTATAACAATAACAAATTGATATAATTATATATTATTCATGATAGCGCGAATCTACCCCCCATAGATCGCCGCATCCAATTCTCACTATGTTTCCATGGTTGTAGCAATTTTCCACTGTGGATCACCAAAAGCCGCAGATGTCCAATGCCGAACCGCGTCTTTCCGACACGGGCCTCGTGAAGTTCTTCCGCCTGCTTCGTCTTTCCCGCCGCCTGGTCGACCTTTCCGGTTCGGAGGAGCCATGTCCGCCCCACATCCCCTGAACCAGGCCGTCGTCACCCAGGCGCTGCACGACCTTCGCAATGGACAGTTGCGCCGGTGTCTTGCGATGGGCTTTGGCGAGCGCGACCTGGAAGCGTTCAAGCAGCCCGTGTTGCTCGCCCTCCTTGCCAACGCGCGTGTGCCCTGGTGTACGGTCAAGGTTAACCGGGACGTGTTCCAGCGGCTCATGAGCCAGCAACAGGATTTTGACCGTGATCGGTGGTATGGGCGGATTCACCGGAGGCGTGTTGCCGGCGGCGAACGTGGCGGCGAGCTGGTTGTTTTGCGTCGTCAGCGTGAAGTCGTAGAGGAGCATCACGCCCTGGGCGACGGTGATCTTCTGGCCTGGAAGTTGGTGTGGCTCACTTCGCCCATGCCCTGTCCGTTGGCCGTGGTATTGAGGCCGGAGTGGGTGACAAGCGTTCCGGCGTCGATGAGCGTGATCCTGCCGCCCGCCTCCCGTTTTTCGCCGCGCCCGCCGTGGCGATCCCGATCGATCACGGTTCGAGCGGCGGCAGGCCGTGACGCCGCCGCGCGCGGTCGCAAGCGTCGTCGCCCATGCCAAGCGGCGCGTAAGGCGCGAAGTCGCGGCAAGGGCCTGGACGCTCCCGGTAGATCGAACAGCGCGCGTTCCGGCCGATTTCGCCCTCCAGCGCGACGCAGCGCGGCGGCGCGTCGTCCGTGCCGATCATGCGCAACAGCGTCGGCGTCAGCCGAAGAGCCATCGCACCGGGAACGCCCCCCTTTCCGGCGCTTGCCATATCATCGGGATGGAAGTCGACACGGAACGCGGCGCAGCAGGCTCCGCAACCCAGGCAGGCGTCAGGCATGTGCGATTCCTGAAAACGGTGTGGGAAAGAGGATAGTTAATCACAACGAGGATAGTTAACCACAACGGACACGACGAAAAACAAAGAAAGAATCCGTCATTCCCGCGAACGCTGGAATCCAGGAACGTACTTTCCGGCGCGAAGCGCCGCGAGATAAACCTCCCTTCTAAGTGAGGTGTCACGCCGAAGGCGTGACGGAGGGAGTTGGGCGGCTGACAAAAACCTTAGGGGCTGTGGTAGATCAGGAGGATGCCAATCCACGGAAATGAAGCGAAGTCGTTGTAAATCAATAAAGATCATCCAGAAATTACTGGAATATTTCGTACTGGAAATCACGGCAAGGTTGGCTGCCGACTTGACCGGTATCCCGCCGGATACAGCGGCGCTGTTCTACAGGGAAATACCGTCAGGTCATCTCTTCCGTCTGGAAGGGGAAGCCCCTGAATTGTCTGACGGACACATCGAAATGGATGAAAGTCATTTTGGAGGAGAACGCCAAGGCAGACGAGGGCGTGGTGCGGCGGGAAAAACGGCTGTGCCGGGGATCCTGAAATGGGGCAGCCAAGCCTTTAACCAGGTCGTCAACGACGAAGTTCTGTCAAACATGACCCAAAGCCGGAAAGCGATCGCCAATAAACGGTATTGACGGCATCCGCGCCCGCGCGTTGCTTCTTTCAGCCGCAGGCAATGGGCATGTCCTGGAATTTTCATCGCGGGTGTCCCGCCCGCTTCGCTCGCTTTTCAGGGGCGTCCCGTTCGCGCTCCGGTTCATGCGTCCATTTGAATCGCTTCGGGCGCATTCCTCGCCGCCTGGGGCGGGACGCTTCATTCGGTTCAGGATGAAAAAAGCCGCGACTCTGGAAATTTCCGGGGTCGCGGCTTTCGGTTCTCGCGCGGGTCAGGCGATGCGTTGCGCCAGTTCTCCCTTCTTGTAGCGTTCGGCCATTTTTTCCAAGGGGATCGGTTTGATCTTGCTGGCCTTGCCGGCGGCGCCGAAGGCTTCGAGGCGGGCGACGACGATCTTGCGGGCGGCTTCGCGCGCGGGTTTGAGGTAGTCGCGCGGATCGAATTTCGATGGGTTTTCGGCGAAGTAGCGGCGGATCGCGCCGGTCATCGCCAGGCGGATGTCGGTGTCGATGTTGACCTTGCGCACGCCGTGCTTGATGCCGATGACGATTTCTTCGACCGGTACGCCGTAGGTCTCTTTCATGTCGCCGCCGAATTCGCGGATTTCGGCCAGGAGTTCTTGCGGCACCGAGGACGAGCCGTGCATGACCAGATGGCAGTTGGGGATGCGCGCGTGGATTTCCTTGATGCGGTCGATGGCCAGGATGTCGCCGGTCGGTTTCTTGGTGAATTTGTACGCGCCGTGCGAGGTGCCGATGGCGATGGCGAGCGCGTCGCATTGCGTCTTTTCCACGAAGTCGGCGGCCTGTTCGACGTTGGTCAGCAATTGTTCGCGCGTCATCGTGCCCTCGGCGCCGTGACCGTCTTCCTTGTCGCCCTTCATCGTTTCCAGGGAGCCGAGCACGCCGAGTTCGGCTTCGACGGAAACGCCGATGGCGTGTGAGAATTCGACGACCTTTTGCGTCGTTCCGACGTTGTATTCGTAGGACGCGACGCTCTTGCCGTCGGCTTGCAGCGAGCCGTCCATCATGACCGAGGTGAAGCCGGAGCGGATCGCGGCCATGCACACGGCGGGCGATTGCCCGTGATCCTGGTGCATGACGACGGGGACGTCCGGGTAGGCTTCCAGCGCGGCCAAGATCTGGTGGCGCAGGAAAGGCTCGCCGGCGTATTTGCGGGCGCCGGCCGATGCCTGCATGATGACCGGGGCGTCGAGTTCGGCGGCGGCGTCGACGATCGCCCAGACCTGTTCCATGTTGTTGACGTTGAACGCCGGCAGGCCGTAGTCGTTTTCGGCGGCGTGATCGAGCAGTTGTCTCAGGGATACCAGCGGCATTGTTTTCTCCTTGTGGGGTTGAATGTGTCGGATGCGTGGGGTGGAATGTCGGTCGCCGCGCGATTGAAGCCGTTCTCCGGCGACGCCCGGTCAGTGTTTCGCCGGCGGGGGATCGCCGACCCGGACGATGCTGATCGTGTTGGTGCTGCCGACCTGGCCCATCCTGTCGCCGTAGGACAGGACGATCAGATCGCCCTTGACGACCACGCCCGCTTCGAGGAGGCGTTCCTCGGCCTTGCTGCGCAGCAGGTCGCGGTCGTTGTTCATGTCGGGCACGAGCAGGGGGAAGACCTCGCGGAAAAGCGTCATGCGCGACAGGGTCGCCGGCTCTTCCGTCAGGCCGAAGATGGGCAGGCCGCAGTTGAGGCGGCTCATCCACAGCGCGGTCGCCCCGCTGGTGGTCAATACGGCCACGGCCTTGACGTTGAGGTGATAGGCGGCGAAAAGCGCCGCCACGGAAATCGATTGGTCGATGCGGTTGAAGGTGCGGTCGAGGAAACCGCGGTCGAGGTTGACCGGCACGGAACGCTGCGCCTCGCGGCAGATGCGCACCATGGCGTCGACGGTTTCCACGGGGAAATCGCCGGCCGCCGTTTCGCCGGACAGCATCACGGCGTCCGTCCCGTCGAGCACGGCGTTGGCCACGTCGGAGACTTCCGCGCGCGTCGGCGTCGGCGAGTGAGTCATCGATTCCATCATCTGCGTCGCCGTGATCGCCAGCTTGTTCTTTTCGCGCGCCAGGCGAATCATGCGCTTTTGCAGGGCGGGAACGGCGGCGTCGCCGACTTCGACGGCGAGGTCCCCGCGGGCGACCATCAGCCCGTCGGAAGCGTCGAGGATTTCTTCGAGCGCCTCGACCGCCTCGACGCGCTCGATCTTGGCGATGGTCAGCGCGCGGCCGCCGGCGGCGAGCATCAACTGGCGCGCCATGTACATGTCGGAGGCGCTCTTGGGGAAGGAGACGGCAAGGAAATCGGCGCCGATCGCGGCGGCGGCCTTGATGTCGTCCATGTCCTTGGTGGTCAGCGCCGGGGCCGAGAGGCCGCCGCCCTGGCGGTTGATGCCCTTGTTGTCGGAAAGCGTTCCGCCGTGGCGGACGACGGTGAAAACCTCGGAATCCTGGACGCTTTCGACCTCCAGGACGATGAGTCCGTCATCGAGCAGCAGGATGTTGCCCGGACTCACGTCGCGGGGAAGATTCTTGTAATCGAGTCCGACGCGCTCCCGGTTGCCGAGTTCGCACTTCGCGTCGAGAATGAGACGCTGCCCGGCCTCCAGGTGAATCTTGCCTTCCTCGAATTTGCCGATGCGGATCTTCGGCCCTTGCAGGTCGGCGAGGACGCCCACCGGGCGGCCGAGCCTGTCCGCGATCCGCCGGACTTCCGCCGCGGTTTGCACGTGGTCGTCCGCCTTGCCGTGCGAAAAATTGAGGCGGACGACGTCGACGCCGGCGCGAATCAGGGTTTCGAGGATATGCGGCGCGCTCGAGGCGGGTCCGAGCGTGGCGACGATCTTGGTAAAGCGGGGCATGACGATCCTTTATGACTGACGGACATCGGCGGCTTGCTTCGGCGTGGCGGCGAACACCGCCGCCGGATGGCGATTGGCGGCGGCGCTTTTCCACGTTACCTTGGACGCGGCCGGAACGCAACGGGTTCCGGCCGCGCCGGAACGCGCGTTCAGTCTCCGGCGCGCGATTCGAGGATGTCCACGGCGGGCAGGCGCTTGCCTTCCAGGAATTCCAGGAAAGCGCCGCCGGCGGTCGAGATATAGCCGACCTTGTCCTGTATCCCGAAAACGTTGATGGCCGAAACCGTGTCGCCGCCTCCGGCCAGCGTGAACGCCTTCGATTCCGCGATGGCCCTGGCCAGTTCCCTGGTGCCGCCCGCGAACGCTTCCATCTCGAATACACCGACCGGGCCGTTCCACACCACCGTGCCGGCCTTGGCGACGATTTCGGCGAGCGCCCTGGCCGATCGCGGGCCGACGTCGAGGATCATGTCGTCGTCGGCGACCTCGTCGACGCTCTTGACGACGGCCGGCGCCGTGGCGGAAAACTCCTTGGCGCAGACGACGTCGGTCGGCAGCGGAACCTCGACCTTGGCCATCACGGCCCTGGCCTGTTCGACGAGATCCTTCTCGGCCAGCGACTTGCCGATCTTCTTGCCGGAAGCGAGCAGGAAAGTGTTGGCGATGCCGCCCCCGACGACCAGCTGGTCGACCCTGGCGGACAGGCTTTCGAGAACCGTCAGCTTGGTCGAGACCTTGGAACCGCCGACGATGGCCACCAGCGGCCGGGCCGGGTGGGCCAGCGCCTTGGTCAGGGCTTCGAGTTCGGAGGCCACGCAGGGGCCGGCGCAGGCGATCCTGGCGTACTTGCCCATGCCGTAGGTGGTGGCCTCGGCGCGGTGCGCGGTGCCGAAGGCGTCCATCACCCAGACGTCGCACAGGGCCGCCATCTTCCGCGAAAGCTCGTCGGCGCACTTCTTTTCGCCCTTGTTGCAGCGGCTGTTTTCCAGCATCACGATTTCGCCGGGCTTCACCGCGAAACCGCCGTCGACCCAGTTCCGGACGAGGCGGACGTCCTGGCCGAGCAGTTCGGAGAGACGCCTGGCGACCGGGGCGAGGGAATCTTCCGGCTTGAACTCGCCCTCGGTGGGGCGGCCGAGGTGGGAAGTCACCATCACCGCCGCGCCCTTTTCCAGCGCGTAGCGGATGCCCGGCAGCGCGGCGCGGATGCGCGTGTCGTCGGTGATGGCCAGGTTGTCGTCCTGGGGAACGTTCAGGTCGGCGCGGATGAAAACGCGCTTGCCGGCCACGTCGAGATCGGTGAGACGTTTGAAAGTCATGGCAAAGCTCTCTTCTTTCGGGAATCGAAAAGACAAAAAGGGCACCTTGCAGTGCCCTTTCGTCCGGAAATCTTACTTGGCGGACATGACGCGGATCATCTCCAGAACCTTGTTGGAGTAGCCCCACTCGTTGTCGTACCAAGAGACCAGCTTGACGAAGGTCGGATCGAGCGCGATGCCGGCCTTGGCGTCGAACACGGAAGTGCAGACCTCGCCACGGAAATCGGTCGACACGACCGCTTCCTCGGTGTAGCCGACGACGCCTTTCAGTTCGCCTTCCGAGGCTGCCTTCACGGCCGCGCAGATTTCCTCGTAGGTGGCCGGCTTGTTCAGCTCGCAGGTCAGGTCAACGACCGAAACGTCGGAGGTCGGCACGCGGAAGGACATGCCGGTGAGTTTCTTGTTCAGTTCGGGAATCACCTTGCCGACGGCCTTGGCGGCGCCGGTCGATGACGGAATGATGTTTTCCAGGATGCCGCGCCCGCCGCGCCAGTCCTTGTTCGACGGCGCGTCGACGGTCTTCTGCGTGTTGGTGGTGGCGTGCACCGTGGTCATCAGGCCGCGCTTGATGCCGAACTTGTCGTTGATGACCTTGGCCAGCGGGGCGAGGCAGTTGGTCGTGCAGGATGCGTTGGAGATGATCGTCTCGCCGGCGTAGGCCGCGTGGTTGACGCCGAACACGAACATCGGGGTATCGTCCTTCGACGGGGCGCTCTGGATGACCTTCTTGGCGCCGGCGGCGATGTGTTTCTGGCAGGTCTCCTTGGTCAGGAAAAGGCCCGTCGATTCGACGACGATTTCGGCGCCGACTTCGTTCCACCTGAGTTCGGCGGGATCCTTGATGGCGGTCAGGCGGATCTTCTTGCCGTTGACCACCAGCATGTTGCCCTCGACGGAAACCTCGCCCTTGAATCGACCGTGCACGGAGTCGAACTTGAGCATGTAGGCGACGTAATCGGGTTCGAGCAGGTCATTGATGCCGACGATCTCGATGTCGCTGAAATTCTGCACCGCCGCGCGAAAGACCATGCGCCCGATGCGCCCGAAACCATTGATGCCAACCTTGATAGTCATGATTCACCTTCCTTGTAAAAAAAACGGATGCCGAACCTCGCGGCGATACATACACATGCGGAATGCACATGCGGAAAATTTTCCGGGGATGGCGCGCGTTCCATCGCCAACGCAAAGACGCTCATTATCCGATAATTCGATGCGGATTTCCACAGTCGGACGACATTCGGTTTACTCTCCGGGCGAGACCCCGTTCCGCGTCCGTTTCCGGGAGCGCGGCGCGAATTTTTTGTGCGCCGGGTATCGCGGAACGGCAGGCATTGGGCATAGAATGAACGGGTTCGGGTTCGCCGCCCGCCGGGCTTTTCGACCGATGGGCGGGCGGGCATGAAAAACGGATCACCGGAGACGACCAGCATGACGAATACGGCCTCGCACGCATGGGCTGCCCTGGCGGCCCACCATCGGGAGTTCGGGGAAAAACACCTGCGGGATTTGTTCAGGGACGATCCGGACCGCGCGGCGTCCCTGAGCCTGTCGTTCGAAGACATCCTTTTCGACTTCTCCAAGCAGCGCCTCACTCAAGGAACGCTCGACCTCCTGGTCGGACTGGCCGAGGCGGCGTCCGTTCCGGAAGCCATCCGGCGCATGTTCGACGGCGAGCGCATCAACACGACCGAAAAACGCTCGGTCCTGCACGTCGCCCTGCGGCGTTTCTCGGGGCCGTTTCCGGACGCGCGGACGGACGTGATGCCGGACGTGCTCGCCACGCGCGGGCGGATGGCGAAGTTCGCCGAGCAGTTGCGCGCGGGCAAGAGCCAGGGAGCGCACGGAATGGCGATCCACGACGTGGTGAACATCGGCATCGGCGGTTCGGATCTGGGGCCGAAGATGGTGAGCCAGGCCCTGCGCGCGCTGGCCCATCCGACGTTGAAGGTGCATTACGTATCGAACCTCGACGGCGCGCAGCTCGCCCCGCTCTTGCAGACGCTCGATCCGAGAACGACGCTGTTCATCGTCGTCAGCAAGACCTTCACCACGCAGGAGACCATGCTCAACGCCGAAACGGCGCGCCAATGGCTGCGGGCCAACCTGGGCGGCGAGGTCGACCTGGCCCGCCATTTCGCCGCGGTGTCCAGCCGGCCGGAGCGCGCGGCGGCGTTCGGCGTCGGGCCGGAGCGCGTGTTTCCGATCTGGGACTGGGTCGGCGGACGCTACTCGCTGTGGTCGGCCGTCGGTCTGGCGCTGATGATCGCCATCGGCCCGCACGCCTTCGACGAGCTGCTGCGGGGCGCCGAGCGCATGGACGAGCATTTCCGCGCGACGCCGCTCGCGCGCAACCTCCCCGTGGTGATGGGGCTGATCGGTGTCTGGAACACCAATTTCCTCGGCGCGGCCACCCACGCGGTCCTGCCGTACAACGAATCGCTCAAGTACCTGCCGTCGTTCCTGCAACAGCTCGAAATGGAGAGCAACGGCAAATCGGTCGGCAGCGCGGGCGACCCCGTGGGCAGCGCGACCTGCCCGATCGTCTGGGGCGAGCTTGGCAACAACGGTCAGCACGCCTTCTTCCAGCTCCTGCACCAGGGCGGGCGTCTGGTTCCCTGCGACTTCATCGCCTCGGTCCGTTCCGACTATCCCCTGCCGGGCCATCAGGAAGCCCTGCTGTCGAACTGTTTCGCGCAGACTTCCGCGCTCGCTTTCGGCAAGACCGCGGAGGAAGTGCGCGAGAGCATGGAAAGGGAAAACGTGGCTCCCGAAGAAATCGCCGGACTCTTGCCGCATCGCGTCTTCGCGGGCAACCAGCCGTCGTCGACCCTGCTCCTGAAAAGCCTCTCGCCGGCGACGGTGGGGGCGCTCATCGCGCTCTACGAGCACAAGGTGTTCGTCCAGGGCGCGATCTGGGGCATCAATTCGTTCGACCAATGGGGCGTGGAACTCGGCAAGGCCATGGCCAGTCGAATTCTTCCAGCCTTCGCCGACCCGTCGCTGGCATCGGCCCTCGACGCTTCGACGCGGGCGCTGCTGGCGTATTGCCGCCGGCCGTCCTGATACGAAAACCCGTCATCGCGGAGGACGCTGAGAAAACCAGGAGGAGGAAAAACGCGCTTTGCCCACGGACTGAAATCCTGCGGAAAAATCCATCGTTTATTTTCCGCGCTTGGTGGTTCAATTTTTTCGGATGGAGAGTCAAATGAAGGTCGTCACCGTTTCCACGCAGCCTTTCGCGGGACAAAAACCGGGAACCTCCGGTTTGCGCAAGAAAGTCAAGGTATTCGCCCAGCTGGGCTACCTGGAGAATTTCGTCCAGTCGATTTTCGACAATCTTCCAGAGCGCGAAGGAAAGACGCTGGTTCTCGGCGGCGACGGGCGCTATCTGAACAGCGCGGCGACGCAGACCATCCTGCGCATGGCCGCCGCCGCCGGTTTTGGCCGGGTACTGGTCGGGCAGGATGGAATCCTTTCCACTCCGGCGGCGAGCGCGGTGATCCGCAAGCACAAGGCGTTCGGCGGCATCATCCTTTCGGCGAGCCACAATCCGGGCGGCCCGGAGGGCGACTTCGGCGTCAAGTACAACCTCGCCAACGGCGGCCCGGCCAACGAAACCTTTACCGAGGCCGTCCATGAGCGCACCCGGTCGATCGGCGAGTACCGTTACGTCGACGCGCCGGACGTCGACCTCGCCGCGCTTGGCGAAACGCGGCTGGGCGGCATGACGGTGAAGGTCATCGACCCGGTGGCCGACTACGCCGAGCTGCAAGAGACGCTGTTCGATTTCGACCGCATCGCGGAACTGCTGGCGCAACCCGGATTCCGGATGCGTTTCGACGCGCTGCACGCGGTCACCGGGCCGTATGCCAGGGCGATTCTCGAAAAACGGCTCGGCGCGCCGGCGGGAACGGTGGTCAACGGCGTTCCGCTGCCCGATTTCGGCGGCGGCCATCCCGATCCGAACCCGGTTTATGCCGCCGATCTGGTGGCGGCGCTCGCCGACCCGGAATCCGGACTCTCCTTCGGCGCGGCCTCGGACGGCGACGGCGACCGCAACATGATCGTCGGGCGCGATTTCATCGTCAGCCCAAGTGACAGCCTGGCCGTGCTCGCCGCCAACCACGCCTGCGTTCCGGCGTATTCGCGCGGCCTGGCGGGCGTGGCGCGCTCGATGCCGACGAGCTGCGCGGTCGATCGCGTGGCCCGCTCGCTCGGCATTCCGTGCTTCGAGACGCCGACGGGATGGAAATTCTTCGGCAGCCTGCTGGACGCGGGCAAGGTCACTCTGTGCGGCGAGGAGAGCGCGGGAACGGGTTCCAGTCACGTACGGGAAAAGGACGGGCTGTGGGCCGTGCTTTTCTGGCTGAACATCCTCGCCGCGCGCAAGGAGCCGGTGGCGGAGATCGTGCGCGGGCACTGGCGCGGGTTCGGCCGCAACGTCTATTCCCGGCACGATTACGAGGGCATCGAAACGGCCCGCGCGGACAGACTGTTCGCCGAACTGCGCGGCAAGCTCGCCGGCCTCCCCGGCAAGGAATTCTCCGGTATGCGCGTCGAGGCGGCGGACGATTTCGCCTACACCGACCCCGTCGATGGCTCGCGCAGCGAAAGGCAGGGGATCCGCGTGCTGCTCGCCGGCGGCTCGCGCGTGGTTTTCCGGCTGTCGGGAACGGGAACGGAAGGGGCGACCCTGCGCGTCTACCTCGAACGCTACGTGGCGGACGCGGCGCTGCACGACGCGCCGGCGCGGACAACGCTGGCGCCCTTGGCGGAACTGGCCGAAGAGCTTGCCGGCATCGCGGCGATCACGGGCAAGCGCGCGCCGGATGTGGTCAGTTGACGGAAAGGATTTCAATGGTTTCGTTCGGAAAAAGGAGCATGGTCAAATGATGGAAAAGAGAACGTTTCAGTTGCCCGGCAGGACGATCGCGCTGGTCCTGGCGGGGGGGCGCGGAAGCCGTTTGTTTGAACTGACCGACCGCCGGGCGAAGCCCGCCGTCTATTTCGGCGGCAAGTACCGGATCGTCGACTTCGCCATGTCCAACTGCGTCAATTCGGGCATCCGGCGCATCGGCGTCGTCGTGCAATACAAATCGCACAGCCTGCTGCGCCACATCCAGCGCAGCTGGGGAACCCTGCGCGGCGAGGACAACGAGTTCGTCGACCTGCTGCCCGCCCAGCAGCGCGTGGACGAGGAATCCTGGTATCGCGGCACGGCCGACGCGGTCTATCAGAACATCGACATCATCGAGACCTACCGCCCGTCGCCGGAATACGTGCTGATCTTGGCCGGAGACCACATATACAAGATGAATTACGCCGCGATGCTGGCCGATCACGTCGATAGCGGGGCCGAATGCACGGTCGCCTGCATCGAAGCGCCCCGGCGGGACGCCAAGGGGTTCGGCGTGATGGCGATCGACGAAGGCAACCGGATCACCGATTTCGTGGAAAAGCCCGCCGATCCGCCGACGATACCCGGAAAGCCGGACACTTCGCTATGCAGCATGGGAATCTACATCTTCAACGCGAAATACCTTTACGGCGAACTGACGCGCGACATCACCGACCCGACGTCCAGCCACGATTTCGGCAAGGACATCATTCCGCAGGCGGTGCGCAACGGCGTCGCCTACGCCCATTCGTTCAACCGCAGTTGCGTACACGCGCCGGAAGAAGGGCCGGACAAGGAAAACTACTGGCGCGACGCCGGAACGGTCGACGCGTACTGGGAAGCCAACATCGACCTGACCGCCACCGACCCGGCGCTCAACCTGTACGACCGCGGTTGGCCGGTCTGGACGTACCAGCAGCAATTGCCTCCCGCCAAGTTCGTGCACAACCAGGCCGACCGGCACGGCATCGCCATCGAATCGTCGGTTTCGGGAGGGTGCATCATATCGGGGGAACTGAACCGCACGCTGCTCTTTTCCTCGTGCCGCGTCCACTCCTACTCCCGGATCAACTGGTCGGTCCTGCTGCCCGACGTGGAAGTCGGCCGGGGCGCGCGCCTCAGCCGCTGCGTCATCGACCACGGATTGAGCATTCCGCCGGGCATGGTCATCGGCGAGGACGCCGACGAGGACGCGCGCCGCTTCCGCCGTACCGCCAACGGCGTGACCCTGGTGACGCGGCAGATGCTCGAACGCCTGCGCTGATCCGGAAACGCCCCGAACCACGGCGGCGCGGGAGCCTGGACGCCGGCGAAAAGCCGCCGCCGTCCGGTCCCCCCGCTCCCGCGCGCGGCGCGCTGAAAATAAAACATCTCCCGATAGGGAAGTGTCACGCCGAAGGCGCGGCGGAGGGAGTTCGGCGGATCATGGGTTGGGGTAAGCGAAGCGAACCCCAATACGGGCGATTGAACAAAGCGGCGCAAATGCCGGGACACGGCGAGCGGATGATATCCGCGTCCCCGTGAAATTCGCCACGCCATGATTGAAAAACACGGCAGGCACAAATGTCGGTGGGCGCTTGGCTCACCCCAACTTGTGCGTGTTTCCATCCCCCTCGTCATTCACAGAAAATTCGTCATTCCCGCGCAAGCGGGAATTCGGTTCGTGATCTCCAGTCCGAAGGGCCGCAAGCCGAAAGGAATCGGGTGGTTGGATTTCATGCGAGGATGTTTGATGAACGGACTGGATTTTGGCGAGAGAGGGAATGGTTTTCTGTTCATTCGCGTCTGAAAACCCAACCGCCGAACTCCTTCCGTCACGCCTTCGGCGTGACACCTTCCCCAAGAGGGAGGCTTGGCTTGCGGCGCTTCGCGCCGGAAGGTACGTTTCTGGATTCCCGCGTTCGCGGGAATGACGGGTGGGGTGGATACGGCGAAGACAAGGGGAACCGGATTCCCGCTTGTCAGGGCAATGACGGGAATTTGCGGGCGGTTGATTCAAAAACGCGCCACTATCCCATTGCGGCGGCCGGCGGCAAGCCGCCGCCCTTGGCTTGTCGCGGGAAAACCGAGGGACTGTCCTTCCTTCTTGAATGGCTGCTCCGCGCGCGACCGGGAGCGCGCGAAGGATGCGGCATACGCGCCATGAACGGCATCGATGGCCGTTTTCAGGCATGGCGAGTCCACTTGAAATCATCGGATATGCACTATGGAACACCCCCGCCGTCATTGCGAGCGAAATGAAGCCATCCATGCCCTGCCCAATCCCGGTCGTTCCGGATTGCCACGACGCCGCGCGCCTCGCAATGAGGAGCGTGGGATTGCCGCCCTTTGCGGATGATCGTGAATGGAATGGCTATATGCCGTAATCGAAAAAGCAGTGTGCGACGTGCCCCGGCGCCACTTCATGCGCTTCCGGGTATTCACTCCGGCAGCGTTCCATCGCGCGCGGGCAGCGCGGGTGGAAGTGGCAGCCCGGCGGCGGATTGGCTGGCGACGGCGCTTCCCCGGCCGGGCGGACGGACGCGCGGTCCGCGCCGGGGCGCGGATCGAGAACGGACGAGAGCAGGGTTTCGGTATAGGGGTGCCTCGGCGAGCGCAGCACCGCGTCGGCCGGTCCGCGTTCGACGATGCGGCCGAGATACATCACCGCCACATCGTGCGCCAGATAGTCGACCACGGCGAAATTGTGGGTGATGAACAGGTAGGCCAGTCCAAGTTCGTCCTGCAAGCCCTTGAGCAGGTTGAGGATCTGCGCCTGCACCGAAACGTCGAGCGCGGAAGTCGGTTCGTCGCAGACCACGATTTCCGGCTGCACCGCCAGTGCCCTGGCGATGGCGATGCGCTGGCGCTGGCCGCCCGAAAATTCATGGGGATAGCGCCGCGCCGCCTCCGGATCGAGGCCGACCTGGCGCAGCAGCGCGGCAACCGCTTCGGTCCGGTCGGCCGCCGCCGGCAACGCGCCGAGCGCGTCCATGCCCTCGGCGATGATCTCGCCGACCGGCAGGCGCGGATCGAGCGAGGCGAACGGGTCCTGGAAAATCATCTGCACGCGGCGGCGCAAGGGCCGCAGCGCGTGGCGCGGCAAGCCGGTCAGTTCCCGGCCGCCAAGACTCACCCGGCCGCCGCTCGGCCGGATCAGTTGCAGGATGGCCTTGCCCACCGTGGTCTTGCCGCAACCCGATTCGCCGACCAGCGCCAGCGTGCGCCCGCGCTTGAGTTCGAACGAGACGCCGTCGACGGCCTTGACATGGCCGGCGACGCGCTGCAGGAGGCCGCGCCGGATCGGGAAATGCACACGCAGGGCGTCGACTTCGAGCAGGTTTTCCGGGGCCGGCGGTTCGCCGCCGGACGCCGCCGTCGCCGGCGGCGTCCGGCGCTCGCCTGTCCCACCTGTCCCGCCGGTCGAGGCGGCCTCGTGGCAGCGCGCGCGATGACCGCGCGAAAGTTCCGTCCAGCCCGGCGATTCGGCGCGGCAGCGTTCCCCGGCGAGCGGGCAACGCGCGGCGAAACGGCAACCGGCGGGCATGGCGGCCAGCGAAGGCACCTGCCCGGCGATCGTCTCCAGCCGCGCGCCGCGCGCCGTCCTGTCCGGCAGCGCGGCGAACAGCTTTTGCGTGTAGGGGTGGCGCGGATCGCCGAAAAAGGCATCAATCGGCGCTTCTTCGACGATCTCCCCGGCGTACATCACGCCGACGCGATGCGCCATGCGGGCGACGACGCCGAGATCGTGGGTAATCAGCAACATGCCCATGCCGCGCTCGTCCCGCAGGCGGCGCAGGAGTTCGAGGATCTGCGCCTGGATGGTCACGTCGAGCGCCGTCGTCGGCTCGTCGGCGATCAGCAGGCGCGGCTCGCCGGCGAGCGCCACGGCCGTCATCACCCGCTGCTTCATGCCGCCGGAGAGCTGGAACGGGTATTCGGCCAGACGCCGCGCGGGATCGGCGATGCCCACCGCGCCGAGCAATTCGGCGGCCCGCCCGGCGGCGGCGTTTCCCCGCAGGCCCAGATGCCTGCCGAGCGCCTCGCCGATCTGCCGGCCGACCGTGAGCACCGGATTGAGACTGGTCGCCGGCTCCTGAAAGATCATCGCCATGCCGCCGCCGCGCACGGCGCGCATGTCGGCCTCCGCGAGCCGCATGAGGTCGACCCCCTCGAAACGCGCCTCGCCGCCGAGAATGCGCCCCGCCGCCGGCAACAGGCGCAGCAGCGACAGCGCGGCGGCCGACTTGCCGCAGCCCGACTCGCCGAGCAAGGCCAGCGTCTCGCCGGCGGCCACGTCGAAGTCGATACCGTTGACCGCCGTCAACACGCGCCGCCCAACCGCGAACCCAGCCCGCAGGCCACGCACCGAAAGCAGGATGTCGTTCATTTTGGAGAGCCTGTGTCAACCACGGGAAGATGAATTTAACCACGACGGCCACGGCGAGAACCAGAAAAACGTTGGCCACGGATGCACGGAGAAAGGCAAAAGCGAAAAGCCGTGACCACGACGAATATGACGGACATGACGAAAAACAAAGAAAGAACCCGTCATTCCCGCGTTCGCGGGAATGACGATAATGGGGCCTGCGAAGGTGACGGCGACGAGAGTTGCCGCTCGCGTCGGAACAGGCCGTCATTCCCTTGACGAGCAGGAATGACGGAAATTCGCGGGCGTTGGATTCAAAAACACGCTAAGCGCGCATGTGCCGCCGCATCAGGACGCCGGCGAAATATACGTCGCCGATCTTGGTGTCCCGATCGAGCACGGCCACGGTTTCGAAGCCGGTTTTTTCGTAGAGGCGGAGTGCCGGCGCGTTGTCCGCGCGGACCATGAGGTAGACGATCTCGATCACGGATTCGTCGCGTATCCGGTCGAGCGCGGCGCGCAGCACCGTTTCTCCCAGGCCGCGCCCGCGCGCGTCGCGCGCGACGCCCATGCCGAGATCGGCGGTGTGGCGCAGCCTCGCCTGTTTTCTGGGCCGGATGACGGCATATGCCGCCGGTTTGCCGTCGACTTCCGCCGCCAGCGCCACCGCGCCGGGAAGTTTTTCGAGCGCCGCCATGTTCTCCGCGAGACTTCGCGCGTCCGGGTATTTGTCCTCCAGGGCTTCGCTCATCGTGTCCGACGACGAGTAGACGTCGGCGAACAGCGCGTGGAGCGCCGCCGGGGAAAAGCGGCGGAAATCCTTGACCGGGGGCGGCGGGGCGCGATCCGGCGGGCGCGCGGGAACGGCGCGCGGGAAAGATTCACGGCCCGGCATGTCGACGGCGTCCGGTCAGCCCGTTCCAGAGCGCGCGCGCGCCCCGGAATACGCGCGGCAGGAACCAGGCCAGGAAGAGGACGAACAGTCCCAGGAGGACGATGAACGCCACCGGGTGCGCGATGGCCGCCCACAGCCCGGAAACGGCCAGCGCGTCTTCCCCCAGGGAGACGGCGAGGTTCGAAAAAGGCTCTGGCGAAGCGTTGATGAATGCGCGGCCGCCGGATTTCGCGGCCTGCGTGCCGGCCGTCAGCGCGCCGCCCAGCAGGCCCGCGGCCGCCATCCAGGCTGGATCGTGCTCTCCCAGGGCCAGCGCCGCGAGCAGCGCGCCGGCCGGAATCCGGATGAGCGCCTGGAGGCCGTCCCATGCCGAGTCGACGGCGGGAATTTTATCGGCCAGGAATTCGACCAGGAACAGCGCGGCCGCCAGTCCCAGAATCCACGGATTCTGGAGTATCTGCAAGGTGTCCGGAAGTTTCAGGTGGCCCAGCCGTCCCAGCAGTCCCGCCAGCAGGATCACGGCGTAGAGACGCAGGCCGCTGGCCCAGGCCAGGCCGGCGGCGAGGGTGGCGGATTGCGCCAGGTCCACGGCTCAGGGTCTCCGCGTCTTGCGTCCGGGAACGATCGTTCGCGCGATACCCATGAATGCCCGCCTCACCGATTGAAAAAAATGTTACCGCGGCCGATCTTGATACGCCCTTTCGCCCGCGCGCGGCCAAGGATTCCACGGGCGCGGGGATTGTAGCCCCTTTTGGGCCGCTTTGACTCCCGCTTTTTGGCCCCCGCCCTGGCCCTTTTTTTCCGCCCCGGCGGCTACAATCCCGGCGCATGGACGAAACGCCGGAGGACGCGGCCAGCGCGCCGCGAACCGTTTTCATGATTAGAAAGAAAGGATCACCCAATGACCATCGAAGAGGAATTCCGGATCAAACTGGAACGCTTGAGAAGCCTGATGCGGAGGAAAGAACTCGACGGCATTTTCCTCAAAAGGCAGGACGATTTCGCCTGGCTTTCCTGCGGCGGGCGGAATTACGTCGGAGCCGGCGACCTGGGCAATTGCGGCTTGCTGGTGACGGCGGACGGGCATCACGCCATCACCAACACCATAGAAGCGCCGAGGATGCTGGCGGAAGAGAACCTGGGGCAGCTCGGTTTCGCGGTGCGCGCCGGCGCATGGCACGACGCCGCCTTCGAGGCGAGGAGCCTCGAAGCGCTCGTTCCCGGAGGCCGCGTCGGGCGCGACTTCGGCGGCAACGACATCGCGGGCGAGATCAAGGAATTGCGCCTGGAACTGACCGAGGGCGAAATCGGGCGCTATCGGGAAGCGGGAACGCTGGCGTCGCGGGTCATGGAAGAGACCGGCTGCGGCATCCGTCCCGGCGAAACCGAATACGCCATCGCGGCCCGGATCATGCGCGGCATGGAAGAATACGGCCTGGAACTGGTTTCCTGCATGGTCGCCGCGGATGAGCGCATCGTCGGCTACCGGCATCCGCTGCCGACCGGCAAACGGGTAGAAAAGCGCGTGCAGATCGGAGGAAATTTCAAATTCAAGGGCCTGATCGTCTGCATGACGCGCTACGTCAACTTCGCGTCGGTCTCCGATGAACTGCGCCGCCAATACCGCGCGAACCAGCGCATCGACTGTATCTACATGGCCAACTCGATACCGGGAGAGAGCTACCAGCGACCGCTGCTCGCCGGCAAGGCCGCCTATGAAGAACTGGGATACGGCGCGGAATTCGACAAGCACCACCAAGGCGGCCCGATCGGCTACGCCGGCCGCGACTACCGGGTCGACTTCACGGTGAAGGGAACGATACACGAGCGCCAGGCCTTCTGCTGGAACCCCTCGATCACCGGCACCAAGAGCGAGGATACCGTCATCGTCTCGGCGGCGGGCGTCGAAATGATCTCCCGCCCGATCATTTTCCCCAAAGTCGATATCGAAGCCCGCGGCGCGACGTTCATCCGGCCGGACATCCTGGAGCTTTGCTGAACCGGAGTTCCGCCCGCGCCCGGCTGGAGCCGGCTGCGGGCGAGCGCCACGTCAATGACGGAACCGGGAATCAAAACGCGAACGGACACGCAACGATGCCCGGACGCCTGGGGTTCGTTTTACTTACCCCAATCTGCGCGGGCTACGCAACGCTTCTACAAAACGCTTGAAAATCCCGTTTTTGAACAAGTTTGTTCGCAGTTTAATAATCTCCTCATCCCCAATCTCCGTCGTGTGAGCGCCTTTATTTCGCACATTTTTCAGTCCCCACAAATGCTTTACCAAACCAGTATCGAGATGCAAGCTCAAGCCTGTGTTTTCAATCTCTTGCTGCAAGTTCACTGGCAATCTCGGGTAGTCACGCAATACGGTGGTAACGCTTCCCAATGTCAAATGGGGATCTGGGTTCTGTCCATATTTTTCATGGAAATAGGACCCATAGGCCGATGAGTTCAGTAAAAACTGGTAACGACTGGTCAATTCCAGCTCGATAGCCTTGACATAGCCCATCGCAATCTGCCCAAGATCGTTGTTTCCATACCCAAGCTCACTCGACATCGCAACCCATGATTTCTCGGCTGCCGTCAAAGAACGCTTGGCATCAATTGAAAGAAAAAACCAATTCTCTCGTCCAATAGCCTTTTGCAGGTTCCCAACGGCCTGATGATATTTGTCGATGGCGTCTTGATCCTGTTTGACGTCTTCAGTATCTAACTGAAACTCCGACGCCCAACCCTCTAGATTCAGGGCATCCAGGCCATCGCCCAATCCACGCTCACGGATTACCCCAAGAGCGATGCGGGCGGCGTCCCGCACGGCATTTTCGCCGAGCAGTCCGAGGCCTGATTTGAGTAATTCGGCCAGCAAACGCCAATCACTCAGCAAGCGCCCGTTACAAAGATAAGGTTGACTGAAGAGAAAAAATGCCAGGCACGCATTCGCCAATTCCCAATAGCCCTCTGATATGGCCTCACGACACACACGAAAATACCATTCACTGCGTGCTTGTCCGTACTCATCACCATCTCCATAATAATAATAATCCAATGGCTCGTCGTTATTAAATACATTACTACTTGGTATACATGCAGGCGCCATCAAGATAGCGAGATCCATTGATAGAAACTCGTCATAGTGGCAATTGTTAATACTACTGATGTCATCACAAAGAAAATACGCTTGCTGACAATCCATTGTGAACATACCATTACCGCGCAGATCTCGAAGCCGTTCTGAAAATCGTGCCAAAACCTCTTTAACGAAATCTATGCCGAGATACTCGGTAGCGTCACTATGACGTAACGCACCCACCAAGGGAGGGAATGCTTCCACCGGCGTATCAGGTGAATTCAACATTGGATCAAGTAAATAACGTAACGGCTCTACCGCCGGTGGATAATCACCTTCTCCAGCCGTCTCCTCATGCAGATCATCAGCAATCTGAACGATCAGCCTTGCCTTCAATGCCTTTGGCAAGTGATCGAGAAGCAGCGCGAGAGATTTCAGGGTAAATCCGGGTGGATATTTTTGAGAATCCGTCAACCGGAAATTCCCAGCGAGTAGCAGCAAGATGCTGGAAATTTGGCGAGCTATCAACATCAAACTATCACGGCGAAACTTGGCTGACTCCGGTATTTTTGCTTGCTCGGCTTTGAACACAGCATCCAGAAAATCCGTCGCCACGAATTGGATGAAAGAAAGAATTTCGATGCGCACTACTATTTTTTGCGGCGCTGGTTCGGGCTTGGCCGAAAAGAGAAGCCTCACAAAGCGATTGATGAATTGCGCCGAGCGTTGGATGGACGGGTAACGATCCAGCTGGTCGGCGAATGGCCACGCCGCCAAAAACATGTTATAGGCAAAACTGGCGTCCTGCATTCTGCTTTCTTTCTCGGTTGCTCTATCAGCCATCGACAAGAATGCATCTGCGGCCGCTTTTGCCAGCGCGTCGATCTCATGGGGGTGAAGCAAAGCAGATGCTGGATCGTCCCCAGAATTCGAACTGGATGTGCAGCTTGAACCAGACGCAAGCCCACTCCGAAGATCAAGACGGCTGATCCATATAGACACTTTCTCCCATGAGCTGCCCAGATCGACCTCGGCCCGATGCTTTCGCCAGCTTTCAAATATATAAAGACTGCTGAAAGGCATTTGGACGGCCTTTGTCAACAAGGCCAGAAAAGCATCCAGCGTTTTATTTCTTTCAAATTCCGTCAAGTCATCCACGATTTGCGGATGCACCAATGGCTTTACGTTTGATGTTGATCTGCTTTTCTTCATCGTCATTCCTCTCGTTCACGAAACACGGATTCCATAAGAGGTCAGAGACATTTGGTTTTCTCCTTGTGTCTTTCATTCAAAAACACAAACCCTCCTGTTCCTTCATGATACCAGACCGCATAGCCTGCATGGGTTGGGGGCTGAGCGAACTCCAGCACATTGCCCGTATATTTTTAACTTCTTTTGGCACGAGCAGATCGTGAACGAGCAAAACGAATCCAAACGCAAGCGGTTACAAATTGACGTCCAAATGTTGGGGCGCCGCGCTTACCCCAGTCTATGTGAGCTTGTGGCCGAGTGTCTCCACCCCTGAACCTCGTCGTTTTCCCCTGTGGGGCGGCATCGAAGCACGCGGCGCGATGTTCGTTCGGCCGGACATCCCGGAGCTTTGCCGGGCCGGAATTCCGCGCGCCGCCCGCCTCGACCGGGCGGCGTCAATAACACCGTGTCGCGTCGAAAAGCCGCTCCACGGCGCGGCCGCAACTGGCGAGCACGCCCATCGGCCGTTCCGTGGACGCCTTGTCCGGATCGGGCGGCGCGCCTTCCTTGAGCCGTTTGATGAACTGCCCGTAATGCGGCAGGAACGCTTCGAACAGCGGATGCTCCCGGTTTTGGAGCATCGCCTCGCCCAGGAGCTTCACCCCGACGGTCAGCGCCGCCGCCGTGTCCGTGTCGAAATCGCCCCGCAGACGGGCGCGCTGCGCCAGTTCGATGATCTCGTCGTGCGCCGCGGCCTCGAACCGCAGCGTGGAAAGGCGCGCCGCGGCGTCCGGAGTCTCCAGGCGCTCGACGGTGACGCGATAACGGTGCTGTCTTTTCATCATTTTTCCTTTCCCGTCTGGCAACGCTCGATTTCGACGGCGGCGCGGTCGATGATCTCGGAAATCCGCAGCGTGACGGCCGGATCGGGAATGTCATCCCCCAGGCGTATCCTCAGGGCCGTTTTCAGGTTTTCCACGGCGCGCATGATTTCCGGCGTGCGCCGCCCATGCGCATGGCTCTTGACGTGCGCCAGATGCGCCAGAACACGCTCGACGGCCTCGCGCTGCTCTTCGAGCCGCGCCTGCCCCTCGGCGGAAATCCTGTACTCCCTGCGGCCGCCGTCCCGGAGGCTGGAAGCGATCCAGCCGAGATCCTCCAGCATGTTCAGCGTTGGATAAATCGTTCCGGGGCTTGGCGTATAGTCGCCGCCCACGAGTTCGCCCATTGCCTTGATGATCTCGTAACCATGCGCGGGCTTCTGCCCAAGCAGATGCAGGATCACGAACTTCATGTCCCCGGACGCGAAAATCCGCTCGCGCTTCCCCCCGCCGCCAAAAGGAAACCCCGGATGAATGCCCCGGCGGCCCATTTGCTCGGTCCGCTCGGAATGATGACGCCCGTGGCCGAAATGAAAATCAAGAAAAGAACGCAAAGAACGCATGTTTGTCTCCTGACTGGTTAAGATACTTACAAGATATAACTTGATAGTATCTAAGTCAACCCCTCACGGCTATTTTTTTACGGAATAGACGGCGTTGCAAAAAATGAGTGTTCCCGGTTCGATTCCGTTCCATCCACAATGGAAACGAGACGCCAGTGGATGAGCCGGAGACACGCCGTGGCGCGGCGGAAAATAAAAGTGAAAAGCGATCAGCCACGACGGGCACGGTGAGCGTGGCGAAAAACAAGAACGAAAGGCAGTAACCACGGTGGGCACGGCGAGCGCGGCGAAAGGCAAAGAAATAACCCGTCATTCCCGCGAATGCGGGAATCCAGTTCGTTTTTTCAGCCCGAAGGGCTGCAAATTGAAACCTCCCTCTTGAGGGGGTGGCTCACAGCGAAGCCGTGGGCCGGAAGGAGTCAGGCGGTTGAGAAAAAAATCGGGCGCTTGAATTTCCAGGCGTGGATATTCGACAAATGAACTGGATTCCGGCGATCGAGAGAATGCGGTTCCTGTTTGTCCGTGTTTGATGATTCGACCGCCCGACGCCTTCCGTCACGCCTTTGGCGCGACACCTCCCTCAGGAGGGAGACTTGGTTTGCGGCGCTTCGCGCCGGGGGTTACGCGCTGGATTCCCGCTTTCGCGGGAATGGCGGGGGATTTCTTTCGCTTCTCGCCTCTCGCCCTTCGCCGTGCCTGCCGTGTTTGCCGTGGTTGATCGTCTTTCGCCGCGCCTGCCGTGGTCAATCGCTTTTCATTCTTGTTTTTCGCCGTGCCCTCCGCAGTTAATTTCCCCCCAATAGTCCCATCATTTCCCTGACGGCGGCGATGCGTTCTTCCAGCGCCGGGCAGTCGCGGACGAGCGAGAGTTTGTCTTGTCCGGCGAGGCGGTAGTCACGGTTTTTCTGGAGCAGGCGGATGATGACGATGGGGTCGATCGGCGGATTCGGCTCGAACTGCGCGGTGATCCGCGCCGGGGCGGCGTCGAGGCGGATGATGCCGAGTGGCTTGCAGGACAGGCGCAGGCGGTGGCTTTCGAGCAGCGCCCGCGTTTGCGGCGGCGGTTCGCCGAAGCGGTCGATGAGTTCTTCCTGCATCGCGGCGATGTCGTCCGGCGCGCCGCAGTTGGCCAGCCGCTTGTAGAGCGTCAGGCGCTCGTGCACGTCGGGCGCGTAGGCGTCGGGCAGGAGCGCCGGCGTGTGCAGGTTGATTTCGGTGGCTGGCCCAAACGGTTGCAGGAGGTCGGATTCCTTGCCCTCGCGCAGCGCGCCGACGGCGCGGGTCAGCATTTCGGTATAGAGGTTGAAGCCGATTTCCTGCATCGATCCCGACTGGTTTTCGCCGAGGATTTCGCCCGCGCCCCGGATTTCGAGATCGTGCATGGCGAGGTAGAAACCCGCGCCGAGTTCGTCCATCATCTGGATCGCTTCGAGCCGCTGCCGGGCCTGTTTGCCCAGGCCAGTACCGGCGTCCGCGTCGGCGTCGGCGTGCGTCAGGAGATAGGCGTAGGCTTGGTGGTGCGAGCGGCCGACGCGGCCGCGCAACTGGTGCAACTGGGCGAGGCCGAACTTGTCGGCGCGGTTGATGACGATGGTGTTGGCGTGCGGGTTGTCGATGCCGGTTTCGATGATCGTCGTGCACAGGAGCAGGTTGGCGCGCTGCTGGGTGAAGTCGCGCATCACCCGTTCGAGTTCGCGTTCGTTCATCTGGCCGTGGCCGACGACGATGCGCGCCTCGGGCAGCAGCTTGGCGAGTTTTTCCCGCATGTGCCCGATCGTGTCGACTTCGTTGTGCAGGAAATAGACCTGCCCGCCGCGCTTGAATTCGCGCAGCAAGGCCTCGCGGACGATGCCGTCCGAATAGCGCGAGACGAAGGTCTTGATCGCCAGCCGCCGCTGCGGCGCGGTGGCGATCACCGAAAAGTCGCGCAGGCCTTCGAGCGACAGCCCAAGCGTGCGCGGGATCGGCGTGGCGGTCAGCGTGAGCACGTCGACCTCGGCGCGCAGCGCCTTGAGCGTTTCCTTCTGGCGCACGCCGAAACGGTGCTCTTCGTCGATGACGACGAGGCCCAGCCGCGCGAAGCGCACATCCTTCTGCAACAGCCGGTGCGTGCCGATGGCGATGTCGATCTTGCCCTCGGCGAGTTCCTTCAACGCCAGCGCCGTTTCCCTGGCGGTCCGGAAGCGCGAGAGTTCGGCGATCCTGACCGGCCAGTCGGCGAAGCGGTCGCCGAAAGTCTGGAAATGCTGTTCGCACAGCAGTGTGGTCGGGCACAGCACGGCGACCTGCCTGCCACCGGCGACCGCGCAAAAGGCGGCGCGCAGCGCGACCTCGGTCTTGCCGAAGCCGACGTCGCCGCAGACCAGGCGATCCATCGGCTTGCCGGACTTCATGTCGTCGATGACGGCGGCGATGGCGGCGGCCTGATCCGGGGTTTCCTCGAAACCGAAACCGTCGGCGAAGGCTTCGTAATCGCGCGCGGAGAATTCGAAGGCATGGCCCTGCCGCGCGGCGCGGCGGGCGTAGAGCGCGAGCAGTTCGGCGGCGGTGTCGCGCGCCTGCATCGCCGCTTTCCGCTTGGCCTTTTCCCACTGCTGCGAACCGAGCGCGTGCAGCGGCGCGGCGTCCGGATCGGCGCCGGAATAGCGCGAAACGACGTGCAGTTGCGATACCGGGACGTAGAGCCTGGCCTCGTCGGCGTAGTGCAGTTCGAGGAATTCCGTGTCGCCCTCGCCGAAATCCATGTGGACCAGGCCCCGGTAGCGGCCGATGCCGTGGCTCTCGTGCACCACCGGATCGCCGACCTTGAGTTCGGCGAGGTCGCGCAGCCAGTTGTCGAGCGAGGCCCTTTTCTGCGTCGCGTGGCGGCCGCGCCGCGCGGAACCGCCGGCGTAGAGTTCGGTTTCGGTGACGAGGGCGAGACCTTCGAGCGCGAAACCGGCCTGGAGCGGCGAGACGCCGAGCGCGAGCCGGCTGCCGCCGGCGAGAAAGTCGGCGAGACCGGCGCTGGCGTCGGGCTTGAGGCCGTATTCCCTGAACAGGTCGGCGAGCGTTTCGCGGCGGCCGGCCGATTCGGCGAGCAGCAGGACACGGCCGGGAAAGGCCGCGACGAACGATTTGAGTCCGGCGAGCGGGTCCTCGGCGCGGCGGTCGACGGCGACCGGGGCAATGGCGGCGGCCGGGCCGCCGTCGCCCCGG
>JAIRPF010000128.1 GCA_031257115.1 Accumulibacter sp.
GGTATCCGAGACAATCTTGCGCGTTTCAACCGAAGAAGCAAGCGCTTTTCCAAGACCCTCAACAGGCTCAAAATCACCCTCGACCTCTTCATCTACCGAGCTGTCGTGATAGACAATGCCATGGGAACATTTCCCTGTAGGGCGGGGTTTCAAACCGGAGTCCGTTTTATGATGAAAACGAGACGCGAGGACGCGCCGGAAACAGCGCCTTGGCGCGGCGGAGCGGAGTCGGCAAGGCGTCACTTTCATGGCGAAAAGGAGTGAGCCATGCCGTGGCGCATTCTCGATATCGCGCCGACCCGCGACGAACAACGGCGGAAGAGGAACTTGAATCCCTGTTGCGAGCCATCGGGGATATTCTCGGAAAAAGCGGAAATTCCTCCCCGGTCGGGCGTATTCGCGTTGAATTGCTTTCGTCCTGGGAACGATTCCGGAGCCATCCACACTTGGAAAGCCTGGCCGCGCGCGAGAAATTCTCTGAGCGGCTGGCGGCGCTTTTATCGGAACATTGGCCGGCAAGCGACACGCTCTGGCATCCGGCGCGGGAATTCTTCGGGTGGCAGCCTCCCGTTCCCAGCGACGCTTCCCGCCTCGCCAACGCATTGCGCGAATCCTTCATCGAGGCGGACAAATGGAGCTAACCCCGGAACGAAACGGCGCAAAAGAAAAAACCGGGGGCCGGATGGTCTTCATATTATCGCTTTTGTATTTTCATGCCGTTTTACATCTTCTTTTACATTATCCGCGCCGGAATTGCCGTACTCGGATTCAGGGAAGCGCCCACGGAAGAAAAGAAGGGGTTTTTGGAAAGGCTGAAGGTTTTTTTGCCGGAATGTGTGAAGCGACATTATTGCTTTTTCGCTTTCTCATCGGGCTTGGCCTGTACGGTTTTGCCTGGTTCGTGGCGATCACGAACGCCATCGAGGGAAATAGAGGCTTCCTCATTTATCTGTTTGCAAGCGCGGCGATATCGACCACATTCATTTGCCGATCCAAAGAAATCCCCCCGTTTTTGTCGCCTCTATGCCTGTACATTTTTCTCGTCTGGGCTTTCCCCGGAGCGGATGATATCAATGCCTGGAAACGGCGGATGTATTCACGCCATTCCGTCGAGTGCCTTCTGGTGGCCTGGTATACGCTTGGCGCGGCAACGTATTTTCTCTTGCTTCTCTTGCGAGGCGTCATGTTAATGCTGAAATGATATTTCCCCGCAGTCTGGCAACGTCATTCCCATTCCAGATCGTTCGCGCCGCGAAGACGAGCCACGGACAGCGCCTTGGCACGGCAAGGTGAAATCGACAAAGGCGCGGGCAGTCAGAGCGTTTCCGGTTCAACCCCATGCGCCATGAAAGGCAAAAAACGAACACCATGCGCCATGTGGCACGGATGACATTCGCCCCCGCAAAAGCCCTGGCGCGAAGCGCCGCAAGCCAAGCATCCCTTTTGAAGGAGGTGTCGCGCCGAAGCCGTGACGGAAGGATTTGGGCGGTTGAATCCCCAAACGCAGTCGAAAAACCACCGCCAGGCTCTCGTCCCCTCGTCATTCCCGCGCAAGCGGGAATCCAGTGCCTTGTCTTCGGCCCGAAGGGCCGCCAATTTCAAAGGATGCGGCGCTCCGCGCCGGAGGGCACGCGTTGGATTCCCGCTTTCGCGGGAATGACGGGGTGACTGGGTGACGGGATGATGTGGTAACGAGGTAACGGGAATGACAGGGGCTTTCTTCGTTTTCGTCGTGTCCGTCATGGTCAACATTTTTGTTCGCGTTTGGCAATTCCACCGCCTGACTCCTTCCGACCCACGGCTTCGCCGTGGGCCATCTCCCTCAAGAGGGAGGTTTCATTTCAGCGCGCTTCGCGCGGAAAATGCGCGGGCGTCCGTTCTCATGGTTTTCCGCGAAATGCCCGGCTCGCGTCGTCGGGGAATGAACGAAAAACGCTTTAGAATTGGAATTATGCCGCGCTCCCCCTATCGAATGCCGTCCGTCCCGAATGAAAAATCCCGATCTCCTTCTCATCCCCGGCTGGGGCATGAACCGCAAGGTGTGGTCGCCGTGCCTCGCCGCGCTTGAAAACGTCGCCGCCGCGCGTCTCACCGATCTGCCCGGCCACGGCGAAACGCCCGATCCGGGGCAGGCTTTCGCCGAAGCGGCGCGATCGCTTGCCGACACGCTGCCCGCGAACGCCGTCGTGTGCGGCTGGTCGCTCGGCGCGCTGCTGGCGATGCGGGCGGCGCTTTGCTCACCACGCCGCGTCGGCGGGCTGATCCTCGTCGGCGCGACGCCGTGTTTCGTCCAGCGCGACGGTTGGACGGAAGCGCAGCCCGCGAAGCTGCTCGAAGATTTCGCCGCCGCCGTGGCGAACGACAGCCGGGCGGCCTTGCAGCGTTTCGTCGCCCTGTTCAACCAGGGCGACGCGAAGGCCCGCCCGATCGGCCGCGAGATCGTCCGGAACGTCCTCTCCCCGTCCCCGCCGCCGACCGCCGCGCTGCTCGCCGGACTCAGCTGGCTGCGCGACGCGGATCTGCGCGAAAACATCCCCGGCCTCGCTTGCCCGGTTCTGCTGATTCACGGCGAGCGCGATCCGCTGATGCCGCTGTCCGCCGCGCGCTGGCTGGCCGGAAAATTGCCGCGCGCGCGTCTCGAAACGTTCCCGGACGCGGCGCACGCGCCTTTCCTCAACGACCCCGGACGTTTCGTCCGCCTCATCGGCGATTTTCTCCATGATCTCCGCGATTAAACGGCGCGTCCGCGACGCTTTCGACCGCGCGGCGGCAAGCTACGACGAAGCCGCCGTCGTGCAGCGCCGCGTCCGCGGCCGGCTGCTGGAGGAGCTGGCCTGGAACGGCGGCGGCGCGCCTGGGAATGTTCTCGACGCCGGCTGCGGCACCGGCGGCGGCGCGGAGCGCTTGCGACGGCGCTGGCCCGGCGTCCATGTCACGGGCATCGACTTCGCTCCGGCGATGCTGGCCGTGGCGCGGGAAAAACTCGACTCCCGTCTGGCGGCGGACATCGAAAACCTCCCTTTCGCCGACGGAAGTTTCGATCTCTGGTGGTCCAGCCTGTCGATCCAGTGGTGCGACGCTCCGGCCGTTTTCGCCGAGGCGGCCCGCGTGCTCCGGCCGGGCGGGCGCGTCGCCTTCAGCACCCTGTGCCCGGAGACCTTCGCCGAAGTGCGCGCGGCGTTCGCCGGCGTCGACCCGCACCGCCACACCCTGCCCTTCGACGAGCCGGAGGCGATCCGGCGGGCGCTGGAAGCGGCGGGACTGCGCGGCGTCCGCCTGATCCGCGAGCGGCACGCGGCCTTCTACCCGGACCTGAAAACCCTGCTGCGCTCGATCAAGGACATCGGCGCGCACAACGTCGGCGAGGGCGGCCGCGCCGGCATGATGGGCCGCGCGGCCTGGCGGCGGGTCGAGGCGGCCTACGAGCGGTTCCGCGCCCCGTCCGGCCTGCCGGCGAGCTATGACGTGCTCCTGGGCTACGCGGAGAAAGGCGGGAGCGAAAACGCCTGACCACGGCAAGCGCGGCGGAAGACGAAAGCGACGGACACGCACGCCCGTCGCCGGGCAATTCCATTTCGCAATAAAATCATCGATGACAGGCATGACGAACGGGAGGATGCCGGATCGTGGCAAGGAAGGTGGGGGGAATCGATCAGCTCGAAATGGCGCGGCAGCGGGTCCGGACGGCAAAGAGCGCGGATGAACTCAGGGCGGCGCTGGCGGTCGTGCTGCCGTTGGATCCGGGGTTGTCGCTGGCGCAGACGGCCAAGGCGCTTGGGCGATCCGCGAGCGTCGTGTGCCGGTTGCGTACCCGGTATTGCAAGGAGGCCCAAGGCCAGGAATCCGCGCGGCGTCCGAAACGGCAATTGCGCAATCGGGCCAGCGCGACGCTCGAAGAAGAAGCGCGGATTCTCGACGAAGTGATCGAAGAAGCGAACACGGAAGGGATTCTCGCCGTTCCGCCGCTGCAAGAGAAAATACAGGCGCGGCTGGGCAAGCCGGTATCGCTGGCGACGATTTACCGGATGCTGGCGCGTCACGGCTGGCGCAAGAACATGCCCGACGAGCGGCGCTCCAGGGCGGATGCGATCGCCCGCGAAGACCGTGGGGAAAACTCCCGGAACGTCTGGCGCAAATCCTCCTGACCGCGACGGCGGACGCCAGGAAGCGGCGGTCAGGCGCTTCGCCTGAGTTCGTCGGCAAGGTCATTCGGCGGTAGACAGCCGCGCGCCGAGTGTATTCGCGTCGAATTGCGAAAGTCATGGATGTCGCCGCGACGGCTCGCTGGGCTTGCGCCGTGTTTCACGAACCGTGGCCCTGCAGACGGTGCCTTCCGGGAAAGATTTCGATGTTCTCTACAAAAAAGACCGAGAGATGCTTGACTTCGTCGTAAAACTGACTCCGGTTTGAAACCCCGCCCTTTAGGGCGGTGCGAAGGC
>JAIRPF010000131.1 GCA_031257115.1 Accumulibacter sp.
TGGACCTTCACAGTTTCCGCATGGCTTCTTCGCACGAACGGTAGCGGAATAGTTTGGCCGATAGCCCTAGCGCAAACGGGACAAAACGAATGACGTTGACGCTCTCTCCCAACACCCAAGCGATCCTGCTGCTGACAGCGCCGTTGATCGCGGGACGAGGGAACCCTACGCCGGACTTGCTGACTCCGGGCGAATACAAGCGACTTGCCCGCCATCTGCGCGAATTGCAACGCCAACCCGCAGACCTTGTATCTCCGGACGCAAACAAACTCCTGTATGCCTGCCGATCCGTTATTGATGTAGGCCGTTTACAACGCCTGCTGGAACGTGGATTTTTGCTCAGTCAAGTCGTCGAACGTTGGCAGGCGCGCGCCATCTGGGTGGTCAGTCGTGCAGATGCCAGCTACCCTCGCCGATTGAAGGCTCGGCTACGAGAAGATGCGCCTGCCGTTCTCTATGGCTGCGGCGAAATGAGCTTGCTGGAAAGTGGTGGACTGGCCGTAGTGGGATCGCGCCATGTGGATGACGTTCTCGTTGACTACGCGATGTCCATTGGGCGGCTCGCGGCGCGTGCCAGAAGAACTCTTGTTTCCGGAGGCGCAAGGGGTATCGACCAAGCGGCCATGCGGGAAGCCTTGGAGGCTGACGGCAGAGTCTGTGGCGTCTTGTCGGACAGCCTCGAAAAGACTGCAATGACCCGTGAGCACCGTAAGCATCTGATCGAAGGGCGGCTCACGCTTGTTTCGCCCTATGACCCTAGTGCGGGATTCAACGTCGGCAATGCGATGCAGCGAAACAAGCTGATCTACGCGCTGAGCGATGCGGCATTGGTGGTCAGCTCAGATGTCAATAAGGGAGGCACATGGGCTGGTGCTGTCGAGCAACTCGACAAGTTGAAATTCGTTCCGGTTTATGTTCGATCAACGGGTGAGCCATCGCCGGGTCTTGATGCACTTCGGGGAAAGGGAGCGCTTGCTTGGCCTAATCCACAGGATACGGTATCGCTTGATACCGTGTTCAATGTGCCGCCATTGGATTCTACTATCCCAATGCAAACCGGCTTCACGCTTATTGCCGGAGGGAATGCCCTTGTTGGTGGCGAACACTCTGGCGACCTAGAGTCACACGGTACTGGTATCGACGGGGAAGCGATACAGGCATCACCTGAAGAGCCATCTGCCGGAAAGCCAGCCGAACCGGCCATGCAAGACACGGTGGCGACTCCTGCCGGAATGCTATTTACAGCGGCAACCGAATCAATCCAGCGATTGTTGATCATTCCGATGAAAGACGCCGAAGTAGCCGCTGCATTGGAGATTTCGACCACGCAAGCGAAGGCTTGGCTTCAGCGCCTCACAGACGAAGGTATACTGGAAAAACGAACCCACCCCACGCGCTATGCCGTCAAGCAGAGATTGCTATTCGAATCCTGATTGGCCCAGTCAACGATATTTATCCACTTGTCACGTTTAACGTGTAATTTCCCACGCCCTTGGCGCGGGGATGCGATCCGCCCGCCCCTATCTTTCCGCCGCCGGTTCGCCGTCCATGTCGACTTCACGGCCCTGTTCCGCTGTCGTCGAGTCGATCAGGATCGTCACGCGGCGGTTGCGGGCGCGGCCTTCGGGCAGGTCATTGGGTTCGACGGGGCGGGTGTCGGCGTAGCCGATCGCGGTGAGCCGGGCGGGGGAAATGCCCGAATCGGCGAACAGCCGCAGGACGGTCGTCGCCCGTATCGCCGAAAGCTCCCAGTTGGAGGGAAATTGCGCGGTGCTGATCGGGACGTTGTCGGTGTGCCCTTCAATGGTGATCGGAAAATCCGTCGGCGCGAGCACTTGGGCAATGGCGCGCATCGCCCTGGACGAGGTCGGTTCCAGGACGGCCTGGCCGAGGGCGAACAGGATGCTGTCGTTGATTTCGACGGTGACGCCGCGGCTCGTCTCGACGATCCGCACCTTGCCCTGTTCGATCAGCGGCGCCATGACCTGGAGCAGTTCCCTGGCCACGTCGCGCATCCGGTCGCGGCGATCCTGCCTTTCGATCTCCGCCTGCCTCGCCGCCTGGCTTTGTTTTTGCAGCGCCGGGTTTCTCTTGCCCAGCACCGGGATCGGCGGCGGTATCACGGCCGGCAGCGCCGTCGAACTGTTGACCTGGACGTTGCGGAAAGCCTGCGTCATCGAATCGCTGAGAATCCGGTATTTTCCTTCGTTGACCGTGGACAGGGCGTACATGACGACGAAGAAGGCGAACAGCAGGGTGATGAAGTCGGCATACGACACCAGCCAGCGTTCGTGGTTGTCGTGCGTATCCTCGGTTTTCCGGCGGCGCGTCATGGGCTAGAAGATGTATCCCTGGAGGCGGCTTTCGATGATGCGCGGATTGTCGCCGTTGGCGATGCCGACCAGCCCGTCGACGATCATTTCGCGCTGCGCGACGAGGCGGCCGATATGCGCCTTGAGCTTGTTCGAGATGGGCAGGAAGACCAGGTTGGCGAGGCCGACGCCGTAGATCGTCGCGACGAAGGCCACGGCGATTCCCGCGCCGAGTTTCGACGGGTCGGACAGGTTTTCCATGACCTGGATGAGTCCGAGCACCGCGCCGAGGATGCCGATCGTCGGCGAATACCCGCCGGCGGCTTCCCAAATCCGCGCGGACGATTTCAATTCCCCTTCGTAGGTGGCGATGTCGACTTCCAGCACTTCGCGCAGGCGTTCCGGCTCGGCGCCGTCGACCAGCAGTTGCAGGCCCTTGCGCTCGAAATCGTCCCGCAACTGGCCGAGGGTGTTTTCCAGCGCCAGCAAGCCTTCGCGCCGGGAGAGCTGGCTCCACCCGCTGATCCGGCGGATCATCTGCCGGTAATCGACCGCCGGCGGAAACCATATCCAGCGGGCCATGCGCATCCCGCGCATGAAAGTGGCGTAGGGACTCTGGAGCATGATCGCACCCAGGGTTCCGCCCAGCACGATCAGCAGGGCCACCGGCTGGGCCAGCGAGGCCGCGTGCCCGCCTTCGAGCACCTGCCCGCCGACGATCGCGGCGATGCCGATCGCCAGGCCGAGGACGCTGATCTTATCCATTCTTCCTGGCCCTCTTCTTCCTGGTCCGGGTCTCCCCGAAAATCCGCGCGCGCAGGCGGGCGACCGCCTGCGAGTGCAACTGGCTGACCCGCGACTCCGTGACGTTCATGACTTCGCCGATCTCGCGCAGGGTGAGATCCTGCTCGTAATACAGTGACATCATCAGTTTTTCCCGCTCCGGAAGTTCCTCGACCCCCTGCACCAGCAATTTCCTCAGGGTTTCGTCTTCCAGTATCCTGGCGGGGTCTTCCTCGTCGTCGGCGAAATGCCGTTCCAGGAAATCCTCGCCGTCCTCATGGGCCAGGTCCTCGAAGGAAATGACCTGATGCCCCCGCACGTCCAGCAGCATCCGCTGATACTCGTCCATCGATACGCCCAGCGCCGCGGCAAGCTCGTTCTCCGTGGGCGGACGCCCGAATTCCTGTTCGAGCCGGGCGATCGCCAGTTCGATCTGGCGCATTTCCCGGCGCAGGCTGCGCGGCAGCCAGTCGTTCTCGCGCAGGCCGTCGAGCATCGCGCCGCGCACGCGCTGGGCCGCGTAGGTCTCGAATTGCGCGCCCATTCCCGCCTCGAACCGGTCGATGGCGTCGAGCAGCCCGATCATGCCGTTCTGCACCAGGTCGTCGATCTGGACGCTGGACGGAAGACGCGCCATCGTATGGTAGGCGATGCGCTTCACGAGCGGCGCGAAGTGCTGCACCAGATGATCCTTGTCGATCTGACCCGTGGCGTTGTACATGGCTTCGCGTCGCTCAGGCGTAAATGGCGACCGGATCGATCTGCCGGGAGAAGTGCAACAGCCGCCGGACGAACTGTTCGAGTCCTCCGGGTTCTTCTTCCTCCGGCAATTGCCATTCCAGCAGTTCGCCGGCCAGGGCGCGGCAGGCTTTCGCCGCCGGCGATTCCGGATACAGTTCGTTCACCGGCTGGCACAGCGCGGCCGCTTGGCGCAGGCGCTCGTCGAGCGGAACGCAGCCGGCGAATTCCAGCCGCGCGAACCGCCGGCCGTGCGTCACCCGCGCGATGTTGCCGAAAAGCGCGCGGCCTTCCCTTTCGCCGCGCGCGCCGTTGACCAGCACGCGATAGCCGCGCCGGGCGTAGCCCAGGCTCACTTTCTTGATGAGGGCGTAGGCGTCGGTGATCGACGCGGGCGTCGGCGACATCACGATGACGGCGTCGTGCGCGGCCAGGCCGAACGGCGAAAAACCGAGCGGATGCTCCGGCGAGGCGTCGACCAGGATCACGTCCGGCGGCCCGTCCAGCGCGCAAAGGCTCGCCAGCAGCGAGCGCCGCTGCGGCTCGCTCAGTTTTCCGAGCCGCCCGGCCGCGCCGGCCGCGGGCAGCGCCTGGATGCCCGGCGCGACGTTCAGCAAGACGCCGGGCATGGATTTTTCGCCTTCGATGACGTGCGCCAGGTCGTAGCGCGCCCGCGCCCCGAAATACGACACGACGGTTTTCCGCCCGGCGTTCTCGTCGAGCACCAGCACGGATTTGCCCTGTCGCGCGAGGCAGGCGGCCACGTTGGCGACCAGCAGGCTCTTTCCCACGCCCGGACTGCCGGCGGCGAAGGTGACGACGCGCAGGCGCTCGCGGGCGAACAGCCGCCGCAATCCGGCCGCCTGGTCGGCGTAAGGCTCAGGCACGATGGCCTCCGAACGCGGCGACGCCCGACGCGCTGGCCATCACCAGCCGGGGTTCGATCTCGCCCAGCCGGTGCGGCGACGATTCGGGCAAATCCTTGAACGCCCGGTCCAGGAGATAGTTCCGCTTGGGCAGGTGCAAATCCTCGGGCACGCGCTGCCCGTTGGAAACGTAGTGCAGCGTCAGGCGATGCCGGATGATGACGTCCAGCGAGGCGGCCAGGCCCGTCGCCTCGTCCACCTTGCTCAGGATGCAGCCGGCGAGATCCGGCCCGCTGTAGACGCGCACCACGTCGTCCAGCGTGTCGCCGCGCGCGGTGGCGGCCAGCAGCAGCAGGCGCTTGACCATGCCGTGCCCGAACATGGCGATCTGTTCTTCGACCATCCTGTCGCGCTGGCTCATGCCGATGGTGTCGATCAGCACCATGTGCTTGTGCGCGAGGCCCATCAGGGTTTGCCGCAAATCCTCGGCGTCCTTCACCAGGTACACCGGCACGCCGAGGATGCGCCCGTAGATCCGGAGCTGCTCGTGCGCGCCGATCCGGTATCCGTCCGTGGTGATCAGCGCCACCTTGCTCGCGCCGTGGCGCAGCACGCAGCGCGCGGCGAGCTTGGCCGTGGTCGTGGTCTTGCCGACGCCGGTCGGCCCGACCAAGGCGTAGACGCCGCCGTGGTCGATGACGTCGTTTTCGCCGTCGATGGCCGGCAGCGCGCGGTCGGCGGCGGCCTTGGCCCAGCCGAGCGCCTTCGCGGCGCCAAGCTCGCGCGGCAGGCCGGCCAGCAATTCGCGCGCCAACTGGGGAGAGAAGCCGGCATCGAGCATCTGGCGCAGGATTTCCGTCTTGACAGGCTCGGAACGCGCCGCCTCGCCCCAGGCGAAACCGGCCAGATGCTGCTCGACCAGCCTGCGCAGCGAGCGAATCTCGTCCATGACCCCGGCGGGAACGATTTCCGCCTGCCGCGGCGCGGCGGCGGGCGCGGGGCGTTCGATGCGCGGCATGGGGCGCGAAGCGAGCGGGGGAAGGTCGCCGCGCGCCCTGGCGACCGGCGGCGGCGCGGCGGAAGCCCTGGCCAGGGACGGCCTCGACAGGCGCACGACGTAATCCTCGTCCGGCGCCGGCTCACGGGTTTCCGGGGGAACCATCATTTCCATGTCGCTCGCCGGTACCGCCATGATCTCGACGCCGTCGGCGGTGGCGCGGTTGGACAGGATGATGGCGTCCGGGCCGAGCAATTCCTTGACCTTGCGCAGTGCGTCCCTGGCCGACGCGGCGACGAATTTTCTGACGTTCATGCTTTACCCCCAATGATCGAGGTGACTTTGATGATCTTGTTGTCCGGCACTTCCGCGTGGGAGAGCACCTTGAGCTGGGAAACGCCGCGCCGCAGGAAGCGCGACAGCAGCGCCCGCAGATTTCCCGAAACCAGCAGCACGGCCGGAAAGCCGAGCGCCTCCTGCCGCTGGGCGGCGGCCGCGGTTTCGCGCAGCAGCGTGTCGGCCAGTCCCGGTTCGATGCTGGCGCCGTCCCCGCCCCCGGCGATGGCTTGCAGCAGGATGCGTTCGAGCTGCGGGTCGAGCGACATGACCTGCATTTCGTTGCCGGCCGGATAGAGCTGCTGGACGATCGAACGGCCGAGCGCGACGCGCGCCTGGGCGGTCAGCGCCTCCGCGTCCTGGGTGCGCGGCGCCCATTCGGCCAGGGTTTCGATGAGGGTGCGCATGTCCCGGATGGGGACGCCTTCTTCGAGGAAATTGCGCAGCACCTTCTGCAACACGCCGATCTGGAGAACCTTGGGCACCAGATCCTCGACCAGCTTGGGCATGTCCCTGCCGAGGTGGTCGAGCAGGGCCTGGGTCTCCTGGCGTCCGAGCAGTTCCGCCGCGTGCGAAAGGATCAGGTGGTTGAGATGCGTGGCCGCCACGGTGCTGGCGTCGACCACGGTATAGCCGAAGGCTTGCGCCTGTTCGCGCAGGGCCGTGCCGATCCAGACCGCCGGCAGGCCGAAGGCCGGGTCCTTGGTCGCCGTTCCCGCCAGTTGCCCGACCACGCGTCCGGGGTTGATCGCCAGCAGGCTGCCGGGGAAAACCTCGCCCTGCCCGATTTCGACGCCCTTGAGCAGAATCCGGTAAGCGTTCGGCTTCAGTTCGAGGTTGTCGCGGATATGCACGGGCGAGACCAGGAACCCGACTTCCTGGGCGAACTTCTTGCGGATTCCGCGAATCCGCCGCAGCAATTCGCCGTCCTGCGCCTTGTCGACCAGCGGAATCAGCCGGTAGCCCACTTCCAGGCCGAGCACGTCGAGCGGCGACACGTCGTCCCAGCTCGCTTCCTGGGATTCGGCCTTCGCGCCCGCCGACGGCGGCGGCCTGACCTGGACCGGCGGCTCGCGCGCCTGCTTTCTCGACGTTTCCCAGGCCATGAAGCCCAGTCCGCCGGCCAGCAGCAGAAAGACGAAGTTCGGCATCCCCGGAACGAGCCCCAGCAGGCCGATGATCGCCCCCGACAGGGAGAGCACCTTCGGGTTGTCGAAAAGCTGCCCGATGAACTGCTGCGACAGGTTCTGGTTGTCGCCGACGCGGGTCACGACCATGCCCGCCGCGATGGAAATGATGAGCGCGGGAATCTGGGCCACCAGGCCGTCGCCGATGGTCAGCAGGGTATAGGTCCGGGCCGCCGTGCCCAGGTCGAGATCGTGCTGCATCATGCCGACGACGAGACCGCCGACGACGTTTATCAGCATGATGAGGATGCCGGCGACGGCGTCGCCGCGCACGAACTTGGAAGCGCCGTCCATCGACCCGAAGAAATCCGCCTCCTCGGCGATCGTGCCGCGGCGGCGGCGCGCTTCGTCCTCGCCGATCAGGCCGGCGTTGAGGTCGGCGTCGATCGCCATCTGCTTGCCGGGCATCGCGTCCAGCGTGAAGCGCGCGGCCACTTCCGCCACCCGGCCGGCGCCCTTGGTGATGACCACGAAGTTGATGATGACCAGGATGGCGAACACGATGATGCCGATCGCGTAGTTGCCGCCGACCAGGAAATGGCCGAAGGCGTCGATGACCTGTCCGGCGGCTCCGGGGCCGGTATGCCCTTCGAGCAGGACGACGCGGGTCGAGGCCACGTTGAGCGACAGGCGCAGCAGCGTGGTAATCAGCAGCACCGTCGGGAAAACCGAGAAATCCAGGGGCTTCAGCACGTTGATCGCCACCAGCATGACGACGATCGAGATGGCGATGTTGAAGGTGAAGAACAGGTCGAGCAGGAAAGGCGGCAGCGGCAGCACCATCATCGACAGGACCAGCAGGATCAGCAGCGGGCCGGCCAGCTGTTGCAGGCCGATGCGGCCGACGAAATTCCGCGCGCTCGCGACGGCGCTAGCCATCCATCACCTCCATGCCCGCGGGAACCGGGATGTCGCGCGGTGGAAGCGGATAACTTCCGCCCTGCCGCCGCCACTGGGCCAACTGATAGACATAGGCCAGCACTTCCGCCACGGCGGCATAGAGCGGCGACGGCACTTCCTCGTCGAGTTCGGTGTGGCGGTAAAGCGCGCGAGCGAGCGGCGGCGCTTCGAGCAGCGGCACGCCATGCTCCGCGCCGATCGCCCGAATCTTGCGGGCAATCTCGCCCATTCCCTTGGCCACCACCTTCGGCGCGCGCATACCGCTCTTGTACGCCAGCGCCACGGCGAAATGCGTCGGGTTGGTGACGATCACGTCGGCCGCCGGAACGGCGCTCATCATCCGCCGGCGCGCCGCCTCGCGTTGCAGGCTGCGAATCCGCCCCTTGACCTCCGGGTTGCCCTCCATTTCCTTGCTCTCGCGCCGAACCTCCTCCTTGGTCATTTTCAGCCTGTTGTAGTATTGCCAGAGCTGGAACGGCACGTCGAGCATCACGATGATCGACATGGACAGGACGATCATCATGAAGCTGTAGCTGATCAGGCGTCCCGCGCCCGCCAGCCCGGCATCGACCGTCTGGCCCAGCAGCGCCAGGAGTTCCTCGCGCTCCGACCACAGCACGCAGACCGCGACGCCGCCGATCAGCGACGCCTTGGCGGTGCTCTTGACCAATTCCAGAAGGCCCGTCCAGGAAACGATCCGCGTCAGCCCCTTGAGCGGATTCAGCCGCGCGATGTCCGGCGTCAGCGCCTTGGCCGAAAAATTCCAGCTGCCGAGGAAAAACGGAGAAGCGAGCGCCGCCACGGCCAGGGTCAGCACCAGGGGGCCGAAGGAGAGCAGCGCGTCGAGCGCCGTCCCGAAAAGCCGCGTCACCATGAGCTGGGGATCGCGCAACATCTGCCCGTCGAAAACCAGGCCCTGCCTGACGATGGCCGTCGTGCGCCGCATCATCCAGGCCCCGGCCATCCAGAACGTGCCCGCCGAAACCATCAATATCAGGAACGCGCCAATTTCCCGGGAGCGGGGAACCTGCCCCTCCTCGCGCGCCTGCTCCAACCGTCTTGATGAGGCAGGTTCTGTTCGTTCGAGATCGCTTTCCTCAGCCATCCGCAGTGTCCAGTGGATTAGAGCGCATTATAAGAAAAAACTTTAAAAAATAAAGGGGTATAAGGTTTTATTTAGACAGATTCTCGAATAGTCGCAAATTTGCAACACCCCCCGCAAGACGCGCAAAAAGACAGGAAGCCGGAAATTAATGTTTAAGTATTTGTTTTTACTGTAAATTGTACGGAAAATTTTTGTTTTTCACCTCCCCAAAACCGATATTCCACCCCCACGCCACCGCTCATCCTTTCCCACCCGCCCATGCAGCTTTTGCCTTCACCAAGAGCGAGACTCATCCAGGGCGCTTCGCGCGAGCCGGGACTACCGCGCAGGCCGTTTCCCTCAAGAATGTCGTCATTCCCGCGAACGCGGGAATCCAGCGCCACACTCCGGCGCGCCGCGCCGCAAGCCAAGCCTTCCTCAAGGGGGAAGTTTGTCCAAGGCGCTTCGCGCGAATCTGGCGCTTCGACCAACCGCCCCGGCAGGAAAACACCGCCGCCAACTCGATCCACCGCCTGCCGAACCGAGAGCGATTGTTTTTGGAGCGATAATTCGATAATCATGTCCATCGCCCCGCCTCCAGCCCGCCGAATGCACGTTGCACACCGTCCCGCGGTATCGACCGGGAGCCTTGCCGCTTCCTTTGCTTTTGCCCCCATCGATTCGCCATGACTGGAACCCGGCATTCGCGTCTCCCCTGGCGGCGCGGGGCGGTCTCGCCCGCCCGTCCGCGCCCCTTGCTGGACCGGGGCGCCATTCCCTGGTTGCTGGCGGTCGCCGTGGCCACCACGCTGCCGCACGCCGAGCATTTGCCGTGGTGGCTGTCACTGCTCTCCGGCGCGGCGCTGCTCGGGCGCGCCTGGCTGTGGCTGCGCAACGGCCGGCTGCCGCGCCGGTGGGCGCTGGGCTTGCTGGTGTTCGCCGGGGCCGCCGGAATCGCCTGGCATTACCGCACGCCGTTCGGACGCGACCCCGGCATCGCGCTGCTGGTGTTTTTCATGGCGACAAAGCCCATGGAAATGATCTCCCGCCGCGATGGCCTGGTCGTCGTCATGCTCGGATTTTTCCTGCTCCTGACGCATTATTTCAATTCGGAGGACCTCGTGACGGGAGCCTGGTTGCTGGCCTCGGCCACCCTGCTCACGGCCGCCCTGCTGCGCATGCACGGCGGCGCCCAGCCGATCGGCGGATCGTTTGGATACGCGGCCCTGCTGATCGCGCAATCGCTGCCGTTCATGCTCATTTTCTTTCTGCTCTTCCCGCGCGTGCAAGGGCCGCTGTGGGGGATGCCGCGGGATACCTACGCCAGCCTGACCGGCCTTTCGGACCAGATGTCGCCCGGTTCCCTGGACAACCTGGTCCGTTCGAACGAGGTCGCGTTCGGCGTGCGTTTCGCCGCCGGCGTGCCGGACCGGTCGCTGCTGTATTGGCGCGGCCCGGTGTTCGACAGCTACGACGGGCGAACCTGGCGGACCAGCCTTGCGGGCAGTCCGTATGTAAAAACCCGGCCGGCGGCGATCGAGGCGGACGAGGGCACGGGCGTCGATTACACGATCACCCTGGAAGCGCATAACCGGCGCTGGCTGCTGGCGCTCGACCTGCCCATCCTTTTGCCGAAGGACGCCACGCTGACGCCGGGCTTCGTGGCGCTCTCGCGCGCGCCCGTCCGCTACCGGACCCGCTTCACCTTTCGTTCCGCGCCGGTCTACGCGGTCAACCGCGAGGAAGATCCGCGCATCCTGCAACAGGCGACGCGCCTGCCGCGCGGACTCAATCCGCGCGCGCACGAACTGGCCGAGTCGTGGCGGCGGGCGTTCGACGGGCCGGAACGAATCTCGGCGGCGGCGCTGCGTTTCTTCAGGGAGGAAAAATTCTTCTACACGCTGCAACCGCCGCTGCTCGGAGCGAACGCGGTCGACGAATTCCTGTTCGATACCCGGCGGGGATTTTGCGAGCACTACGCCGGCGCTTACGTGACGCTGATGCGCGCCGCCGGCATTCCCGCCCGCGTGGTGGCCGGCTACCAGGGCGGGGAACTCAATCCCGTCGACGGCTACCTGACCGTGCGCCAGTCGGACGCCCACGCCTGGGCGGAAATCTGGATCGAAGGCCAGGGCTGGAAGCGCGTCGATCCGACCGCCGCCGTCGCCCCCTCGCGTATCGAGCGCGGCGCCGACGCCGCCCTGCCGGAAAACGAGTCCCTGCCCGCCCTGGCGCGATTCGACAACAGCTGGCGGGCCTCCCTGCGCTTTCTGCGCTATCGCTGGGAAGCGGCCAACAACGCTTGGGATCAGTGGGTCCTCGGCTACAATCCCGAACGCCAGCGCGAGACGCTGGCGCGGTTCGGCATGAGCGATCCGGATTGGCGGGGCATGGTTTCGGTCATGGGAACGGCCGCTGGAATCGTCCTGCTGGCGGTCGCGCTCTGGGCCTTGACCCGGCGAGTGGCCTCTCCCGCCGAAGTGCGGGCCTGGAACGGTTTCTGCGCCCGGCTCGAACGCTTCGGCATCCGGCGTCCGCCCTGGGAAGGCCCTTTCGACCTGGCCGAGCGCGTCGCCCGCGAACGGCCGGAGATCGCGCCGCTGGCGCGCCGCGCGGCGGCCCATTTCGCCGACCTGCGTTACGGAACCGGGCGTCGGGACGACTTGCGAGCCTTGCGCGATTGCGCGAAGGAACTGGCGCTGTTCCGTTCCTGAATCGCCCGCGCCTTTGCCGATTTCGCCTTGTCGTGCTACAAACCCCGTTCGTGGCTCGACTTCGCGGCGCGAACGATTTGAAAATGAAACAATTGAAAACGGAATGACTTCGGAATGGCTTCGCGGGCATGGCAATTCCATTTGCAATCATCCGCGAAGGGCGGCAAAGGGCAACGCCCCCCACGCTCGTCATTGCGAGGCGCGCCGCGCCGTGGCAATCCGGAATGACCGGGATTCGGGCAGGGCATGGAGGACTTCGCTCCGCTCGCAATGACGGTGGTGCGTTTCATATCACATATCAGATAATTTCAAGCGGAATTGCCATGAAAGGTGAAACGTGAAAAGCGGAACGCGGAAAATCGACGAACGCAAAACCGGGCGAACCCTGACGGGTTTTTCGCGCGCCGCCCGATGCCTGCTCGCCGCCTTCATCGGCATCCTCTCGGCTTCGCCCCTCGCATGGGCCGCGAGAGACACAAACGCGCCCGCGTTCAGCGAATCGCCCGCCGTCCAGGAATTCATCGCGGACATGCAGGCGCGGCACGGTTTCGACGCCGCGCGCCTGACCCGCCAATTCGCCTCGATCCGCGCCAACCCGGCCGTGCTGCGCGCGATCGCGCCGCCGGCGGCGGTGGAACCGCGACGTTCCTGGCGGCGTTACAGCGAACGCTTTCTCAACGAACCGCGCCTCGCCCAGGGACTGCGCTTCTGGCAAGAACACCGCGCCGCGCTGGCGCGCGCCGAGGCCATCTACGGCGTGCCGCCGGAGATCGTCGTCGCCATCATCGGCGTGGAAACGGAATACGGACGCAACACCGGCAAATTCGGCGTGCTCGAAGCGCTGACCACGCTGGCTTTCGGCTATCCGCCGCGCGCGCCCTTCTTTCGCAGGGAGCTTGAACAATTCCTGCTCATGGCCAGGGAAGACGGCAACTCGCCGCTCGATTACAAAGGTTCCTACGCCGGCGCCATCGGCATCCCGCAATTCATGCCGAGCAGCCAGCGCCACTTCGCCGTGGACTTCGACGGCGACGGCCGCGTCGACCTGCGCCACAGCCCCGCCGACGCCATCGGCAGCGTGGCCCGCTTCCTGAACGAGCACGGCTGGCGGCCCGGCGGCCCCATCGCCCTGCCCGCCGGCGTCGACGAAGACGCGGCGGCGCTCATCGCGCTGGGCGTCAAGCCGTCGCTGCCCCTGCGGGAAATGCTGGAACGCGGCGTCATCGCACCCGCCAGCGACGCCGAACGCCTCGCCGACACGCCCGCCGCGCTGATCGATCTCATCTCTCCCGGCCAACCCACGGAATACTGGATCGGCTTCGACAATTTCTACGTCATCACGCGCTACAACCGCTCCAGCTTCTACGCCATGTCGGTCTTCCTGCTGGCCGAATCGCTGCGCGAAGCGGCGGAAGAAGAACGGGAATCCAGCCACGGCGAAGAACCTTCGCAAAAATGATGACCACGGCGGACGCGGGGAGAGGCGAAAAAGCGTCAACCACGACGAACACGACGGGCACGACGAGAAGCGGACGATATGCGGACGGACGACATTCGCCCGCCAAAGCCACCGGCGCGAAGCGCCGCATCCTTTGATTCGCGGCCCTCCGGGGCGGAAGCAAGGAAACTGGATTCCCGCCTTCGCGGGAATGACGGTGAAGGATTCCGCGCCGTGTGAAGATCGCGCCGCAAGACAAGCCTCCCTCTTGAGGGAGATTTTGATATTGGAGCGCGGGCGTTCCGCCCGCAAAGAAAGGCGAATGAAGCGGGCGGGATGCCCGCGCTCCAATTCGTGTGTCGGTTTGAATCCTTGATTTTCCTCTTGCGGAAGAATCTCGATTCGCGCGAAGCGCGCTGGACAAGGCCCCTCAAGAGGGAGGTGGTCCGTCGAAGGCGGGTCGGAAGGAGTTTTGCGGTCGGGGAAAAAGCCGGGGGCTAGATTTGGTGCGTTTTCGATTCAGGCGATGACCGTTCCCTCCTCCGTCATTCCCGCGCAAGCGGGAATCCAGCACGTACCCTCCGGCGCGAAGCGCCGCCGAACAAAACATCCCTCGGAGGGAGGCTTGTCGCGCGGCGCGATCTTCACCCGACGCGCTTGGAGGAGAGAGAACCGTTCGCTCTCCGCCGGACGGTATTTTTGACTTTTCGGCCGGTTTTCCCTTGAGCCAAACGTTCGGTATAGTTCAGGACATTCTCTCATTGCCGGGCAAACCGATGACCGCCGCCAGGGAACGAAACGACAAGGAACTCGCCGTGCTGGAGGCCGCCATTTCGGTCTTTCTGGCGCACGGCTTCAGCGCCGCCACCACCGACATGATCCAGCGCGAGGCGGGCGTGTCGAAGGCCACGATGTACGCCTGCTTTCCCAACAAGGAGGCGCTGTTCGCGGCGGCCATCGAACACCAGTGCGCGACGATGACCGCGATGATCGAGGCCATACGCCTCTCGCCCGGCGACATCGCCCGGACCCTGACCGATCTC
>JAIRPF010000040.1 GCA_031257115.1 Accumulibacter sp.
GGAACCCCGGCCTGGAAGGCCGGGGTTTCGACCGTAGCTACTTGGGAGGGGTGCAAACCCCTTCCAAGTTCGTTCACAGCGACAGGCATGAATGCCTGTCGCTAATTAGTTGCTGGTTCAATCGTTTTTTCGGGAGCCGTCATGATGACAGCCAGCGTCAAGCAGATACTCGAAGGCCGGGTTTCCGCCGGCGAGGCGGTGACCGTCAGGGGTTGGGTGCGCACGCGGCGCGACTCCAGAGCCGGGATTTCCTTCGTCAACCTCTCCGACGGATCGTGTTTCCATCCGCTCCAGGTCGTCGCGCCGGGCAGCCTGCCCAATTATGCGAGCGAGATAACGCGCCTGACGGCGGGATGCTCGGTCGAGGCCACCGGCGTGATCGTGCCGTCGCCGGCCAGGGGGCAACCGTTCGAGATGCAGGCCAACGAGATCAGGGTCGTCGGCTGGGTGGATGATCCCGACACCTACCCGATTCAGCCCAAGCCGCATTCCATGGAGTATCTGCGCGAGGTGGCGCACCTGCGGGCGCGTACCAACGTGATCGGCGCGGTGGCGCGCGTCCGCCACACCGTCGCCCAGGCGATCCACCGCTTCTTCCACGAGCGCGGTTTTTTCTGGGTCAACACGCCGATCATCACCGCTTCCGACGCGGAGGGCGCCGGCGAACTGTTCCGCGTGTCCACGCTGGACATGATGAATCCGCCGCGCACGGCGGACGGCAAGGTCGATTTCTCCAGGGATTTCTTCGGCCGCGAGGCTTTTCTCACGGTTTCCGGGCAGCTCAACGTCGAAACCCATTGCATGGCGCTGTCGAAGGTCTACACCTTCGGCCCGACCTTCCGCGCCGAGAATTCAAACACCAGCCGGCACCTCGCGGAATTCTGGATGATCGAGCCGGAGATCGCCTTCGCCAATCTCTCCGACGACGCCGATCTGGCGGAGGCGATGCTCAAATACGTGTTCCAGGCCGTGCTCGACGAGCGCGCCGACGACATGGAATTCTTCGACGAGCGCGTCGAAAAAGGCGTGATCGCCAGGCTGCGCGGCATGGTCGACAGCCGTTTCGCGCGGCTGGACTACGGCGAGGCGATCCGGATCCTGGAGACGTGCGGCGAAAATTTCGCCTATCCGGCGCATTGGGGCGCCGACCTGCAAAGCGAGCACGAGCGCCATCTCGCCGAAAAACACGTCAAGGGGCCGCTGGTGCTGATGAATTATCCGAAGGAGATCAAGGCGTTCTACATGCGCCTCAATGACGACGGCAAGACCGTCGCGGCGATGGACGTGCTCGCGCCGGGCATCGGCGAGATCATCGGCGGCTCGCAGCGCGAAGAGCGCCTGGACGTGCTCGACGCGCGCATGAACGAAATCGGCCTCGATCCGGCGCATTACGGCTGGTACCGCGACCTGCGCCGCTACGGCACCGTGCCGCACGCCGGCTTCGGCCTCGGCTTCGAGCGCGCGATCTCCTACATCACGGGGCTTGCCAACGTGCGCGACGTGATCCCGTTTCCGCGCACGCCGGGAAACGCGCGATATTAGAGGTTTTCGGTTCGCCCCCGTGTGTCATGAAAGGCGAAAAAGCGGACGCCATGCGGGGCGACTGATATTCCCCCTCTGTACCCCCCAAGCGCGAAGCGCCGCAAGCAAGCCTTCCCTCCGTCACACCGAAGGCGTGACGGAGGAAGTTGGGCGGTTGAATTTCCAAACGCGGACAAACAGGAAAACCATCGTTCCTTTGCCTGCCGAAACACAGTCTGCTCCATGTTCCAGCCCAGTTTCCGCGCTTGATCGCCCGGCTCTTTACCTGATCGCTGGATTTACGGATGCCGACCGTTGTTACGGTGCCGCGTTCAAGCAGATGAAAATCAAAGAGCCGCACACGATGACAAAGCGAGAGCCCCTTCTCATCGAAAGCTCGAACAGCCGCATTCGTGACCCGCTTGCGTGTTTGAACCGGAAAACCAAACGCTTCACGACTCCCACGAAATGTTCAGGATCACGCCCGATCTCTTTATCCATCGCTTTATTGGGTTAAGCAATGCTTTGTGGACACGGCCCCTGTGCCGGGGGTTACGCGCCGTATTCCCGCCTTCGCGGAAATACGGGGCTTTTTTCACTTTTTACTTCTCACCTTTCACTGTTCCCGCCGTGATTACCGCTTTCCGGCGAGCCAGATCAGCGAGGCCATGCGTCCCGTCTGGCCGTCGCGGCGGTAGGAGAAGAAGCGTTCCGCGTCGCTTGCCGTGCATAGGCCGCCGCCGGACACGCGCGTGAGGCCCGATCCGGCCAGGCGTTGCCGGGCGAGCAGGTAGATGTCCGCCAGCCATTTGCCGCCGTGGGCCGGGCGGAATGCGGCGGCGGCGGCCGGGTCGGCGTCGATGAACGCTTCGCGCACCTCGCCGCCGACTTCGAACGCCTGCGGGCCGATGGCCGGGCCGAGCCAGGCCATCAGTTCCGGGCCGGGCGCGTTCATGGCCGCGACCGTCGCTTCCAGCACGCCGGCGAGCAGGCCGCGCCAGCCGGCGTGCGCGGCCGCGACCACCGTGCCGGCCGAGTCGCAGAACAGCACCGGCAGACAGTCGGCGGTCATTACCGCGCAGGCCACGCCGGGCTGCCGCGTAAAGGCCGCGTCGGCCTCTGGGGGCGAGGCTCCGGCGCATTGCGCCGCGTCGACGACCCGCGCGCCATGCACCTGTTTCAGCCAGACCGGCCGCGCGCCGATCCGTCGGTGGACGATTTCCCGGTTGGCGGCCACCGTCGCCGGTTCGTCACCGACGTGATCGCCGAGGTTGAGGCTGGCGAACGCGCCGCCGCCCGATCCGCCCCGGCGGGTCGTGGCGAGGCTGCCGACCCGGCCTGGCGCCGGCCAGCCGGGAACGATCCAGTCCGGGCCGGGCGGGATCATCGTGGAGCCAGAGCGTTTTTCGTTCATTCCTTTATTCCATTTTCAAATCATTGGCGACACGAAGACGGGCTGTGGACGGTACGAGTAGCGCGGCAATGCGAAGTCGACAAAGCCAGCGATGATTTGGAAATGGAATTACAACGTAAACCAAGCGTTTTGCGGAAAAACCGTGGGGCGAGCAAACACGCTTGTCTTTGCGGCTTCCGCGCGTGGCGCATCGGCTCGCGCGAAACGCCCTGGATAAACCGCCCTCCCGATGGAGGGCACGCCGAAGGCAGGACGAAGAGAGTTTGGCGGTCGGATTTCCAGATACGGACAAACAGAAACAAGAATCGTTATTCCCGCGAAAGCGGGAATCCAGCGCGTACCTTCCGGCGCGTAGCGCCGCATCCTTTGAATTCGCGGCCCTTTGGGCCGGAGATAACGAACTGGATTACCGCGTTCGCGGGAATGACGGTTATAACCCACGTCGCTGGTCTGCAAGTCGACTGGATTTCCGCCCATCGAGGAAATGACGGCATCGTCCAGGCGATACCGCCCTGGCTCTTCTGGATTCCCGCCGCGCGGGAAGGGAGGTGCGTGGGCGTTCGATTCAAGAACGCTCTGGAATTTTGGCTTTTCTTCGCGCTCTTCGTGGTTGAAAAAGTTTCTGCCTCCCGGAGCGCGCGCGATTTTCATTTCTGGTCGATCTTCGGGTCGAGCGCGTCGCGCAGGCCGTCGCCGAGCAGGTTGAAGGCCAGCACGGTGAAGAAGATGGCCAGGCTGGGGAAAAGGGCGATGTGCGGGGCGTTGACCATGTCTGTGCGGGCGGCGTTGAGCATGGCGCCCCATTCCGGCGTCGGCGGCTGCGCGCCAAGGCCGAGAAAGGACAGGCTGGCGGCGGTGATGATCGAGGTGCCGATGCGCATGGAGAAATACACGACGATCGAGGAGATCGTGCCCGGCAGGATGTGGCGTGCGAGGATCGTCCAGTCGCTGGCTCCGATGCTCTTTACCGCCTCGACGTAGGTGAGGTTTTTCAGCGCCAGCGTGTTGCCGCGCACCAGCCGGGCGAAGGCCGGGATGGAAAAGACCGAGACGGCGACGATGACGTTCATCATGCCGTTGCCGAGGATGGCGACGACGCCGATCGCCAGCAGGATGCCGGGAAAGGCGAACAGCACGTCGCAGACGCGCATGGTGACGCGGTCCCACCAGCCTTCGTAATAACCCGCCATCAGTCCGAGCGCGGTGCCGATGAGCGCGCCGATGGCCACCGAGACGACGCCGGCGGCCAGCGAGATGCGCGCGCCCATCAGCACACGGCTGAAGATGTCGCGTCCGAGCGAATCGACGCCGAACCAGTGCGCGGCCGACGGGGGCGCGTTGAGCGCGTCGTAGTCGAAATAGTTTTCCGCGTCGAACGGCGCGAGCCAGGGCGCCAGGATGGCGAGGGCGACGAGCGCGATGACGAAACAACCGGCGACCATCGCCAGGCGCTGTTTCCTGAATTTGCGCCAGAATTCGCCCCAGGGCGTGCGGATTTCGTTCGAGGCCGCTTCGGCGGAAGGAGCGTTCATGCGGGCCTCATTTGAAACGGATGGTCGGATTGATGACGGCGTAGAGCACGTCGACGACCAGGTTGATCAGGATGAATTCGAGCGAGAAGAGCAGCACCTCGGTCTGGATCACTGGATAGTCGCGCATGTCGACGGCGTCGATCAGCAGGCGGCCCATGCCGGGCCAGTTGAAGACGACCTCGACGACGATCGAGCCGCCAAGCAGGAAACCGAATTGCAGGCCCATCATCGTCACGACGGGAATCATCGCGTTGCGCAGGCAATGCTTCAACACCACGGCCGGCTCGCCGACGCCCTTGGCGCGCGCCGTGCGCACGAAGTCCTCCTGCATGATTTCGACGAAAGAGGCGCGCGTGAAACGCGCCATCACGGCGGCCACCGCCGCGCCGAGCGTGAGCGACGGCAGGATGTAGTGCTTCCACGAATCGGCGCCCATCGACGGCAGCCAGCCGAGCCAGACGGCGAAAACCTGCATCAGCAGCATCCCCAGGGCGAAGGCCGGAAAGGAAATGCCGGAGACGGCGAGCGTCATGCCCAGCCGGTCCGGCCAGCGGTTGCGCCAGACGGCGGAAACGATGCCGATGCCCATGCCGAAAACGACCGACCAGCCCATGGCGGCCAGCGTGAGATAAAGCGTCGGCAGGAAGCGGTCGGCGACTTCCTGGCCGACCGGGCGCTTGGTGCGCATCGACCGGCCGAATTCGCCGCGCAGCGCGTTGCCGAAGAAAGTGACGAACTGCACGTGCAGCGGCTTGTCCAGACCGAGATCCTGCCGCACCAGTTCCACCGTCGCCGCGTCGGCGTCCTGCCCGGCCGCGAGCCGCGCCGGATCGCCGGGCAGCATGTGGACGAAAAGAAACACCAGCACCGCCACGATGAGCAGCGTCGGGATCAGTCCGAGCAGGCGTTTGAGGATGTAGTTGAGCAT
>JAIRPF010000054.1 GCA_031257115.1 Accumulibacter sp.
GGCGAGACGAACGTCGCCGAAATGATCCAGGCCATGCGCCGCTTTCTGGGCGAGAACGACATGATGGCCTATCTCGTGATGATGGCGCGGCGGCTCCTGGAACTGCATCGCGTGCTGAAGCCCACGGGAAGCCTCTACCTGCACTGTGATCCGGCGGCGAGCCATTATCTAAAGATCGTGCTGGACAGCGTTTTCGGGAAAACCCGGTTCGGCAGCGAAATCAGCTGGCGGCGTTCCAGCGCGCACAACGACGCAAGGCAGGGACGCAGATTGCCCGGAAACATCCGGGATGTCATCCTGTTTTATACCAAGTCCGAAACGTGGACGTGGAATTGGCTTTACACGCCTTACGACGAGAGTTACGTCAGGCATTTCTACACGCATGTCGACGAAAAAACCGGACGCCGCTATCGGCTTGGCGATCTGACCGCGGCCAAGTCCGGCGGCGACGTGTCCTACGAATTCCACGGAACGCGCCCTTACAAAGGCCGCTACTGGGCGTATTCGCGGGAAAACATGGAAAAATTTCTCGCGGAAGGCCGTCTGCATTTCCCGGAAAACGGGGGAACGCCTTCCTACAAGCGTTATCTCGACGAAATGCCGGGCGTACCGCTGCAAAACGATTGGCCCGACATCCGTCCCGTGCCGCCGAACGAATACCTGGGCTACCCCACGCAAAAGCCGCTGGCGCTGCTCGAACGCATCGTTCAGGCGTCCAGCAACGAAGGGGACGTGGTGCTCGATCCGTTCTGCGGCTGCGGCACGGCGGTACACGCCGCGCAGAAACTCGGCCGGAAATGGATCGGCATCGACATCACGCATCTGGCCATCGCGCTCATCGAAAAACGCCTGAAGGACGCTTTTCCCGGCGTCGGTTTCGCCGTGCTCGGCACGCCCAGGGACATGGAAGGCGCGCGCGATCTGGCGGCGCGCGACAAATACCAGTTCCAGTGGTGGGCCTGCTCGCTGGTCAACGCCCAGCCGTATCAGGGGAAAAAGAAAGGCGCGGACAGCGGCATCGACGGTCTCATCTATTTCCAGGACGAGCCGAAGGCGCACAAGAAAATCGTGGTCTCCGTCAAGGGCGGCGGCAGCGTCGGCGTGGCGATGGTGCGCGATCTCGTTGGCGTGCTGGAACGCGAGCGGGCGGAAATCGGCCTGTTCGTGACGCTCACTCCGCCCACCCGTCCCATGCTGGCGGAAGCGGCGAAAGCCGGGTTCTACAGGTCTCCGGCGTTGAGCGGCGAATTTCCCCGTCTGCAACTTCTGACCGTCGAGGGCTTGCTGGAAGGCAGGGAACGGCCGCTTTATCCCGACCTCTCGCAAGGCGGGCTGACTTTCAGGAAAGCGAAACGGGAAGAAAAAAAGACGGAACAGAAGCCGCTGTTCTGATTTCGGGGGAAAATACGTTCCGTTCATCCGAATCATCCAAAATGAAAGAAATCCACGCACGATGAGTACAGAAAATGTATTGCTCCGCCTTTCGGAAACGCTGGCGTCGCGGCGCGACGCCGATCCGGAAAAGTCCTATACCGCCAGGCTGTTCGCCAAGGGGCCGGACGCGATCCTGAAAAAAATCGGCGAGGAGGGCGCGGAGCTGATCATGGCGGCAAAGGACGGGGAGCGCGCGCGCATCGTCTACGAAGCGGCGGATCTCGCGTATCACATGGTGGCGCTGCTGGCTTTTTACGGCATCGGCGCCGGGGAACTGCTCGATGAATTGCAGCGCCGCGAGGGCACGTCGGGCATCGACGAAAAGAATTCGCGCGCGGCCAAATAAGGAGAAAGTTCATGGAGAATTGTCTGTTTTGCAAGATCGCGCGCGGCGAAATACCCTCGCGCAAGGTCTATGAGGACGATCAGTTGATCGCTTTCCACGACATCAATCCGTTGCGGCCCATGCACATCCTGGTCATTCCAAGGCGCCACATCGTCTCGTTGCAAACGGTGGAGCCGGGCGACGAGCCGGTGCTGGGCCGGATGCTGGCGGTGACCCGGCGGCTCGCGGAGGAAAACGGCAGCCCGGAGGGCTTCCGTGTCATCATCAACAGCGGGCGGATCGGCGGGCAGGAGGTGCCCCATCTGCACGCGCACGTCGTCGGCGGGCCGGAGCCGGTCGGTCCGATGTTCAAGCGGAATTGACGAGGAGAAAATCATGGGAAGTTTCAGTATCTGGCACTGGTTGATCGTTCTGCTGATCGTCGTGCTGGTGTTCGGCACCAAGAAGTTGCGCAACATCGGCGAGGATCTGGGCGGCGCCGTCAAGGGATTCAGGGAAGGGATGCGCGAGAGCGCGGAGGGGGGCGAGGGCAAGACCGACGGCGCTTCCGCGCAACGCATCGCCGGCGGCCAGACGATAGAAGGCGAAGTCAAGGACAAGGTCAAGTCCTGACGCGAGCCGTATTCGTATTCGTATTCGTATCCGCATTCCATTCTCATGTTCGACATCGGCTTTTCGGAACTGATCGTCATCGGCGTCGTCGCGCTGGTCGTGATCGGGCCGGAGCGTCTGCCCAGGGTGGCGCGCACCGCCGGCGTGCTGCTCGGACGCCTGCAACGCTACGTGAGCGACGTCAAGGCGGACATCAGCCGTGAAATGCAGCTGGATGAACTGAAAAAATTGCAGGCCGAGGTGCGGGAATCGGCGCGCGACTTCGAGCGCGGCATGACCGAGGAGGCGCGGCGTTTCGAGCAAACCGTCGATTCGCTCAAGGCCGGCGTCCAGGCGGCGGCCGCGCCGGCGTCCGGCGCGGCTCCGGCGGCGGACGGGGAGCCGGCCGCGCCCCCGCCGCGCGAAGAGCCGCCATCCGCCAAAGAGTAACGGAATTTCATGGATCAGCCGGAAGAATCGTTCATTTCCCATCTCGTCGAGCTGCGCGACCGTCTCATCCGCGCCCTGCTGTCGATCCTGGTCATCTTTCTTTGCCTGTTTCCCTGGGCCAAGGATTTGTACGCCCTGCTGGCGCGGCCCCTGCTGGCCAAGCTGCCGAGCGGTGGGCAGATGATCGCCACCGACGTGGTCGGCGTTTTTCTGGTGCCGATGAAAGTGGCGCTGATGGTGGCTTTCCTCGTCGCGCTGCCCTACGTTCTCTACCAGGTCTGGGCCTTTGTCGCGCCGGGCCTTTACACGCACGAGAAGCGCTTGGCGCTGCCGCTGGTCTCGATGAGCGCGCTCCTTTTTTTCGTTGGCATGGCCTTCGCGTATTTCCTGGTGTTTCCCACGGTGTTCGGTTTCATGGCCCGGATCGCGCCGGAAGGCGTGGCCTGGATGACCGACATCGAGAAATACCTCTCCTTCGTCCTGAGCACCTTCGTCGCCTTCGGCGTCGCCTTCCAGGTGCCGGTCGCCGTGGTGGTGCTCGTCATGGCCGGCGTGGTCGAACCGGCCAGGCTCAAGGAATGGCGTCCCTACATGATCGTCGGCGCTTTCACCGTCGGCGCCATATTCACGCCGCCCGACGTGGTGTCGCAATTCATGCTGGCCGTTCCGCTGTGCCTGCTCTACGAACTGGGCATACAAATGGCGCGTTTCGTGAAAAAACCGGCCAGGGAAGAGCCTTGAGCCGGACTTTCCGCGCATCCCTCGCCTCTCGCGCTCCCCACCGCCGATTCCGCTAAAATGGCGCTCCCATCCTTGATTTCCCTTCCCCGGCCCATGCCGACTCTTCGGCCGCATCCCTCGCCCGGCAACCGTCGTGGTTAAACTGCTCATTCCCAGGTCGGACATCTCGCGCGGCGTGCTGATGGTGCTGGTCGCGGTGATCTTTTTTTCCGTCGCCGATTCCCTGTCCAAGTACCTGACGCGCTTCTATCCCGTGACGCTCATCGTCTGGGCGCGCTTCGCCCTTCACCTCCTGCTCATCGTCGGCCTGCTCGGGCCGCGCTACGGCCTCCGCCTGATCCGCACGAAACGCCCGGCCGAACAAATCCTGCGCGGCCTGCTGCTGCTTCTCGGCGCGTTGTTTTTCAACAGCGCCCTGAAATTCCTGCCGCTCGCGGAAGCCTCGGCGATCGCCTACCTGGCGCCCCTGTTCGTCACCGTGATATCGGTCGTTTTCCTCAAGGAAAAGGTGGAACCGGCGCGCTGGGTCGCCGTCCTGTGCGGTTTCGCCGGAGTGCTCATCATCATCCGGCCGGGAAGCGGCGTTTTTACCTGGGCGGCGCTGCTCCCGATGTGCAACGCCACCACCTTCGCCGTCTACCAGATCGTCACGCGGCGGCTGGCCCACCTGGAAAGCCCCTACACCTCGATCTTCTACGCCGGGCTGGTCGGCACCGTGCTGCTCGCCGGAATCCTTCCCGACGTCTGGATGTTGCCGCAAACCTGGGGACACGCCGTGGCGTTCGTCACTTTCGGCGTGTTCGCCGCGCTGGGGCATCTGATCCTCATCAAGGCTTACGTTCATGCCTCCGCGTCGCGCCTGGCGCCGTTCAGTTACTCGCAACTGATCTGGGTCGCGGTCATCGGCTTTTTCGCGTTCGGAGATTTCCCGGACGTCTGGTCGCTGCTCGGCATGATCACCATCATCGCGAGCGGCATCTACATGGCGGGCCGCGAGCGCCGTTCGGCGCGGCTGGACAAGGCGAACGGCGCGGGCGGGGACGCTTCGTCGGCCGATTGATGTCCGATTGATACCGGTTGATGGCCGTCTCGTCGTCCCCACGGTTTTTCCGTGGGATAATGGCCGCCCCAGACAACGCTCCCGTGAAGGCTCCGCATGACGCACAAGGTTTTCGTCGACGGCCAGGAAGGCACGACCGGCTTGCAGATCAACGAGTATCTCGCAAGACGCCCCGATATCGAGCTGCTGCGGATCGACCCGGAGAAGCGCAAGGACATCGCCGAACGCAAGCGCCTGATCGACGCCTCCGATGTGACCTTCCTGTGCCTGCCGGACGATGCCGCGCGGGAAGCGGCGGCGCTGGCGGATAACCCGCGCACGTGCGTCATCGACGCCTCGACGGCGCACCGCGTCGATCCCGCGTGGACGTTCGGCCTGCCCGAACTGGCGAAAGAACAGCGCGCCCGGATTCGCGCCAGCAAGCGCATCGCCAATCCCGGATGCCACGCCACGGCCTTCATTCTGGCGGTGCGTCCGCTGGTCTCCGACGGTCTTTGGCCCGCGGACGCGCAGATCGCCGCCCATTCCATCACCGGATATTCCGGCGGCGGCAAAAAAATGATCGCCAGCTACCAGGGCGCGCAGCGCGTCGACGCGCCGCGTCCCTACGCGCTCGGCCTGACCCACAAGCACCTGCCGGAAATGCGCGTCTATTCCGGACTGGCCGCCGCGCCGATCTTCCAGCCGATCGTCGGCCCCTTCTACAAGGGCCTGGCGGTCACGGTCTACCTCCCCCCGCGGCAGTTTTCCCGCCGCGCCGGGCCGGAGGACGTGCGCCGGATACTCGCCGACCATTACGCCGGCGAGGCTTTCATCCGCGTCGCGCCGATCGGTCTCGACGCCAACACCGACGGCGGATTCTTCGATGTCGAGGCGAACAACGGCACCAACCGCGTCGATCTGTTCGTTTTCGGCGATGAGGAGCGCATGTTGCTCGTCGCGCGTCTCGACAATCTCGGCAAGGGCGCTTCCGGCGCGGCCGTGCAGTCGATGAACGTGCATCTCGGCGTCGAGGAAAGCCTCGGACTCGTTTGACGCCGGGAGAGGCAATGGAGCCGCCGGCGCCATCGGGCTATTTCTACGCGGCGAGCGGCGGCCTGGAGATCGTCCGCGTCCAGGGTACGGCCCGCGTCTATCCCTGGCACATGCACCTCCGGCACTGGACGGCGGGCAGGGTGTCCGCCGGCGCCGTCCATCTCGCGCTCGGAGACGCCGCGCGGCGTTGCGAGGCGCGCGACGCCTTCCTGATTCCGCCCGGAACGCCGCACCGGCTTGCCGTCGCCCCGAACAGCCGCCTGACGGTCCTGAGCTACGCCGGCCCGGCGGAATTGACCCGGTTCTCGTCGCCGCTTTCCGCCGCCGTCCGCCGCGGCGCGCCGTTTTTGGCGGACGGCGAGCTGCGCCCGCTCCTCGATTTCGTTTTCCGCGAGCATGACGCGCCGTGGCGCGCCGGCAAGACGCCGCGCCGCGCGAAAATCGCGGAAATCGTGGAGAGCGCGGTACGGGCCATCGCGGAACGCATCCTCGCCGAACCGGACGCGGAATTTTCATTGAAAAAGATGGCCGAGCGCGCCGGATTCAGCCAATGGTATTTCCTGCGCCGCTTCCGGGAGGTCGTCGGCATGACGCCGCACGCCTTCCAGACGCAATGCCGCATCCGGCTGCTGCGCGCCGGCCTCCGGGCGGACGCCGGCTTGGCGGCGCTGGCCGCCTCCGCCGGATTCTCCGATCAAAGCCACATGCACAACCTGTTCAAGCGGCACCACGGCATGACGCCGGGGCAGTTCCGCCGGGCCAGCGTCAGATTGCCGCTGTGACGAACTTGGCGAACAGGGAAAGTCCCCGATCGCCCGCCACGATCTCGTGCGGCGAACCGGCGGGCATGACCGCCAGGGTTCCGGGAACGTAACCGATGTCGCCTCCTTCCGTCCGGCAGACCCCTTCTCCTTCGACGACCTCGTGCAGCTCGATGCTCGCCGGGTGTAAATGCCGTCCGATGGCGCATCCCGGCTCGATCCGCACCAGATGGCAGGTCAGCAGGCCATGAGTCTGTTCCGGCGCGACCAGGTTTTTCAGAAAGACGCCCGCGAACTGCGGATGCGCTTTCCATTCCAGCCGGGAAAATTCGATTTGCCCGTTGGCATCCGCCAGCCGTCCATGCGCGAACACGGTAAAAACGTCTTGTTCCATTCTTGTCTCCTTGGGTTGATGACCCGGCGGAGAATACAAGGACGCGGACGGCAAGGATTGCAAGAAATTGCCCTTTGCCGGAAACGGCCCGGCCCGGCGCGAGTACCGTCCGGCGATCCGCGCGCGGACCGCGCGCCGGGGGCGATGGCCCGATTACTCGATCGCCACTTCCACCGCCCTGGGCGCCAGAACGCGCGCCAGATCTCGCGGATGCACGCCGACCAGAAAACCGCGCCGGCCGCCGTTGATGTAAATCAGCGGCAGGTCGAGGATCGTCTTTTCGACATACACCGGCATTTTCTTCTTCGTCCCGAACGGACTGGTGCCGCCCACCAGAAAGCCGCTGTGCCGCCGCGCCACTTCCGGCTTGCAGGGTTCCACCCGCTTGCAGCCGATCTGCCGCGCCAGTTCCTTCGTCGACACCTTGCGGTCGCCGTGCATGAGGACGATCAGCGGCCTGGCCGATTCATCCTCCATGACCAGCGTCTTGACGACCGTATGCTCGTCGACATCGAGTTCACGCGCGGAAACCCGTGTTCCGCCGTGTTCCTCATAAGCGTAGAAATGGCTGGAATACGCGATTGCCTGCTGCCGCAGGAACCGGGTGGCCGGAGTTTCGGGCGAGTTTTCGGATTTCATGGGGCTTCGGGGAGAAAA
>JAIRPF010000056.1 GCA_031257115.1 Accumulibacter sp.
GGGTTTGCACCCCTCCCAAGTAGCTACGGTCGAAACCCCGGCCTTCCAGGCCGGGGTTCCAGCCTTCGCACCGCCCTAAAGGGCGGGGTTTCAAACCGGAGTCAGTTTTACGATGAACCTCCCTTGAGGGGGAGGCTCACTCACGGCGCGAGTTTCTTTTTCGCCCTGTACGAAGTGATGGCGGGCGCCACGATGCTTATGACGGATAGAACGAGGAACACGGCCGAGAAGGGGCGTTGGAGCAGTACCATGACGTCATTGTTCGAGTTGAGCATGGCCCGGTTCAGGTTGCTTTCCGCCATGGGACCCAGGATGACTCCGAGTACCAGGGGCGCCGCCGGGTAGCCGTATTTCCGCATGAAGAAGCCGACCACGCCGAAAACCACCGTCACCAGCACGTCGAAAAGGCTGTTCGACAGGGTATAGGCGCCGACGATGCAGAATACGCCGACCAGGGGAAGCAGGAGGCGGGGGGAAACCCGCAGCACATAGGGGGCGAATTTCGCCGATAGAAAGCCCATGCCCAGCATGACGAACTGAATCAGGATCCAGCCGGCGAAAATCGCGTAGACGATGTGGGGCGTTTCGGTAAAGAGAAGCGGGCCGGGGCGGACGCCGATCAGGGTGATGGCGCCCAGCATGACCGCGGTGATGGAATCTCCCGGCACGCCCAGGGTCAGCATGGGAATGAGCGCGCCGCCCGTGGTGCCGTTGTTGGCCGCTTCCGGCGCCGCGACGCCTTCGAGGACGCCGGTTCCGTATTTGCCGCCGTTCTTCGATATTTTCTGCATGACGTTGTACGCCATGAAACAGGCGATGCCGCCGCCGGCTCCCGGAATGATTCCGATGAACACGCCCAGGAAGGAACCCACGGTCATCGCCAGCGCGATGCCCTTGATCTCCGTCCAGGAGGGAATCATGCCGGTGATTTTCTGCGGCACGATGTCCGCTTCGCGGGGCGGGTTTCCCACTTCGGAGAACACCTGGGCCATGGCGAAGACGCCGATGAGGACGGGCAGCAGCGCCAGGCCGCCCATCATGTGGTAGCTGCCAAAGGTATAGCGGGGCGTGCCGACGATGACGTCGATGCCGACGGTGGAAACCAGCAGGCCGAACCAGCCCGAAATCAGGCCCTTGAGGATGTTCTTGCCCGAGGCGCTGGCGATGATGGCCAGGCCGAAGATGGAAAGCGAGAAATAATCCGCCGCCTGGAATTGCAGGGCGACCTTTGCCAACTGGGGCGCGATGAGGATGAGGCAGGCGGTGCTGATGATGCCGCCGGTGAAGGACGCCACCGTGGCGATGCCGATGGCCTTGCCCGCCTTGCCTTGCTGGCACAGGGGATAGCCATCCAGCATGGTGGCGCCCGCCGAGGGCGTGCCGGGAGTGTTGAGCAGGATGGCCGCCACCGAGCCGCCCACCATGGAGCCGCAGAAAACCCCGGACAGCATGATCAGCGCGGTGTGGGGTTCCAGGCGATAGGACAGGGGAAGGAGAAGGATGATCCCCATGGAGCCGGTCATTCCGGGAAGCGCGCCGATGATGACTCCGACGAAGGTGCCGAAGACCATCAGCATGAAGGTGACGGGTTGAAAGGCGTCGACGAAACCCTGGGCCAGCATTTCCGGCATGGCTGCCTCCTAGAACAGCCGGAATTCCGGCAGCATGACCTGGAAAATCACGCGGAAGACGACGTATATCGCGACCGTCATGCCGGCGCTGCCGGCGGCGGCGACCGCGTACTTCCGGTACCCGAAAAACCACGCGCCGAAAAACAGATAGAAAGGCGTCGTCAGGGAAAAACCGAGAGAGGACATCGACAGGACGTAGACGATCGTCGCCGCGACGAAAACGGCGAGGCGCAGCGCCGCCTTGTGGTCCGCGACGCCTTCCTTTCTGGGCCATCCGTCAAGCAGGCTCGACGCCGCCAGCAGCAGCCCGAAAACGAAAAGCCCCGCGGCTACGACCTTGGGATAATCTCCGGGGCCAAGGCCGGCATCCACCTTGAGCATTTTCTCCGCTTCCACGAACCAGAAAACGGCGAGAAAGACCAGAAGCAGCCCCATGACGAGGTCGGCCCGACGGGTGTTTTTCATGAATACTTCTCCTGCTGGCGCGGGGAAACGAGGCCCGCAAGGACGCCACCGCCGGGGCGGCATCCTTGCGATCACGGCCGGTTACTTGTAGCGGTTGCCGATCTTGGCCGTCTTTATGACGTTCTCAAGCCGCTTGTCCTCGGAGGCGATGAGTTCGCCAAAGGTCTTTGCGTCCTTGAACGAGGGCGTCACGCTCATGGCCTTCATCTTTTCGATGAATACCGGATCCTCGACGGCGCTCTTGAAGATGGCCTGGAGCCTCTCCACGATCGCGGGAGGCGTGTTCGCCGGCGCGACGACGCCGCGCCACTGGTCGTACACGAAATCGAGGCCGGCTTCCTTGCCGGTGGGAACGTCGGGGAAAACGCCGAAGCGTTTTTCGCCGAAGACCGCCAGTATCCGCACCTGCCCGGATTGCGCGTTGGGAATGCCTTCGGGGGCCACGTTCATGGCGGACTGGCAGTCGCCGGAAAGAAGGCCGGTGACGGACGGGCCGCCGCCCGCGAAAGGAATGTGCTTGAGCTTGACGCCCGCCGTCTGCTCGAAAAGAATGGCCGCCAGATGGTTCCCGCCGCCCACGCCCGCGTTGCCGATGGAAACCTGGCCGGGATTGGCCTTGGCGTCGGCGATGAATTCCTGGAGCGTTTTCCATTTCGCGTCGGCCCGGACATTAAGGTAATCATTTGCTTCGACCACCTTGGCCACCGGCGCGAAATCGGTGGCTTTGAAGGGAACGTTGTCCATGTGGGTCTTGATGACGTGGGCGATGTTCCAGTGCATCACGCTGTAGCCGTCCGGGGCCGCGTTGCGCATGAAGTCGACGATGCCCGGCACGCCCGCCGCCTCGCCCTTGTTCACGATGACCAGGGGCTGGCCGTTGGCATATTTGGGGAATACCTCCGCCAGCGCGCGGAACACCAGATCCGCGCCGCCGCCAGCCGCCCAGGCCACCATGGCGGTGACCGGCTTGGCCGGGAATTTCGAAGCGTCGTCGGCGGCCAGGGGCGCGCCCGCGAACGTACACATCAATAAAGCGGCAATGAGCTTTTTCATCCTTTCCTCCTTAAAAAAAACGATAAAAACACCAATGAGCCACACACAGCCACATACAACCACACGCAACCGCATACACGCCGGCCGGATTCGCGCCGCGCGATCATCTCCCGTAGAAAAGCCGGGGCGGATGGAGCATGTTCCACACCGCGTCGCAGGCGTCCAGCGCATCCTGCGGCAAGCGTACGCCCACGGCCTTCATGTTTTCCAGCAACTGCTCCACCGAGGTCGTGCCGGAAACGATCGAAGTGATCCCCTTCTTGTTCAGAATCCAGGCCAGCGCGAACCGCGACAGGCTATGGCCGTGCTCGCGGGCAATATCGCTCAGCATCCCGACCGCGTCGAAATCGATGTCGTTCCAATACTTCTGCTGGTAAACGAAGCCCTGGCCGCCCATGCTGAAACGCTTGCCCTCGATCGGCGGCTTGCCTTTTTCATATTTGCCGGAAAGGAAGCCGGCGGCCATCGGGCTGAAAACCGCGACGCCGACGCCTTCCTCGATGCAAAGCGGCAGAAGCTCGTATTCGATGTCGCGGGCAAGCAGATTGAAGGGCGGCTCGATGACGTCCCAGCGGGCCAGGCCGTGCTTGTCGCTGAGCCACAGCGCCTTGCCGAGCTGGAAGGCGCGGAAATTCGAGCAGCCCAGGTAGCGCACCTTGCCCTGCCGCACGAGATCGTCCATCGCCCGCAGCGTCTCGTCGAGCGGCGTGTCGTAATCGGGCATGTGCGCGTAGAAAATGTCCAGATAATCCGTTCCCAGCCGCTTCAGGCTCCCCTCGACGGACTGCATCAGATTCTTGCGCGAAAGCCCCGTGTCGTTCGGCCCGGTCTCCTCACCGCTCGGCCAGGGCTTGAAAGCGCGCGGACGGGCCAGGTCGATCGGCCCCGCGATGACCTGCTCCCCGTACTTCGCGCCCAGCTTGCGGATATGGCCGGCCTTCGAAGCGATGACCAGCGAATCGCGCATCCCCTTGATCGCCTTGCCCACGATTCGTTCGGTCTCGGTATTGGCGTAGATATCCGCCGTGTCGATGAAATTGATCCCCTCGTCGACCGCCCTCCGGATGATGCGAATCGACTCCGCCTCGTCCACCTGCCTGCCGAACATCATCGTCCCGAGGCAGAAAGCCGAAACCTTCAACCCCGTCCTTCCCATCTTGCGATATTCCATGCAACCTCCTTTTTGTCCGTTTTCGCCCCCGGCGGATCATGTTTTCAGCCTTGAGCAACGAGATTCAACCACAACGGCACGGCGGACACAACGCGGACACGGCGAACCCCCCCTTCGCCCCCGCCAGCGCGGCGAGAAGCGAAAACTTCAGCGCGTTTTCCGCTCATTTCCTCACCCCGAAAATCAGGCGTTTCGCGCAAGAGCCGGCGGTAAACGCCCTCACCCCTTCCGCAAACCGTCTGCCCATCGGACATCATCCATCCGCCACGAACGACCGGCCCCGCACACACCTTCCGCGCGTAGCGCGCTGACCAAAAACCTCCTTCTTGAGGAAGGTGGCTCGCGCGATAGCGCGAGTCGGAAGGAGTCGGGCGGTCGAGGAAAGCGCCGGACGGTCGAATGCGACAGGCGCGACTGAAACACGGAGCGCGCGCGTCCCGCCCGCTTTGTCCGCTTTCTTTGCGGGCGGGACGCCCGCGCTCAATTTTTGATGAACGCACCGGATTCCCGCTCATCAAGGGAATGACGGGTTCTTTTTTCGCCTCCCGCTTTCCGTCGTGCCCGCCGTGTTTTCCGTGGTTACTGCTTTTCGCTCTTGTCTTTCGCCGCGATTGCCACGGGTGTCATTTTTCTTTCAGGCTTTCTCCGTGAAGTTGGTGCTCGCGAGCTTACCCCAACCCAGGCGGGCTACTGCCTGTGGCCCGCGATTTCCGCGAACACTTGCCGGCCTTCAATCGGAAATGACGAGCGTTCCGGACGAAATGATGAATTCCGCCGCGTTTTCGATGTCGTTTTTCAGCGCGGCTTTCGCGCCTTCCATATCGCCCGTCTTGATCGCCTTGACGAATTTTCCGTGATGGCTCAGGGTTTTCACCAGCCGCGTATGGTGGTCGCTGATCGCGCGCGCTTCGAGCCGCTTTGACCCGGAACGCAGGTCATAGTTGAGAATCGGGCCGATGCGCAGCCAGAGGATCTCGATCAACTGTAGCAGCATCGGCATTTCGGAAGCCCTGTAAATGGCGAAGTGAAGGTCCTTGTTGATGCTGATCAACCGGGTTCCGTCGGGGTTGTCCTGCCCCAGCTCGTCATTGAACGCGGCGTTGAGGGTTTCGATTTCGTCAAGATGCCGCTCGTTCATGCGCGGACATGCCTGCTCGGTGGCGAACCCTTCGAGATTGGCCCGGATGCTCGTGATTTCCCGAAATTGGCTGACCGTCATCATCGGCACACGGATGACCCGGCCCGGCCCGATTTCCAGGGCTTTTTCGGCAACGAGCCGTTGCGTCGCCTCGCGCACGGGCATGACGCTGACCTTCAGGGCATCGGCGGTGGAACGCAGGGAGAGTTGTTGCCCCGGCATCATCCTGCCGGACATCAACAGCTCCTTGAGTTGTTCATAGACGTCGCCGCTCAGGGTTTGCCTTTGCAACGGGGTGACGAGTTCATGGATCATGGCGGCGAATAAAAGTTATATGTGATCACTTTAGCACGCTTTCAAGCGGGCTGAAAACACGCGCCGCCCCAACGATTTTCGCCGCCCGCGTTGACGGGCCGCCGCCATGCGTTGGAGCCGCAAGCCAGCGTGGGCAAGGCGTGAACGCCGTCCGGCGGCGGCGCTCCATTTTTTTGAGTGTCCCCGAACAAACAGCTTGTATTTTGTTGTTATTTGTGATTTCATATAAATGTACTGTGATCACATATATAAGATCGTGTCACGGCTGTCCACTACCGGATCATGCCCGAAGCGTCGGGGTGTTCCGTGCGGAGTGAATGATCTGGGGGTTTGCGGGTAAAGCGTTTGCCGAAAGGATGAATCGATGAAAATGAAGGCGGCTCTGGTAACGGACCTGGAAAAAGTGTCGATAGAGGAAATCGAGCGGCCCCGGATCAAGGACGACGAGGTTCTCATCAAGGCCAGAACGGTCGGCGTCTGCGGCTCCGATCTGCATCTGTTCCGGGGCACGCACGCATTTCGTAAGCCGCCCGCCATCCTGGGGCATGAGATCGCCGGCGACGTCGTCGAGATCGGGAAAAACGTCCGCAGCGTCAAGGTGGGCGACCGCGTCACCGTCGAACCCCAGTACGGTTGCGGAGAGTGCGAATTTTGCCGGCAAGGGCTGGTCAATCTTTGCCAGAAGAAAGTCGTGCCCGGAACGGCCAAATGGATCGGGGTTTTCGTCGAGTATTTCAACGCCCCCGAAAAAACGGTCTATAAGCTGAACGACGCCGTCGGCTACCCGATGGGGACGATGATCGAGCCGCTCGCGGTGGCCGTGCGGGCCGTCCGCAAGGCGACCGTAAAGGAAAAGGACTGCCTGGTGATCCTCGGTTCCGGAACCATCGGCCTGCTCTGCCTGGTGGTGGCGAAGCATCTGGGTTACGAAACCGTCATCTGCACCGACGTCGCGCGCTTCAACCTCGACATGGCGATCAAGCATGGCGCGACGCGCGCGATCGATCCGCGCGAAACCGATCTCGCCGATACCGTCCGGCAGCTCACCAACGGCAAGGGCGCCGATTTGGCGCTGATCGCCGCGGGAGCGCCCAACATCCTCGATCAAGCCTCGGCGTGCGTCAAAAAATGCGGAGAAATCGGCGTGATCGCCATGATCACCGAAAAAATCCCGTTCCACTCATATCAGATCGTGTTCAACGAGCAACGGATGTACGGCGCCATGACCTATGCCACGCGCGATTTCAGGGAAGCGGCCGAAATGGTCAACGGCGGTCTCGATCTGACGGATTTCGTCACGCAGACGCTGGACTTGGCGCATACGCAGGAGGGCCTGGACATTCTCAGCCGGAAAAAGGAGAACGTCGTCAAGGTGATGGTGGAATTTTAAGGCGTTTGTTCAGAGAAGTTTGAAGAAAAATTTGTTTGTGGAACAACTGCTGGGGGAAACCATTATGGGAAAAATAAAAGCCATATTGCATTTTCTTGACGATCGCCTTGAGGAATCCATTTTGAGCATGTTGTTGCTGCTAATTACTCTATTGACAGGCACACAAATCATTATGCGGTATGTGCTGCTTAGCCCGTTGTCGTGGAGCGAGGAACTGTGCCGCTACTGCTATATGTGGACGGGGTTTATCAGTGTCGCCTATTGCATACGCAAGCGCATTCCCATTCGGATCAACACCTTGGTGATGTTATTGCCACACCGTAAACAGAAAATGCTGGAAGTATTTACTAATGCCATATCGACTGTTCTCTATAGCGCTTTTTTTCTCTCTACGATCACGATCATCGAAAAAACGATTATTACCCGCCAAGCCAGTCCGGCCATGCGTCTTCCATTTTATATCATTTATATCGGCCCTTTCCTCGGCTTTGGACTGTCTCTTCTACGTCTGATACAGGTTATCGCGCAAGATGCCAGGGATGTACTTTCCCGGACCGGCGATGGTCCAGAAGAATTGCCACAGGTACGGGAAGCCATTGAATACATTCGAGAAAACAGACGGGGAGGTTAACAGATATGCCTTTGTCGCTATTGATCGTCATTTTCGGCATCGTATTGTTTATTGGCCTGCCGCTTGGTGTGGCGCTAACGGGCATTGCCATCCTTCCGGGACTATTTCAGCCTTCCTTTCCTTATACCGCTGAATCAGCGGTCAGAAGCTTGTCCGGAGGTATGGACAGTTTCCTCCTATTGGCCATTCCTCTGTTCATGTTTTCGGGCGTTATTATGGCCAAGGGAGGGATTTCAGAAAAATTGTTTGACCTGTTTGCCTATTTCTTTGGCAATCTGACCGCAGGTTTTCCCATGGCAGTCGTTATAACCTGTTTGTTCTATGGCGCAATTTCCGGATCTGCACCAGCCACCACAGCTGCTGTTGGATCCATGAGTATCCCGTTCTTGGTCAAACGCGGTTATGACCCGGTTTTTGCCTCGGCACTTGTCGCTGTATCGGGCGGATTGGGGGTAATCATCCCGCCAAGCATTCCCATGATCGCCTATAGTACTATCTCCAGCGTTTCCGTAGCCGACATGTTTATTGCCGGCATTCTGCCCGGTCTCCTGATTGCCGGTTGTTTAATGATATATGCTTTGTATTATTGCAAAAAGAAGGGCGAGGACAAGGAAAAGTTGCATGCTTACTATATGCAAATTCATCGGCAGGGTTTTCTCATTCTCTTTAAGGGCAGCTTCTTTGCGTTGCTTACGCCAATCATCATTCTGGGCAGCATTTACGGTGGAATAGCCACCCCCACAGAAGCAGCGTCACTTTCCGTATATTATGCCCTGATAGTCAGTCTGTTTGTTTATAAGACTATCAAGATTCGGGATATCCCCACAATTTTGTGCGAAACCGTCAAAACCTACGCGCCGATTCTTTTTGTCATTGCCTGCGCCGTGGTGCTCAGTCGCGTCATCACGCTGCTCCAGATTTCACGCATGGTCGAGCAAGCCGTGCTTGCGAATGTTTCGTCGAAGGTTGTCATTTTACTGTTGATCAACATTATCTTACTGATTGCCGGGATGTTCATGGATGCCATTCCGGCCATGATGATTTTTACGCCGATCGTTCTGCCGTTGGTCAAAAACATTGGCATGTCGCCTGTTCATTTGGGTATCGTCATGATCGTCAACTTGGCCGTTGGTTTTGTGACGCCGCCTGTTGGCGTCAATTTATTCGTGGCTTCCAATATGACGGGAATTTCCGTTCTTTCGGTTGCAAAGGCTGCGCTGCCGTTCATCGCGGCTTTTCTGGTGGCACTGTTGTTGATAACTTTTATCCCGGCAATCAGCTTGAGTTTAATTTGACAAAGGAGGATACACATGTTTAATAAGTATTTGCAGTCGGCATTATGTGGCCTGGTTTGTATACTGTTTACGTCCGTATCGGCCAGCGCCACGGAAGAACTTGTCAACCCATCGACGATTCCGAGCAAATTTTCGCAAGATAAGGCGCAGTTCGTGCTCAACATCGCAACCCCCGTCGCCGAGGACAGTGTCAATCACTATATCGCCTATCGCGCGAAGCATTTATTTGAAGAAAGGAGCAATGGCCGTTTGTTTGCCAACGTCTATGAGGCTAGCTCTCTCGGCGGGGAGCGCGAAACTATCGAGGGAATGCTGTCAGGTACAATAGATTTTTTTGTTACCATTTCAGCCGCATTTACGCCTTTTGCGCCGCGCACGGGCATCTTCGATTTGCCCAATGCCTATCCGAATCTCGATGTGGCACGCAAAACCTTGGACAGCGACTTCTTGCAATTGCTGATACCCGATTACGAAGCCGCAGGTTTCAAGATGTTCGGTTTCTCCGATGCCGGTTTCCGGCAGGCTACATCGAACAGGCTGTTGAGAAAAATTGAAGACTTCAAGGGTCTGAAAATTCGTACCATGGAAAATCCGAACCATCTGGCTTACTGGAAAGCTCTTGGTGCCAACCCAACACCCATGGACTTCAGTGAAGTCTATATCAGCTTACAGCAGGGAACCATTGATGCGCAGGAAAACCCATATGATCTCATCGTAGCTAATAAGCTGTATGAACCTCAGAAGTACATTACCGAAACTAATCACGTCATACATGGATTGACCATGATGATGAGCAAGCTCAAATATGACGCGATGCCCGACGATTTGAAGCAGATCGTAGAAAAAAGTGTCAAGGAAGCCTTAGCTTATGGTCGTCACGTCGCCGATGTTCGCATTGAAAGCCGCAAAAAGATCGTGACCGACTACGGCTGTGTTATTGAATTGGTCTCTCCGGAACTGCGTAAGCAGATGCTATCTAGGCTAGAAGATGTATATAGTCAGATGCGCAAAGCAACAGGCGACAAAATAATGGATACCTTCCTCAAACGCATTGCTGACATCGAAGCAGTATCAAAGTAGCAGCCGGTATTTTGCCCCAGCCCTGGATCGACATCTGGGGCTTCTGGACTACTGGAGTTTATGCCGTGAAATGTTCCTACAAAATAACCAATGGGCGAGTCATTGATCCAGCAGCGGGTATCAATGCCATCAAAGATATATATGTTCGCAACAGCAGAATCGTCGACATTCCCGCCGGGCAAGATGTTGAAATAGGTGAAGTCATCGATGCAACGGATTGCTTGGTCGTGCCAGGGTTGATCGATTTTCATACGCATCTCAACCGTGGAAATTCGGACTTGGGTATCAATCCGGATTTGATGACCCTGCCCAACGGAATAACGTCCGCAGTCGATGCCGGTTCTACAGGTAGCGCAAACTTTGAAGGTTTTTATAAGGATATCGTATGCGCTGCCGACATCACTATAAAAAGCTTCATACACGTTTCGGCCATTGGCGTCATGGCGGAGCGATGCAATGAGAGCCCCGATCCTGAACACTATGATCCAGATCGGATCGAGTATATGTTCGAGCGTTATCCGCAGCAACTTCTTGGGATCAAGGTGCGCATCGGTCAGAATTTTTCCCGTCAGTTCGGACTAGAACCCCTGTTGGTTGCAAAAAATTTGGCAACCCGGATGAACACAGCGCTGTGTGTGCATGCTGTCCATCCCGAAAGTCCGTATGATGATATTTTGAAGCCTCTTACCAAGGGAGATATTCTCTGCCATTGTTTCCAGGCGAAGGGTTCCTACAGTATTCTCGACGAGAATGGAAAAATTAGCGCGGTTGCTAGAGATGCACGATCCCGTGGGGTGATTTTCGATGCAGCTTCCGGACGCGCAAACTACAACTTTGGCGTGGCACGAAGCGCCATTCAAGACGGCTTTTTCCCGGACATCATCAGTACAGACGTGGTTACTTACAGCATGTATACGCGCAAGGTATTCAGTTTGCCTTGGGTCTTGTCTGCCTATCTGGCCTTGGGCATGCCTCTGCATGAAGCTCTGCGCGCCGTCACGCAAAATCCAGCTAAACTAATGGGAATGGATGGGCAAATCGGAACGCTGGCATCTGGTGCACTTGCAGACATAGCGATTCTCAAAATTCACCATCAACCAATGGCTTTTAACGATCCGTTTGGAAATAACATTTTTGGCAATCAGTTACTTGTTCCCATGGCTACGTTCAAAGCAGGACGATGTGCCTTCATGCGAATTGAGTTTGCATTTCAGCCTGCATAGACCAAGAGGTAAAGTCCTGCGAATCCCAGCGCTTGATTATTATTTCCAATTTACAAAACGTGGGCAAGAGGGAATGCCGCGATCCCTCCCATTGCGCGGCTCTAAACCGCGTGTACCTTTCTCAAGAGGAGGGATTATTTGATATGGGCGCGGGCGTCTCATACGTGCCTTACTTTTTGCTTTCCAAAAACCATCACCCGTAATTCGAGATTTCCGCGAATCCGTCGGCGGTTTTGCGGAACATTTCCACCAAGACGGGATCGAAGTGCTTTCCGCCTCCTTCGATGATGATGCGTTCCGCCTTTTCGCGGCTGAACGACGGTTTGTAGGATCGCCTGGAAATCAATGCGTCATATACGTCGGCAATGGCCATCAGGCGTCCTTCCAGGGGAATGTCCTCGCCGCTCAGGCCGACGGGGTAGCCCGTGCCGTCCCATCTTTCATGGTGAGTGGCCACGAAGGTCTTGGCGTGTTTCAAAAAGTCGTGCTCCGGCATGTTTTGCCCGATTTTTTCGATGATGCTGATGCCGATGGTCACGTGCGTCTTCATGATCTCGAATTCTTCCGGCGTCAGCTTTCCGGGCTTGTTCAGGATGGCGTCGCCGATGGCGATCTTGCCGACGTCGTGCAATTGCGCCGACGGCAGCAGAAAATACAGATTCCAGTGAGCCATCTCGTTCCGGTAGATGTTCTCTTCGATCAGGGCGGCTATCAGCAGTTGCAGGTATCTCTGCGTGCGGGAGACGTGATTTCCCGTCATGGTGTCGCGGAATTCCACCAGTTCGGAAACGGTGCTCAATACCGCGCTTTGCAGGCTGAAAATGCTGTCGGTCTGCTTGCGCACCATTGCTTGCAGGTTCTCGTTATGGTTTTTCAGTTCCTTTTTCTGCGATATGGTCAGCAAATGGGTTTCGATGCGTCTCAACAGCAGCGGCGCGGAAAACGGCTTGTACACGTAATCGATGGCGCCCATGTTCAGGCCCTTCATCTCGCTGGCCTCGTTTTTTCTGCCGGTGAGAAAAATGACGGGGATGTCTTCCGTTCCCTCGGTCTCGGTCTTGATCTTGAGCCGCCGCAGGGTTTCGTAGCCATCCATTTCCGGCATGTCGATGTCCAGCAGGATCAAGTCCGGAATGACGCGCGACAGCATCTCGAACAGTTTTGCCGCCGAGGGCAGCGGATAGACTTTGTATTTGTCCTTGAGCATGTTCTTGCCCATGGACAGGATCGCCATGTTGTCGTCTACCAGCATGATCGTATGACGCGCTTGCACGATAGTTCTCCTTTGCCAGCCGTCAGGGGGAATCGCGTTCCGCTTCGCGGGCCGCCAGCTTCTCGCCGATCAGCCGCAGTTCCATTTTGTCCGTCTGTTCCCGCAGCCACAGCACCAGATCCTGCCCCGATGCGTAGTGGAAGGCTTCCAGTTCTTCCAGGGCTTCGTCCACGCCATCCATGTCATAGCATTCGCAGGCGGCGCGCAGGCGTTCCAGCGCTTGCGGATCGGGCGCGTCCTTTTCCGGTTTGTCCGCGTCGAGACCGGCCAGCGCCTCGTTCAGCCGGGCGATCAGCCGCTCGGCGGACGCGATGAAGCTGGCATTGCGCGCCATGACGGAAGCAAAATCGCCGGCCTTGGCGGCGTGTTCCAGTTCCTTGGCTTCGTCCCCGATCTGGTTGGCGCCGACGCTGTAGCTGCTGCCCTTGAGGCCGTGCACGACAATGGCATACCCCGCGAGTCCTTCCACGGAAACGCCTTTCGCCTGTTCCAGCAGGGCGGGCGTGTGTTTCGCATAGGAACGCAGCGCCTGGAGCAGCGCCTGGTCGTTGTCGCCGAAACGCGCCAGCGCCTGTTCCAGATCCAGGCCCTGTATCCGCCAGACGGGAAACGGCGGCGCGTCCCGGTCCGGGCCGTTCTCCGGCATCCGGCACAGCCATCGCCCGACGATCGCGTCCAGAAGGTGCATGTCGATGGGTTTGCCGAGAAAGCCCTGGAATCCTTCGTCGAGAAACATCTTTTCGTTTCCGACGATGACGTTGGCGGTCAGCACGATGATGGGCACGGTTCGCGCGTAATCCGTGCCGATGGCGCGAATCCGTTTCATGGCCTCGGTGCCGTCCATGCCCGGCATCATGTGATCCATGAAAATCGCATCGTAGCGGACGCGCTCCGCGCGCACCGCCTCGACCGCCTGCTCGCCGCTGCCCAGGCAATCCACTTTCATGCCATAAGGTTTCAGCATACCCTTGATTACGTCCAGATTCACCGGCACGTCATCCACCGCCAGGATGTGGGTGTCGTGCAGATTGGCGCATTCCTTTCGGGCGTTTCGAATGACTCGGCAATCGACATAGCGGAAATCCCGCAACTGTTTCACTACTTCCGCGCCAATCGGCTTCACGCTGACGAAACCCTGGCGGATGCGGACGGTAAAGACCGAGCCTTTCCCGTACTCGCTTTCGACGCCAACCGTTCCGTCCATCAGGTCCACCAGCCTCTTGACCAGCGCCAGTCCCAATCCGGTTCCTTCGATGTTGCGGTTGGCCTTGCCATCCAACTGATTATAGCTGGTAAAAAGTTTTCCCGTATCTTCCGGGCGGATGCCGATTCCCGAATCGCGTATCGAGGAGCACAGCCAGACGTTTCTTCCTTCCCGTTCCCATGACAGCTTCCATTCAACGACGCCCTTCTGCGTGTATTTGAAGGCATTGGACAAAAGGTTGTTGAATATCTGCTTGACGCGCAATTCGTCGCCGTACAGCGTTCTCGGCAGCGTCTCGTCCAGCACCAGACTGAAGTGGATGTCCTTGTCGCCCTTGCGCGTGATGTTCATGCTGGCGATGTCGCTGATCTGGGACGGCGTTTCGTATTCGGAGGGAAACAGCTCGAATTTCCCAGACTCGATCTTGGAGATGTCCAGGATGTCGTTGACTATCGAGAGCATGACGTGGCCGGCTCTGTGAATGTTTTCCAGAGACCGGCTGTTTCTTTCGTCCTGATCCTTTTCGTTGAGCATCAATTCGGAAATGCCGATGATGGCATTGAGCGGGGTGCGGATTTCATGGCTCATCGTGGCCAGGAAACGCCCCTTGGCTTCCGAGGCGGCCTCGGTGGCCTTGACCTGTTCCGCCAGCTCGCGGGTTCGTTCCGCCACATCGGCTTTCAGGCGAACCCCCTCGCGGTGCCGCTGCATCAGCAGCATCGCCAGGAGCAGGATGAACAGCGACATGAAAACGCAGGTGCTGATGAGGAAAACGATCTGCGTCCTCGACGCCTCGCGCCGGAAGTCGAAAACGGAATATTCCCAGCGGCGGACGATGCTTTGCGTGTCGACCAGCGCCTGGGCCTTGCTGATGATGCCGCGCAGTTCCTTTTGTTCCTTATTGAAACCGAATCCGGTGGAGAGAGGGTCCTCGAAAACCAGATTGATTTTGAAGTTCGTCTTTTTCAGGTAATTGGTAATGTAGGAGAAATGAAACTGGCTGAGCATCATGAGATCGATTTCGCCCGTTTCGAGGGCGTTGAATTCATTGAGCTGGCTGTCGAATTGCTTCGTGCTCGCGTGACTGGGAAACCATTGCTGAAAGACGTGGGTATAGGCGGTATCCTGCAACAGGCCGATCCGGTGGAAAAGCACTTCGTTGTGACGGAGATTTCTAAGGCTGTTCAGTGAAATGAGGGCGTAATAATCTTTCAGATAAGGTTGATCCGCCAGCAAAAATTCGCGCCGCCGGTATTCGTTGTAGGACATGTCCAGCACCATCGGCGCGTCGGGATCGCCGCTTCTCAGCATTCTCAGCAAAAGCGGCCAGTTGTCCTTGTCGAACACGACGGGCTTGAAGGAAAGCCCCGTGATCGAGCTGATCTCGGCCAGGATGTCGAAAGCGACGCCGCTCCAGTGATTTTCCTTTTCATTGTAAAACTCGATGGGATAATTGGTCGGACTGGCGCCGACGGGAATGGGAAGACCGGCGCGGATGTGTTCTTCGTAATAGTCGCGCTCGGCTTCGTTCAGATTGTCCACGAAGGTCTTGCGATAAAATCGGGTTATCCCTTCGCGGTACAGGTTGTGGAGATAGCTCAGCGTCTCGTTGGAAAAACTTTTGTTGATCGCGGCGATCAGCGGGGCGAGTTCCAGGTTGCCGGTCGTCACGGATATGCGCTGGTACAGCAGGGGCAGGAAGGTGCTGACGGCGATGTCCTTCTGATCGTGGAATATTTCGAGCCAGGCGTCGTTGCCGACGAACAGGTCGGCTTCTTTCCGGCGGAGCCGGCCGGCGGCTTCGTCGACGCTGTCGAGTTCGACGATGCTCAGCGTCTTGCCGTATTTTTCCTCCAGATGCGGAATGACCAGGGCCTTGTCGCCCGAATCGCGCAGAAAAGCGATGTTGAGCGGGCGTTCCCTGACAATCTCGTCGAGCGAGGGGCCGAAGGCGCGGGTGGCGATCTTGACGGGCCGTTCCCTGGCGGGCCGGGTCATGCTGAATCCCCGCGGGCGAGCGCCGGGCGGAGTGAAATCGCTGGTGAAATCGATCTCGCCGCTCTTTATGCCCTTGACCAGATCGTTCCAGGAATAGATTTTCACCTGAAAGGGAACGCCAAAGAAATCGCTCAGCCATTTGGCGATCAGCGTCGCGTAACCATCCACCGAGCCGTCGTCCTGATAGAAACACTCGGAGCTTTTCATCATGCCGTAGGTAAACGAAGTCCGCCCCGCGATCGCCTGGTTTACGGCCTGTATTTCCGCCTCCGTGATATTGGGAATGGCGCGGAAGGAGATGGGAGCGTATGCCCCGGAGGCGTCGTCCGGTCTTGTTCCCTCGATGCCGTTTCGCGTCCAGACGAAACCGAGGATGCCGCCTAGCACGGCGGCCAGCAACGAGACCATCAGGTATATCCGTATCTTCGCCGGCATGAACCGCCTTTCTTCAAACAAGCCCGGCCGTCGACCGGCCGGAAGACGATGTTCGACTCACGAGGTTCCGATGTTCGACTCACGAAGTTCCGTTCGCGTTCGCCGATTTTCCGCGCGCGGCGGAGACGCGATCGGCGTCCGGAACCCCCTCGATCGTCAGGTTTATCAGTAATAATAAACCCGGCCCGCGATATTACGGCGAAAATCTCCGGGAGACAAAAATCCCCCGAGGCCGGAAGGCCATCGGGGGATCCTCGTCGTTTTCAGGAATAGCCGCCGGTGTCGGCTCAAGCGAACGCCTCCGCCCGCTTCATCAGCTCGTCCAGGCCAGGCTCGCTCGCGTTGCGCGGCTTCCCCGGATGGATGATCGCTACCTGGCAGTTCTCGGCGGCTTCGACGAGCTGCGCATACGTGCCGGCCCCGGCGTCCTTGACGTAAGCCTGTTTGTTGTCGTTGTAGGCGAATATCTTGGCGCTGATCTGGATACATTCGTTGCACGAGGCGCAGCGCGGCGTCTCGATGTACGCTTCGTCCGTGGACGTTTCGGGTTCCTTTTCCGGGAAGGCCGCGTCGGCGGTGGGCGCGGAATCGGGAGCCGGCGGCGTGACCGCGGGATCGGGAATCGGCGGCGTGGCCGCCGTGGCGATGGCCGCGCCGCTCGCTTCCCAGGCCGCCTTTTCCCTGGCCAGCAGTTTTTCGGCGTGTGAATTGTGAATGCCGCCGAGTTCCTGCAAGCTGTGCCACATCGACAGGCAGCGGCGCGCCTCGCGGACGATCTTTTCGACGACGATGACCTTTTGCAGCCGGTTGTCCGGGGCGACCATCAATAGAGAAGGAACACTGTCGATGCAGTGGATGTCGCCGCGCTCGACGTTGTCGATGACGCCGCTGGCCTCGGCCAGCCCGTTTTGCCAGTGCGGCTTGGCGACGGCGGCGAAGAACTTGCCGTAGCGGGCGTCGCAGGCGACGAAGTCGATCAGGGTGAAGGGATGATCCTCGACGACGCTCTGGCAATTTTCGTCCTGATAGGCCACGCAATGGATCGGCCAGTCAAGATCGGCCTGCGGATTGGCCGCCAGCGAGAAGCGGGAAGCCCAGTCGTTGCCGGCGGTCGGATCCATGGTGAAAACCGGGAAGACGCGCGATTCGAGCGCCGCGGCGCCGATCAGGTAGGGAGGCAACTGGCCCTTGCCCTTGACGACGCCGGAGAAGATGGAGAACAGCGCGGGGCCGGAGCAATCGAGGCCGCGCACGATCTTCTCGCGCACCCGGTACAGCGCGGAAGCCGGCGCCTGCACGACGAACACGCCGACCATGCCCAGCGCCATGCGGGCAAGCTGCCGGTTGCGCAGGGCGAAAGCCAGGTGGCCGTTGCCGATCGGCGATTCCTCGATGATGTCGTCGGACTGCACGAGCACCTTGATCGGCAGGTTGAGCGACATGATTTCGGTCAGCGCGCCAAGCTCGCCGCCCGGCAACTGATGCGCGTGGACGCGCGCCAGATAGTCGGGAAAGATGGCCATTTCGCGTGGGTCGAGACCGTTCTCGCCAAAGGATTCGAAAAGGCGGTCGTGTTTCGCCTCGCTGTACTCGCCCCGCACCTCAAGCTCGCCGATGGCCACGGCCTTGGCCAGCTCGATGGCCTTGGGCAGGCGTTCGCGGTAAGCCCTGATGGCGTCACCGCAGGAATCGAAGGCGAAACTGTAGGGTTGGCTGGTGGAATGCGACGAGGGGTAGAACTGCTGCGTCTTGAGCGTCGCCAGCAGCCATTCGATCCGTTTCCTGCGGCTTTTGCCCAGGTTTTCCTTCGGAACGGACCGGCTCAGCAGTTTCGACATCGCGTCGAAATCGAACTTGTCCAGCGGCCCCGAACCAAAGGTTTGCCGGAGATTGTCCGCGCTGCGCCCGGCGTTCGAATTGGCGAAATCCGCCCGCAGGATGTCGGACAGCTTGACGATCAGGCGATCGGCGATTTCGCCGAAGCGCCGCGCGCGGCTCGCCTGGGTCAGCGTCCAGGCGTGCCCGATCAGTTGGCAAGGCATGGCGCCGTCGCAATCGACGACGTCGCCGTCCACCTTGAGATTGGCGCGCGCCTGGGCGAGGCTCTCGGCGATCGCCTTGTCGCTCTTGCCGAGATCCCTGGCGGCCTTGTCCCACAGGGCGGAGAGTTTCCCGCCCTTGCCGGCGGCCGCCTGGGCGCGGATGTGCCGTTCGAGGCGCAGGAGATGCTTCCTGATCCGGCCGGCGTCGTCGCCGTGGGCGATTTTATCGAGGATGCCGTCGATCAGGCCGGAAAGCGATTCGATGCAGGCGCCGCCCGCCGGCTCCGCGACCAGTACCAGGGGAAAGTCGTAGCGCAGCCGGGTCAGATCCCGATAACTGGCGAAAAGGGCCGGGCGCAGGTTGAGTCGGTCGATGACTTCCAGGTTGGGCGTGTTTGCCTTTCCGGACAGAAAAAATGCCACGTTGGCTTGCAGATCGGCTTCCATAAAGGGCTATCCCGTCGAGTTGTTGGTGGATGCCGTCCCCGCTGCGGCGAGCGGGGACGGCCGTATCGTTTCCTTGTTCAGACCGAGTATTTGTCGAGTTCGGCCTCGAAGTTTTTCCTGATGGCCTCCGCCGTGCGCAGGGCGCCGCCGTGCCGCGTGTCCTCGTAGCACGGAACGTCCGGATTCCGGTAAAGGATGCCGACCGGGATGACGTCCGTGCCGGAGGCGATTTCGCGCGCCCGGTGGATGTCCAGCGGGTCGTGCTCGATCTGGTTCTTGTATACGCGGGCGAGGCTCTGGCCGATCTGGATGCCGTTGGCGTGATGCACGAGCTGTACGCGGGCCGGGTCTTGCAGCCACGGTTCGAGGGCCTTGGGCAGCCATTCCGGGCAGCGCTGGATGACGCGGACGAAGGAAAATCCCTTGTGATGGTAGGCGGCCTTGACGATGTCGAACAGCGTTTCCGGAATCCAGTCGACCGCCTGCGCGATGAACGAGACGTTGGAGACGCCGAGCGACACGGTCAGGGGGTTCAACGCCTGGAGGTAGCTGCCGCGCGGCGTGGTGTTGCTTTTGGTGCCGAACGGCGAGGTGGGCGAGGCTTGTTTCTTGGTCAGGCCGTAAATCTGGTTGTCGTGCAGAAAGACGGTCATGTCCATGTTGTAGCGCAGGGCGTGGATCCAATGCGCCGCGCCGATGCTGCAACAGTCGCCGTCGCCGGTGTTGACGAACACGGCGAGATCGGGGCGCGTCATCCTGACGCCCTCGGCGATCGGAAAGGCGCGGCCGTGGATGCCGTGAAAACCGTAGGTCTTCATGTAGTGCGGAAAACGGCTGGAGCAGCCGATGCCGGAGACGAACACGGTTTTTTCCGGGCGCAACCCCTCGTCGCGGCACAGGCGCTGGACGGCGGCGAGGATGGCGTTGTCGCCACAGCCGGTACACCAGCGTGGAACGCCGCTCTGATAGTCTTCCAGCGCCGACTGCTCCCTGTACAGATCGAGCAGTTGCTTGATGGCGGATAGTTTCATGCTTTTCCCCTATTTTTCGAGTTTGGCCAGCAGGACCTTGCGGATGGTGCCCGGCTTGACCGGTTGGCCGCGCACTTCCGTCCAGCAATCGACGTCGACCAGATAGCGCGCGCGCAGCAGCGTGGCGAGCGCGGAATAACGGCGGTTGTCCGCGTCGATCAGCTCGTCGTCCGGGTTGTCGCTCCAGTTGGTTTCGACGGTCATCACCTTCTTGAACCGCCGCATGATCTCCTTGATGCCGGGCTGCATCGGCTGGAGGAAGCGCAGATGCGTCGAGGAGATTTTCTTGCCCTCGGCGCGCAGTTCGGCGACGGCCTCTTCGATCGCGCCCTTGGTGCTGCCCCAGCCGATGACCAGCAGGTCGCCCTCCTCGTCGCCGAACACGTCCGGCGGCAGCAGGGTTTTTTGCAGGGCGGCGATTTTCAGGCTGCGCGCGCGCAAGCCTTCCTGGTTGATGTCCGGGTCGTAGGCGACATGGCTGTCGCGGTCGTGGGCCAGCCCCGTGACCGTGTGCATGCCGCCCGGCTGGCCGGGAATGAAGCGGCGCGCGACGCCGGTGACTGGGTCCCAGTCGTAGGGCCGCGCGCCTTCCGGCACCGGGCTTTGGTCGATCGGCGGCGCGAGCCACGATTCCTGGAAGCGCGGCCGGTCGAACGGCTGCTGCGAGGACGACAGGCTGGCGTCGCTCAGGATGACGACGACGGTGTTGAAAGTCTCGGCGATGCGCCGCGCGGTAATCACCGAGTAGAAGCAATCCTCGATCGTCGACGGCGCCATCACGACCTTGGGCGCGTCGCCGTGGCTGCCGAAGATGGCGGTCAGCATGTCGCCCTGTTCGACCTTGGTCGGCTGGCCGGTGCTCGGGCCGCCGCGCTGGACGTTGACCACGACGAGCGGAATCTCCGCCATCACGGCGAGGCCGATGCCTTCCTGCTTGAGCGAATAGCCGGGGCCGGAGGTGATGGTCACGGCGCATTTGCCGGCGTAGGACGAGCCGATGGCGAAGGCGCAGGCGGCGATTTCGTCCTCGGCCTGGTGCACGATGCCGCCGACCTTCTCGAAGGCTTCCGACAGATAGTGCGAGGCCGAGGTCGCCGGGGTGATCGGGTACATCGCGCAGATGTCCATGCCCGAGGCCATCACGCCCAGCGCCAGCGAGACGTTGCCGTTGATCGAGATCTGCGGCCGGTTGTGCGGCGTGGCCGGGATGCTGAAGGAAAAGTCGATGTTGGCCTTGGCCCACTTGTAGCCGGCTTCGAGCAGCGCCACGTTGGCGTCGATGACGCTCCGTTCCTTCTTGCCGAAAGTCAGCGCGATCTGCTCGCGCCCGGCTTGCAGGTCGAAGTTGTAGATGCGGCAGAGGATGCCCAGCGCGAACATGTTCTTGCCGCGCCGCGCGTTGGGCGTGAGCTTGAGGCATTCCTCCTCCATCGGGATTTCGTAGACCTTGAAATCCGCCTTGACCAGCCGGTCGTAAGCCTCGATGTACGACTTGACGACGTTCGGGTCGGAATGAGTGCGCCACATGTTTTCCAGCAGGATGATGCAGCCCGGCTTGAGTTCGCGGGCGTTGACCCGGCCGAGCAGCACCTGCTCGTTGAAGGCCACGACCAGGTCGGTCTCGTTGCCGCCGTTGGTGACGTAGCCGGAGCCGATGCGGATGCGGTTGCCGGAAGCGCCGGCCACGCTGCGGGCCGGCGGGCGGATTTCCGCCGGAATGATCTCGGTCGTCCAGACGCCGTTGCCCATGCGGGCGGCGATCGATCCGAGCGACTGGCCGCAGCGCTGCGCGCCCTCGCCGGAATCGCTGATGATCTCGACGATGTGCTCCTTGAGCGTCACGCACGTTTTTTCCTGCGCCCTGGCGCTGGCTTTCCTGGTTGCTGTCGTTGTCATGGGGGACTGTTCCAAAATCGCGGTTGATCTAAACCCGGATGCGGACGAAATTGCGTTCGCTCGCGTCGATGCCGAACACGGTATCCTCGCCGGCATCGTAGGGGCGGTCGCCGTCGCGGATGCCGAGATAGGCTTTCATGCCGGCGGCGGCCTGCCGTCCGGCGCCCATGGCCTTGATCACGGTGGCGGCGCCGGTGACGATGTCGCCGCCCGCGAAAACGCCGGCCATCGAGGTGGCCAGGCGTTCGTCGGTATCGATGTATCCCCGTTTGTTCAGGCGCAGCCGGGAGGTCTGGCCCATGATCGGGTTGGCGTTGGTGCCGATGGCGTAGACCACCAGGTCGCATTCGAAGTCGAATTCGCTGCCGGCGACGGGCGCGGGGCGGCGGCGGCCGGAACCGTCGGGTTCGCCAAGCTCCATGCGCACGCAGCGCAGGCCCTTGACGTTGCCGCTGCCGTCGTCGAGGACGGCCACCGGATGGGTCAGCCAGTGGAATTCGACGCCTTCCTCCTCGGCGTGGTGGATTTCCTCGGCGCGCGCCGGAGCTTCCTTGCGCGAGCGGCGGTAGATGCAGTAGACCTTTTCCGCGCCGAGGCGCAGCGAGACGCGCATCGCGTCCATCGCGGTGTTGCCCGCGCCGACGACCGCGACGCGCCTGCCGATCGGCTGCGGCGTGTCGAAATCCGGAAAATCCCTGCCGCGCATCAGGTTGCAGCGCGTGAGCAATTCGTTCGCGGAAAGCACGCCGTTCGCCGAATCGCCCGGAATGCCCAGCATCGTCGGATACCCCGCGCCGACGCCGACGAATACCGCGTCGAAGCCCATTTCGCCGATCATCTGTTCGAGCGTGAACAGCCGGCCGACCAGCGTGTTGCATTCGAACCTGACGCCAAGTTTCTTCAGGTTGGCGATTTCCGCGTCGACCACCGGATTGGGCAGGCGGAAGTCGGGAATGCCGTATTTCAGCACGCCGCCGGCCTGGTGGAAGGCTTCGTAGACCGTGACCTCGCAGCCGGCCTTGGCCATGTCGGCGGCGCAGGCCATCCCGGCCGGCCCGGAACCGACGATGCCAACCTTGAAGCCGTTCGGCTCGATATGGGGAACATTGGCCCAGCCTTGCTGGATCGCCGCGTCACCGACGAAACGCTCCAGCCGGCCGATGGCCACCGGCTCCAGCGTCTGGCCGACGGTGCACCGGCCCTCGCACTGGTTTTCCTGCGGGCAGACGCGGCCGCAGATGGCCGGCAGCAGGCTGGTCCGGGTCAGGATGTCGTAAGCGCCGCGCAAATCCCTTTCGTTGACCCCGCGGATGAATCCGGGAATGTCGATGCCGACCGGGCAGCCCGACACGCAGGGCTGATCGGGGCAGAGCAGGCAACGCTCGGATTCGCGCAGCGCGTCGTCCAGGCGATAGCCGCTGGCCACTTCCTCGAAATTCTTCGCGCGCGCGGTCGGGGCCTGTTCGGGCATGGGCGTGCGCTCCTGCGGGATGCTTCGTATCGTTCTTTTCTTCGCCATGAGTGATTACCGTGTAACTGACAGGTTGAGGAATCTATTTTCCGGCGGCCGCGCCGACCGCCCTGTCGATCGACTTCTGCATCCGGCAGCCTTTTTCCCAATGTTCGAGCGCCATGCGCTCTTCCCTGGAATGACGGCGCAGGCGCATCGTCAGGTCGTCGAAATCGACCCGATGGCCGTCGAAGTCCGGCCCGTCGACGCAGGCGAACTTGACCTCGTCGCCCACTTTCACGCGGCAGCCGCCGCACATCCCGGTGCCGTCGACCATGATCGGATTCAGGCTGACCATGGTCTTGATCTTGTACGGACGGGTCGTGTCGGCGCAGCTCTTCATCATAATGGGCGGGCCGATGGCGATGACCTCGTCGACGTCGGAATGTTTCTTGAGCGCCGCTTCGATGCCGGCCGTCACCCGCCCGTGCAGTCCGACCGAGCCGTCGTCGCTGCAAATGATGAATTCGTCGCAGATCGCGCGGAACTTGTCTTCCCAGAACACCAGATCCTTGCCGCGGAAACCGATCACGCCGATGACGTAGGCGCCGCCTTCCTTGAGCGCCTTGGCCTGCGGATAAACCGGGGCGACGCCCAGACCGCCCCCGACGCAGATCACCTTTCTGGCGTGCGAAGGCGGCGTGGGAATGCCCATCGGCCCGACCAGACCGTACAGGAACGCGCCGGCCTGGCATTCCCGTTGCATTTGCCGGGTGGTCTTGCCCACGGCCTGGATGACCAGGGTGACGGTTCCCTTTTCCCGGTCGAAATCGGCAATGGTCAGGGGAACCCGCTCGCCGTGCTCGCTCAGCATCACGATCACGAATTGCCCCGGCCTGGCCGCTCTGGCCATCATCGGGTGGCGGATTTCCAGCAGATAGGTGACGTCGGAAAAATCCTCGCGTTTCACGATTTCATAATTTGACATGGTTCACACCTTCGAAACCGGCGAAAACCGCCGGATGGAGCGGAAAAAAGGCGGATGCGGCGCGACGGCGACGCCACCCTCGAAAAGATTTGTTTTACCGCGCGTCGCAATAGTCATGGACGACGCGGCGCCCGCGTGCCTTCGCCGTTCGGCCCGGCGGGCGAAACGCGCCGCGACGCCATGAGCGGATTCCTGGGGAGCCTGGACATGAGTTTCTGGAACCAATTTTGCATTCCTTTGCCTGTGTGAAAAGCCATCCCGCTTTCAGGCCCGGCCGCCTTTTCTCTTTCCGCCCGGCGGCTTGCCTCGCGCTGCGAGACTATATTCTCAATGGCGGCGCGGGCTTAGGCAAATGAAAGATATGCACGAAATTGTTTGTTTTTGGAATCAACTCTTCATCGATCTTCGGGAAGCGGCAAAAACCCGGCGGCAGACATTCATGCCCTTCCAGTCAGCCACAATCAGGCGACCGCGACCGCAAGAAAGGAGTTTCGACCCGGAGCCGGCTTGCGACGAACCCTGGCCGCCGCGCGCGGACGGCGTCCGCGCGGGAACGCGCCCGGCGGCGGAAGATCAGGGGCTTCGCTTTTCCCGATCCGGCGGTCTTTCGCGAACCTTGATTCCACGGCCCATGACGAACAGTTCGACGGCCAGCTTGTCTCCACGAGCGATGGCGGCGGCGAACTGTTCCTGGTTGAAATACTGCAAGCCCATCGCGGTCAGTTGCCGCCGCGCTTCGATCGCCGTCATGGCGGCGCTGGGCATGGCCATGTCCGGCGGATTTTCGGCCGCTGCTTCCTTGCCGCGCGAGATCGCCGCCTGCGCGTGGCGTCCGTCCTTGTCGGCCGGCGCGGGCGGGGCGTTCGCCGGAATGGCGGCTTCGGATTTCCGGTACCTCGGTTCGGCCACCGTGCTGAGCTTGACCAGCCTGCCCGCGATGACCAGGGTTTCGACGCGGGAAAACACCTCGCTCCTGGAAAACGGCTTTTTCATGAAATCCTCGGCGCCGATGCGTTTTACGTAGAATTGCTCGGTCGCCTGTTCGTTGCCGCTGATGACGATGACCGGTATGTGGCGCGTGAGCGGATCGCGGCGTATCTGGCGGAGCGCCGCGAAGCCGTTCATTCCGGGCAGCACGATGTCGAGAAAGATGAGGTCCGGCTGTTCCGCGCGCGCGATTTCCAGGCCCGTTTCGGCGTCGGGCGCTTCCCGCACCACGCAGCCGGCCGAACGCAGAATTTTGGCGAGCGACGCGACGATCGTCGCCGAATCGTCGATGACGAGGATTTTCCTGCCCTTGTGGCTAAACCGGCCCTTCCGTCGCCTGTCGGCCGAATGGCCCTTCGGCACGGGCCGCAAGTCGCCGTTTTTCAGGATGGATTTGATTTGCCCGAAGAGACTCATGCTTCGATTTCCGGTTGCCAAACGTCAGAAACGCCATCCTCTTTTCTGGTGCACAGTATAAGTGAGCCGCCGGGGAAAGTGGCACGGAAATATGGCGCAAAAATGTGGCGCGGAAATGTGACAAGTCGCGGCGAGGCGCCCGGATGGACGAAACGGCCGCGCTCCGGGCAAGGATCGGCCGTCCGGCGGGTCACCGAATGCCGTTTGCCGGTGGGAACGCGCTTGCGTCAGCCCGCGTCGGCAACGAAAACGGTCATGCCGACGACGCGGATGCCGGTATATTTGGACTCGTTTCGGGCAATCCAGGTATCGACCGCGTCCAGCGTCAGGTGGGAGGCGAGGACTTGTCCAGTGCGTTTGTTCACGACGGAATACATAGTTCGATCCTTTCTATCAGATTTGACTGACCTGTTTTGCGTTTGCGACCGCAACGCCTCCCGCCGTTCGCGCCGAACCCGCCCCGGCGGCCGGAAAAGCAGGAAATTCCGGCGTCGCCAAAAAAAATCCCACACCGGCTCGGCATGGGATTCAAAATCCCATCGTTGCGATGGGTCAGGGAGGGTCAAACGTTGCCAGCGGGGGACGCTGAAGCAACGCGCGGAATGATAGGGAGTCCCGGCAAGCGTGTCTGTTTGACATGTTTGGCGTTTCCGTAACGGAATGTAATCGGCGGGTGGCGCGAGACGATTCGCGCGTTCCGCCGCGCCGGGAGAGCGGAGAACGGCGCCCGCGCCGCGTTTTCCGGCAGTCCCCGTTCCATCACGTTTCGCCCGTTCCGTCTTTATTCCGCCGCCGCCGGAATTTTGGGGTAAATTCGGCGTCCCTGAGCTTTACCGGCCATCGTTTTCTTGCCTCATTTTTTTGCCTCATGAATCCACACGCCCCGAAGCTGCGCACACCACTCGACCGCTTGCGCCAGGTACTGATGTTCGAAATCGGCGGATTGTTGCTGATCACGCCGCCGTTCGTCTGGCTTTCCGGAGTCCCGCCACTCGATTCTTTCGGTCTGCTGGCGGTGATGGCCCTGATCGCGGCAATATGGAACGCGCTCTACAACACCACGTTCGACTGGATCGAAGGGCGCTTGACGGGCCGCGCCGCCGACCGGCGGCCGACGTCGCTGCGCGTGGCGCAAGCCATCGGCTTCGAGGGCGGCCTGCTGTCGATCAGCCTGCCGGTGGTGATGACCTGGACGGGCATGGGATGGCTTCAGGCCCTGCTGGCCGACATCGGTCTGGCGGTGGCTTACGTCGCATACGCATACGTCTTCAATCTCGGATACGACCGCGTTTTTCCGATCACGCAGAACGTTTGATCCAGACCTAAGCGAGGAACGAAAAGCGGTTGACCACGACGAACACGGCGGGCACGACGGAAAACGAGAACAAAAACATTGCCCACGGAGGACGCGAAGGACACTGGAAAAGGCGAAGAGACAACCCATCATTCCCGCGCAAGCGGGAATCCGGGAGCCGACCCTCCGGCGCGGAACGCGCCGCCGACCGGAAGGATTCGGGCGCTTCGGATTTCCAACCATGAATATTTGACGAACGGACTCGATTCCGGCTTGCCAAGGGGACGACGGGGTTTCCTGTTTGTCCGCGTTTGAGAATTCGACCGCCCGACTCCTTCCGTTACGCCTTCGGCGCGACACCTCACCCAAAAGGGAGGCTTGGCTTGCGGCGCTTCGCGCCGGAAAGTACGTTCCTGGATTCCCGCGTTCGCGGGAATGACGAGGGTGACGGAACCGGCGAAGGCGGCGGCGAACCGGATTCCCGCCTGTCAAGGAAATAACGGGGGGTCTTTGTCTTTCGTCGTATCCGTCGTATCCGTCGTGTCCGTCGTATCCGTCGTATCCGTCGTATCCGTCGTGGTCAATGATTTTCGCCTGCCTCCGTGCTTCTCCGTGCCCTTCGCAACCAACATTTTTTACCTTTTGCCGCGCTCGTCGTGGCTCATCGTTTTTTTATCACGTTCCTGGAAGGAGGTTGTATGATGGACGGCGAATGAATCGCGCGGTGTCCATGGGTGGAATTTCGCACGCGGAACCACGTCGTTTCTGGATTTCCGCACGGCATTCGTTCTTGCATGTAGGGTAACTTTTTGAATTCCCCCTGTTTTTTTCGAATAAATCGGGGTTTTGTACGTTCGCTTTTCCAGGAATGGAATTTGCATGGGTCGTGACACCATGTGGTTTGTCGGTAAATTTCAACAAGGAGCATGAAATGAGGAAAATAAAGTTGGTTCTGGGTTGTCTCGCGGCGCTGTCCCTCGCGCTTCCCGCCCCCGCGTCCCTAGCCGCGCTGAGCAAGGAGGAGCGCGGCAAGCACTTCATCACCGTGCTTACCGGCCCCTCCAGCGGGATCTACTTCCCCATCGGCGGCGCGTTCGCCACCTTCATCGGTTCGCTGGGCTACAAGACCTCGGCGACGGCCACCGGGGCCACGGCCGAGAACATCAACGCGCTCAACACCGGGCAGGGCGAAATGGCCATCGCCATGGCGGACGCCGTCATCCAGGCCGTGGATGGCTTCGGCGCCTACGAGGGCAAGCCCAAGGCCACCAACCTCCGCGCCCTGATGGGACTGTGGCCCAACGTCTGCCAGATCGTCACCACGGAGAAGACCGGCATCAAGAGCTTCGCCGACCTCAAGGGCAAGCGCATCGGCGTGGGCGCGCCCAATTCCGGCGTGGAACTCAACGCGCGCATGATGTTCGAAGCCCACGGCATGACCTACAAGGACGTGAAGGTCGACTACCTCAACTACGGCGAAGCCATCGACCAGATGAAGAACGGCCTGATCGACGCGGCCTTCGTCACTTCCGGTCTGGGCAACGCGACGATCCGCGAACTCGGCGTGGAGCATAAAATCGCCTTCGTTCCGGTCGAGGGCGAGGGTCTGAAAAAACTGACCGAGAAATATCCCTTCTATATCGAGTACAAGATTCCCGCCGCCGTCTATGGCACGGCCAAGGACACCACCACCGCCGCGGTGATGAACATCATGCTCATCGATGTGAAGCTGCCGGACAACGTGGTCCATGACATCCTCGAAAACCTTTATTCGCCCGCCGGACTCGAGGCGATCGGCGCTTCGCACGCCACAGCCAAGAAGGAAATCACGCCGGAAACCGCGCTGCGCGGCATCGTCGGCACGTCCGTTCCGCTGCACAACGGCGCGCAGCAGTACTACAAGGCCAAGGGGGTGCTCAAGTAAGTCCCGGACGATCGCGTCGAACTGTGGTCAGGAATAAATGACGCGGCGACACTGGCATGGAGGGCGTTTCCGCGTCTTCCATGCCGCCTTGGCGGTCATCCTGCCGCTCGCCGGCATGTCGCCTGGCGTCGCCGGGGATACGGTACTCCGCATCTATGACTGGAAAACCGGCGCCGTTTATGCCGAGGCTCCGGTGAGGGCCGATAGCCGTCTCTTCTTCGGCTGGATTCATTCGCTGGAAAAGATTCCCTGGAACGAATACTTTCATGTGGATGAAAAAAACAGGCTGATTCTCGACGCGATTACTTTCCCCGCCTTCGGCGCGGGAATTCCGGAAAACAAAGGAAAGGTTTGTTACGTGAAGGATGGGTTGATTCACATGGAAGAAATCGGGCAAGTGTTCGGCGAGCTTCATTGGCTCAATTCCCATACCGCCACCCGCGACATCGTGCTGGACGGCGCGCTCGTCGCGCGCGGCAGCGAACTTCCGCAACACGCCCGTTTGCGTTTGGTCATCGAGAAGAAATAAGGAGAAGGAGAAAATCATGAGCGAAAAAGCCGCCGATTCGCCGGTGAACCCGGCCGACAGGATCGATCTGAACGATGCCGAGCTTGCCAAGGCCAGGGAAGGGATTCTCACCGAGGAACAGCTAAAGCTCATCGAGGACGCCGACCGGGAATCCAAGTTCCGCAAGCTGGAGTCGTCCGTCCTGTCCAAGGTATTCTACGGAGCCTGCCTCATCGTATCGCTGTACCACTTTCTCAACCCGTTCATGGGGTCCAGGCTGATTCCCTTCGGCCCGCCGCTGGTGCTGGAGCACCGTTCGCTGCACGTGGCCATGATGCTCGCCCTGGGTTTCGTCATGTACCCGTTCGGCGGAAAGAGCAGCTACAAAAAGGTCGCCTGGCTCGACTGGGTTCTCATCGCCCTTTCCATCATCGCGCCTCTCTATGTATGGATCGATTATTCCGGCGTGATCGAAAGGGCCGGAATGCCCAACGGTAACGACGTCATCATCGCCACCCTGCTGATCGTCCTGGTGCTGGAAGGTTCCCGCCGCATGACCGGCCTGGTGTTGCCGATCCTGGGGCTGATCTTCATCGCCTACGGACTGTTTGGCCGCTACGTGCCCGGCCTCTTCATGCACCGCGGCTACACCTGGGTGCAGCTCTCCAACCACCTCTTCGCCAACACCGAGGGCATCTACGGCACATCGGTGAGCGTCGCCGCAAGCTACATCTACCTGTTCATCCTGTTCGGCGCGGTCATGTCCAAATGCGGCATGGGGTCGTTCTTCAACGACATCGCCATGGCGCTGGCGGGGCACTTCAAGGGCGGCCCGGCCAAGGTGGCGGTCATTTCATCGGCCCTGTTCGGCTCGATCAACGGCTCCGCCGTGGCCAACGTGGTAACCGCCGGCGCGTTCACCATTCCCCTGATGAAGAAGGTCGGCTATTCCAAGGAATTCGCGGGCGCGGTGGAAGCCTGCGCCTCGGTGGGCGGACAGGCGTTGCCGCCGGTGATGGGCGCCGCCGCCTTCATCATGGCCGAAATCCTCGGCGTATCCTATTCCGTGATCATCATCCACGCGGCCATTCCCGCGCTGCTCTACTACATGGGCGTCCTGATCCAGGTCCACCTGCGCGCCGGCAAGATGGGGCTCGTCGGCCTGCCCAGGGAAAATCTGCCGAAAGTCATCGACGTGCTCAAGGACAAGGGCCACCTGCTCATCCCGATCGTCGTGCTGCTCTACTTCCTGCTGTTTTCGGGCACCACCGTCATCTATTCGGCGGTCATCACCATCCTGTCGACAATCGTCATTTCCAGCCTGCGCAAGAACACCCGCATGAGCTTCAAGGTCATCTGCGACGCTTTCGTCGACGGCGCCAAGCAGACCGTTTCGGTGGCGATGGCCTGCGCCTGCGTGGGCATCATCATCGGCGTGACCTCGAAGACCGGATTCGGCCTGAACATGGCTAACACGATCATTTCGGTGGGCCAACAGAGCCTCTTGTTCACGCTGATCTTCAGCATGATCACCTGCATGATCCTGGGCATGGGCGTACCCTCGATCCCGGCCTACATCATCACCGCCGCCATCGCCGCGCCCGCGCTGGCCAAGCTGGGAATCCCGGCGATGGCCGCGCACCTGTTCGCCTTCTACTACGCCATGTTCGCCAACCTGACGCCGCCGGTGGCCCTGGCCTCCTTCGCCGCAGCGGGCATCGCCGGCGGGGACTTCATGAAAACCGGATTCGCCTCGGTCAAGCTGGCGCTCGCCGGGTTCATCGTCCCCTTCATGTTCGTCTATTCGCCGCAGCTCATGCTGATCGACACGACCTGGGGCGAAGGCCTCCGCGTCGTCATCGGCGCCTGCATCGGCGTATTGCTGATCGGAGTGGCCGTCGAAGGCTATCTGTTCGTCAAGGTCAACATGCTTCTCCGGCTGATCGCCTTCGCCAGCGCGCTGTGTCTCATCGACGCCGGCATGATGACGGACATCATCGGCCTGGCGGGCACGATCCTGGTCGTCGGTATGCAATACTTCCTGTCCAGGAAACAGGAGCCGACGGCGGCGTCGACGTCCTAGGCGCTTCCGTGAAACGGAAAAAGCCGCCCCGAAGGGCGGCTTTTTTTGCGGCAATCGGCCGTAAAGCCTTCGCTTCGGATTCACGGATCGTCGCTGGCGCGAAAACGGCCGCGAATCATGGCGAGCGCGCGAAACATCGCGGCGATCCGGCGTCGTCCGGCATGATATGATTCACGTCTTTTCAATGGCTTGTGAGGCGGACGATGTTTTCAACGAAAGATACCCTGGCAAAATTCGATCCCGACGTATGGCGGGCGATTGAGTGTGAAAATCGTCGCCAGGAAGAGCATATCGAACTGATCGCTTCCGAAAATTACGTCAGCCGCGCGGTAATGGAAGCGCAAGGTTCGCAATTGACCAACAAGTACGCCGAGGGCTATCCGGGCAAGCGTTACTACGGCGGCTGCGAATACGTCGACATCGCCGAGCAGGTCGCCATCGACCGCCTGAAGGCGCTCTTCGGCGCGGACGCCGCCAACGTGCAGCCGAACTCCGGCTCGCAGGCCAACCAGGCCGTGCTGATGGCTTTCGCCAAGCCGGGCGACACGATCATGGGCATGAGCCTCGCCGAGGGCGGGCATCTCACGCATGGTATGCCGCTGAACATGTCGGGCAAGTGGTTCAACGTCGTCGCCTACGGCCTCGACGACAAGGAAGAGATCGACTACGCCGCGATGGAAGCCCTGGCCCGCCAGCACAAGCCCAGGATCATCATCGCCGGCGCGTCGGCGTATTCGCTGCGCATCGATTTCGAGCGTTTCGCCCAGGTGGCCAGGGACGTCGGCGCGATTTTCTGGGTCGACATGGCGCATTACGCCGGGCTGATCGCCGCCGGCTGCTATCCGAATCCCGTGCCGTTCGCCGACGTGGTGACCACCACCACCCACAAGACCCTGCGCGGCCCGCGCGGCGGCGCGATCCTGATGAAGGCCGGGCACGAAAAAGTCGTCAATTCCGCCATTTTCCCCGGCTTGCAGGGCGGGCCGCTGATGCACGTCATCGCCGCCAAGGCCGTTTGTTTCAAGGAAGCGGCCGCGCCGGAATTTCGCCGTTATCAGGAACGGGTGGTCGAAAACGCCGCCGCGATGGCGCGGACGCTCGGCGAGGAACGCGGCCTGCGCATCGTTTCGGGCCGCACCGAAAGCCACGTCTTTCTCGTCGACCTGCGCGCCCGGAAAATCACCGGCAAGGCGGCGGAAGCCGCGCTCGGGCAGGCAAACATCACGGTCAACAAGAACACGATCCCGAAAGACCCGGAAAAACCGCTCGTGACCTCCGGTATCCGCATCGGCTCGCCGGCGATGACCACGCGCGGTTTCGGCCCGGCCGAGGCGAAAAAAGTCGCGCACCTGATCGCCGACGTGATCGAAGCGCCGAACGACGAGGCCGTTCTGGGACGGGTGCGCGAAGAGGTTGCCGCGCTGTGCCGGAAATTTCCGGTCTACGGAGCCTAGCCCGGCATGAAATGCCCATTCTGCGGAGCGTCCGACACGACGGTCGCGGATACGCGCGTCAGCGAGGACGGCGACATCGTGCGGCGGCGGCGGCGCTGCCTGTCGTGCGACAAACGCTTTTCCACCCACGAGCGGGCGGAAATCCGCCTGCCGCAGGTGGTCAAAAAGAATGGATCGCGCGTCGACTTCGACCGCGAAAAGCTCTCGGCCAGCCTGTGGCTGGCCCTGCGCAAACGGCCCGTGGCGGTCGAAACGGTCGACGCGGCGATCTTGCGCATCGAGGAAAAGCTGCTGACGCTGGGCGCGCGCGAGATCCCGTCGGAAGAAATCGGCGAAATGGTCATGCGCGAACTCAAAAAGATCGACAAGGTAGCCTACGTCCGCTTCGCCTCGGTCTATCGCAATTTCGAGGATGTCGACGAATTTTCCAACCTCGTCCGTGAAGTCTCGCGCCCGACACGGCAGATGCGTTAGCCCAACCGTTGGGGTTCGCTTTGCTCACCCCAGCCTATGCGCGCCAAAAGCAATCGACCACAACGAACACGACAGGCGCGACGAAAAACAAGAATGAAAAGCATTGCCCACGAAGAGCACGGAGAAACACGGGAAAAAGCGAAAAAGATATCTCGTCATTCTCGCAAAAGCGGGAATCCATCGCGAAGCGCCGGAATGTATGCGCTGGATATCCGCCTATCAAGGGAATGACGAAGGAAAGAAACCATCATTACTTGAATCGAAAACGCTCCAACCGCTTTTCGCTCTTGTTTCTCGTCGTGCCCACTGTGTTCGTCGTGGCTACTGAAAAGGTTTCCACCGCGCGCCGTGGCTCGGTCGCGGTTCTGGTCTGGCGGTGTTCACACCGGTTTGTCGGCCAGCAGGACGCAAATCCAGACGGTGGCGACGTTGAGCAGCGCCAGGAAAACGGCCGCGCTGCCGACGTCCTTGGCGCGCTTGGAAAGCGGATGCCGGTCCAGCGATATTCGATCCACGACCGCTTCGATCGCCGAGTTGATCAATTCGGCGATGAGCACCAGGAACACGCTGGCGATCATCAACGCCCGCCCGATCCAGGTCACCGGCAGGAAAAAGGACAGCAGGATCAGGATCGCCGCCAGCCGCGCCTCTTGCCGGAAAGCGTCCTCGCAGGCATGGGCGGCGCGCAGTCCGGCCAGCGAGTAGCGCAGCGCGTTCCACAGACGCCTGAGGCCGGTTTTACCCTTGAATGGGCTTTCTTCGGACACGAATCCTCCCTGCTCGAAAAAAAGATTGGTCACGGCACTCCGCAGGAACGCGAGGCGCGCCTCGCTTAGAATACACGCTTTCTGGAAACTCTTTGGCCGGCAGACCATGACACAGGATGAAATGAAACGGGCGGCGGCCCGCGCCGCGCTCGGATACGTCGTCGAAGGGAGCCTCGTGGGCGTCGGGAGCGGTTCCACGTCGCGCTTTTTCATCGAGGAGCTGGCGGGCATGAGAGGGCGCATCGCCGGCGCCGTCGCGAGTTCCGAGGATACGAGACGGCGCCTGGAAAATCACGGCATCAAGGTTTTCGGCCTCGATGAAATCGCCGAACTGCCCGTGTACATCGATGGCGCCGACGAGATCACGCCCGCCATGCACATGATCAAGGGCGGCGGCGGCGCGCTGACGCGCGAGAAGATCGTTTCCGCCGTCGCCGGAAAGTTCGTCTGCATCGTCGACGCAACGAAGGTCGTCGATTGCCTTGGCCGCTTCCCGCTGCCCATCGAGGTCATTCCGATGGCCAGCGCCCACGTCGCGCGCGAACTCGTGAGACTCGGCGGCGCGCCGGTCGCGCGCGAAGGCTTCGTCACCGACAACGGCAACCTGATCCTCGACGTGGGCGGGCTGCGCATCGCCGATCCGGTCGATCTCGAAACGCGGCTCAACCAGATCGCCGGCGTGGTCACCAACGGCCTGTTCGCCCGGCGTCCCGCCGACGTATGCCTGGTCGGCGCGGCGGAGGGCGTCAGGACGATGACCGCCGGCTGAAGCGGCTATTCGCCCGGCGGCACGTATCCCCGCACCGGTTCGACGCCCTCGCCGAAAAAGTACCTTTCGACCTGTTCGGTCAGGTACTTGCGATGGCCGGCGTCGGCCAGGTTCAAACGGTTTTCGTTGATGATCATCGTCTGCATACGCATCCATTGCTGCCATGCTTCCTTGGAAACGCCGGCGAAAATCCGCTTGCCCAGCTCGCCCGGATACGGCGGAAAATCAAGGCCCTCCGCCTCGCGGCCGAGTTTGACGCAATTGACCATTCTTGCCATGAGAATCGGCTCCAGTCAGTGATTGATGAAAAAGTCGAGTGCCACGGACGTGGCGAAACCCCAAAATGTTAACCACGGAGAGCACGGAAAGAAACGGGATTTTCCATGAGTTTTTCTCCGCGCCTCTCCGTGATTTTCGTGTCTGGCGCGTTTTCGAGTCAAACACTTACGAATTTCCGTCATCCCCGCGCAGGCGGGAATCCAGTTCGTTGCTTCCAGACCGAAGGGCCGCGAATGTTTGCGACGCTCCGCGCCGGAGTGTACGCGCTGGATTCCCGCTTTCGCGGGAATGACGGGGGAAGGGGACGGGCATCGCTTGAATCGGAATCGCTAAGGTTTTTTCGTGCGCTCCGTGAACTCCGTGGCCAATGTTTTTTCCTTTTGCCGGTTTTTGCACTCGCCGTGCTTCCATCTACAGCGTCTTGGCGAAAATTTTGGAGCGGCGTTGCAGGTTGTAGACCAGACGTTTTTCCTCGGGCAGGTCGGCCAGCGTTTTTTCGACGAATCCGCGCTCCCGGAACCAGTGCGCGGTCAGGGTGGTGAGCACGAACAGCCGCCTGACGCCGGCCGCGCGGGCGCGCGTTTCGATGCGCTTGAGCAACTGCTCGCCGTATCCCCAGCGCCTGTAATGGGGATGCACCGCCATGCAGGCCAGTTCCGCCTGCTCGTTGCCGTAGGGATACAGGGCGGCGCAGCCGACGATCATCGCGTCGTGCTCGACCACCGAGAAGCGCGAGATTTCGCGTTCGAGCAGTTCGCGCGAGCGGCGCACCAGCGCGCCGGACTCCTCCAGCGGCTGGATCAGCGCGACGAGGCCGCTGATGTCGTCGGGGCGCGCGTCGCGCAGGATTTCCAGCGATTCGCGCGTGATGATCGTGCCGACGCCGTCGCGCGAGAAAAGTTCGAGCAGCAGGGTTCCGTCTTCGTTGAAGCCGATGAGGTGCACCCGCCCGACTCCCGAACGGCTGGCGCGCACGGCGCACGGCAGATAGCGCCGGATGTCCGGCGAAAGCCAGTCGGCCTCGCGCATCAGCCGCTCCGCCGCGTCCGCGGTCAGTTCGTCGAGCAGCCGGCCGCCGCTGTCGGTGACTCCCGGACTGTCGGACAGGAAAATCAGCTTGTCGGCGTTGATGGCGATGGCCGTCGCCTCGGCGACTTCTTCCATCGCCAGGTTGAAGATTTCGCCGGTCGGACTCTGCCCGGTGCACGACAGGATGACGATGTTGCCCAGTCCGAGCTGCGCCCGCACGCCGTCGGCGTCGATCTTGCGCACCGTCCCGGCGTACTGCATGTCGACGCCGTCGATCACGCCGACCGGCTTGGCGGTGATGAAATTGCCGCCGACCACGCGGATCCGGCTGTTGGCCATCGGCGTATCCGGCAGGCCCTGCGAGAGCAGCGCCTCGATTTCCAGATACACGCTGCCCACGGCGTCGATCACGCAATCGAGCGTGGCCGCGTCGGTGATGCGATAACCGGCGTGAACCCTGGATTCCAGGCCCTTTTCGCGCAATTCTTCCTCGATCTGGGGACGCGCGCCGTGCGCCAGCACCAGCCGCACGCCGAGCGCCGCGAGCAGGTTGGCGTCGTAGGCCAGCGTGCGCGCGAAAGGACCGGAAATGGCCTTGCCGCCAAACGCGATGACGAAAGTCTTGCCGCGAAAAAGGTTGATGTACGGAGCCGTCGACCGGAACAGCGATACGAACTGCGAGGCGCTCTGGGCATCGAACATGGTTTTTCAATCTCTCTTCTTTTTGGGATTGTCGGAAGCGAGCGCCCGTTCCAGGCGTTCGCAGATCGTGCGCAGGATTTTCACCCGCGCGTGGCATTTGTCGTCGGCCTCGACCAGGGTCCAGGGCGCTTCGCCGGTGCTCGTCCGGTCGACCATGTCGCACACGGCGGCGTGGTAAGCGCCGCGCTTTTCCCGGTTGCGCCAATCCTCGCCGGTGATCTTGAAGCGTTTGAACGCGACGTTCTCGCGTTCCCTGAACCGCTTCAACTGTTCCTCGTCGCTGATATGCAGCCAGAACTTGACGAGAATCGCCCCGTTTCCGGCCAGTTCGTGCTCGAAATCGTTGATTTCGGCGTAGGCGCGCAGCCAGTCCGCCTCGGAACAAAGGCCCTCGACCCGCTCGACCAGCACGCGCCCGTACCACGTGCGGTCGAAGATGGCCACCCGGCCGTTGCGCGGGACGTGCCGCCAGAAACGCCACAGATAGGGCTGCGCCCGTTCTTCCTCGGTCGGCGCGGCCACCGGGACGACCTGGTACTGCCGGGCGTCGAGCGCCGCCGTCACGCGCCGGATGCCGCCGCCCTTGCCCGCCGCGTCGAAGCCCTCGAAGGCGAGGATCAGCGAACGCCCGCCGAACTTCGGATGGCGCGCGAGGCTCGCCAAGCGGCCCTGCCACCGGGCGAGTTGCGTTTCGTACATCTTTCTGTCCAGGCGGAGCGAAAGATTCAGCGCCGTCAGCACGTCGAGGCTGTCGCCTTTCGGGGCGATCGGCGGCGCCACCGGGTAATTCTGGTCGCGCGTGTCGGCCAGGCGCTTTTGCAGCGCGTCGAGGATGACCTTGCCCACGGTCAGCGAGCGGTAGCGGTCGTCCGTTCCCTCGACGACGATCCACGGCGCCCACGGCGTATTGGTCACGCGCAGCACGTGACGCGCCGCTTCCTGCAACTTGCCGTAGGTTTTCAGTCGCGCCCGGCTCTCCCGCGTCACCCGCCAGGCCGTGCGCGGGTCCTTTTCCAGCGCATCGAGCCGCCGTTTCTGTCCGTCGCGCGAGAGGTGAAACCAGAACTTCAGCACCAATGCGCCCTCGTTCGCCAGCATCGCCTCGAAACGGTTGATCTCGTCCAGGCGCTGGTCGAGGCTCCCCTTCGTGAGATCGCCGGCGATGCGCCCGGCGATCGGGTCGGAATACCAGGAACCGGAAAAGATGCCGATCCGTCCCTTCGGCGGCAGCGTCCGCCAGAAGCGCCACATGGCCGGCCGCTCGCGCTCCTCGTCGGACGGCGCGGAAAACGCCCGCGTAGACAGGAAACGCGGGTCCATCCATTCGCAAAGGACATTGATCGTCTCGCCCTTGCCCGCGCCGTCCACCCCGCTGACCAGGATGACGACCGGAAACTTGCCCTGCTCGCGCAGATCGAACTGCGCGTCGAGCAAGGCTTCGCGCAGTTTCGGGACTTCCGCGCGGAACGTCTCCTTGTCGATCCGGTGTCCGAGTTCCGCCGATTCAAACATGGTTCAATCCCCCTCCGGGCGCGTCCCCGAAATCTCCCCACAAACACTGGATCGCCGCCAGCGCCGCCAGGCCCGCCGTCTCCGTGCGCAGAACGCGCGGGCCGATGCGGACGGCCGTGAAACCGGCCGCGCGCGCCAGCTCGATCTCTTCCGGCGCCAGCCCGCCCTCGGCGCCGACCAGCAGTTCGACGGCGGCGCCCGCCTCCGGCGCGGGGAGCGCGGCGAGCGCGACGGAGGCGCTGGGGTCGAGCAGCAGGCGCGTCGGCCGGCCGCCGGCCGGAAGCCGGCCAAGCCAGTCGCGCAAATCCTCCGGATCGGCGATTTCCGGCACGCGGTTGCGTCCGCACTGCTCGCAGGCGGAAACCGCCACGGCGCGCCAGTGCGCCGCCCGCTTTTTCGCCCGCTCGCCTTCCAGGCGGACGACGCCGCGCCTCGTCACCACCGGCGCGATACGCCCGACGCCCAATTCCACCGCCTTCTGCACGGTCAAATCCATCTTCTCGCCCGCCTGCAAAGCCTGCGCCAGCGTCAGCCCAAGCGGCGATTCCCGCTCGACGCCGCGCCAGGCCAGCACCTCGGCGACCACCGCCTCGCGGTCGCGGGAATGGACGCGGCAAGCGTACTCCCCGCCCTTGCCGTCGAACAGCGTCAGCGCGTCGCCCGCCGCCAGCCGCAACGCGCGCGCCGCGTGCCGGGCGGCGGCGGGCGGCAGCGCGACGCGCGCGCCGGCGGCGAGAGGAATGGGCGTATGGAAACGCGGCGGATTCATGCCCGGTATTATCCTGGAAAAACGCCCGGACGCGGCGCGCGCATGACCCCACCGCGAAGCCGCCTCCTCCGTGGAAATTCCGTGATCTCCCGTGACATCCGTATTTCCGCGCGCGGTTCCCGCGGAGGCGGAGTCCCTCAACCCGCCCAACCGAAAGCGCCCTGGAGGGGAGATTCTGCAATGAAGCGCGGGCGGGACGCCCGCAAACGAACGAAGCGGGCGAGACGCCCGCGCTTCAAGGGAGGATTCGGCGGAAAAAACAAGCCTCCCTCCTGAGGGAGGCGGTCGCGCGACAGCGCGTTTTCGAATCAACCGCCCGCAAACCCCTGTTATTCACGTGTTCGCGGGAATGACGGGGGCTTTCTTTCGCTTCCCACTTTTCGCAGTCCCATCCCGCCCGTGAACCGGGCAAACCTCCCTCAAGAGGGAGGTTTGCCTTGCGGCGCTTCGCGCCGGGGGGTTGGACAAGGGCGGGGATCGTTCGTCCCGTGGTGCGTTCGCTTTTCGTAACGCGCGGGGTCAAGCCGGAAACGGTTTAGCCGCTTTTCCGTCTCGCCGCGTCGATCAGGCGGCGGGCGATGCTGGCCTGGTCGGGGAGCGGCGGCAGGGCGTGGCGGGGGAACCAGGCGGCGGCTTCGATTTCGACGGGGTCGGGGGTGATGTCGCCGCCGGCGTAGTCGGCGAAGAAGGCGATCATCAGCGAATTGGGGAAAGGCCACGGCTGGGTCTGGAAATAGCGCAGGTTGGCGATTTCGACGCGCACTTCTTCGCGCACTTCGCGGACGGCGCATTGTTCGACGGATTCGCCGGCTTCGACGAATCCGGCCAGCGCGCTGAACACGCCGGGCTTGAAGTGCGGGCTGCGCGCCAGCAGCAGTTCGTCGCCGCGTTCGACCAGGACCATCACCGCCGGCGAGATGCGCGGATAGGCCAGCAGGCCGCAGGCCGGGCAGGTCATGGCGAATTCACCGGGTTTTTTCGCCGTCGGCGCGCCGCAATGGCCGCAGAAACGGTGGTTTTTTTGCCAGTCCAGCAGCTCGCTGGCGCGTCCGGCCAGCGCGAAAGCCTCAGCGCCGGCGAGTCCGTAGAGCGGGCGCAGCGGGAAAAATTCGCCGGGGACGCGGGCGGGCAGGTCCGCGATTTCGGCGGCGAAGCAGGGGCGTCCACGCCAGTCGCCGATGCGAAGCGCCGCCGGGGGATGACCGAAATCGGCGGCGAGTCCCAGCGGGAATGTCTTGGCCGAGGAATCGCCGTCTACGACGAAAAACCGGTTTTCGCGGCGCAGCAGCCAGTAGGAGGGTTCTTCCATGACGTTCGTGTTCCTAGGTCTGTATCGCCTCGGCGAAAGCCAGGGCTTGCATCAGCGCCCGGTTGAAGGCGTCGCCCGAGAGGCCGAGCATGGCGGCCTGGGCGGCGATGGCTTCGCCGTCCTCGCCTTCGCAGGCGATCGCCAGGTCGAGGAAAGGGCCGTAGATGCCGCTGCGGCCGAGCAGGGCGTCGGCGATGGTTTCGGGCAGGTTCATCGTTTCGAGCGCCTTTTCCATGGAAACGCCGAGCAGGGTTTCGAGCATCGAGAAAGCGCCGACGATGAACAGGTTGTCGTATTCGTTCTTGTCCACCAGCCCGCAGCCGATGATTTCCATCAGGCGGGCGCGGCACAGCGCCGTGTGCATCTGGGCTTGCGCCATCGGGTCCCGGCTGGCCGTGGCCAGCAGCAGCGAGAGCCAGCGGTTGAGTTTGTCGTAACCGAGGATGGTCACCGCGTGGCGGAACGACTGGATTTCGCACGAGAGTCCGAAACCGACGGAATTGATGTAGCGCAGCAGTTTGTAGGAGAGCGTCACGTCCAGTTTCAGGGCGGCTTCGATTTCCCTGATGTCGGCGTTTTTGCGCACCAGATTCATGATGCGGATGATTTGCGCCTGGGCCGGATTGACCGCCTTGGCCCGAACGGACGGTTCCCTGAAGAACCAGCTCGCGGCGGCGTTGAGGCCGGCGTTGAGGCAGTCCTGAAAGGATTGCTTGTCGGGGACATTGAAGGCCACGCCGATCCCGTGGGGCTGCGTCTGCGCGGCCAGGGTTTTCAGCTGGGCCGGCGGAAAGCGGCGCGCGTCCAGGCCGATGAAGCGGAACGCGACGCCAGACGACAGCGCGGCCTTGGCGTGCTCGTCGATCATCAGGCACAGAGAGGTTCCGGCGGTTTGCAGACTGGCGGCCAGCGTTGCCGCGTCGGCGCCGGCGAAGGCCGCGCCCGGCACTTCGAGGGTAGCGTTCGCCGGCGCGATCCATTCGAGCAGCCCCGCGTCCCACGGCGTATTTCCGAGGCCGATGAACAGCGGTTTTTCGTCCGCCGGCCAGTCGTCGGCCAGGGATTGCAGCGCGCCAACGGCCTCGCGCGCGCCCGCGCCGCCCAGCGGATGCAGGCAAAGGCGGTTGGCGAGAATCCGGTTCTGGCGGTTGATGAGCGGCTGGCGGGAGATGAATACGTCGGGCATGGCGATTACCTGAAAATTGTTCGATCAATTCCTCATGAATCACAAACGCATCGGCGGCCGAATTTTCCTCCGGAGCCGCATTGTCCGGCAAATCCTCTCCGGACGGCGGCCGGCGATCCGATACGCCGGCCGGGCGATTCCTGTAGAATCCGCGCGTGCGGCGACGGCGGACGCATGGAGCGCGGGAGTCAGTCTACCACGGCGCTCCGCCGTTTCCGCGCCGACGCCGCCCGGAAATTCCGCCAATTTCACCAATCTCGCCAAATTCCTCCAATCCCGCCAACTTCTCAGGATCGCATGGAAAATTTTTTTGCCTCGTGCCCGCGCGGTCTCGAGAATCTGCTCTTCGAGGACATCGTTGCCGCCGGCGGCGCGGACGCGCAAGCCGTGCCCGGCGGCGTGCGATTCGCGGCCGACTGGCGAAGCTGTTACGCCGTCAACCTGCATTCGCGCATCGCCACGCGCGTGCTGTGGCGCGTGGCGCACGGCCATTACGCCAGGGAGGACGACATCTACCGGCTGGCGCTGGACGCGCCGTGGCCGAAGTGGTTCGACGCCGGGCGAACCCTGCGCGTCGACGTGACCGCCGTCAAAAGTCCCCTGAAAAGCCTGGAATTCATCACGCTGCGCATCAAGGACGCGGTCTGCGACCGCTTCCGCGCCGACCAGGGCAAGCGGCCGAGCGTCGATACGCGCGATCCGGACGTGCGCGTGTACGGCTTCCTGACCGCCGACGCCTGCACGTTGTACCTCGACACATCGGGCGCGCCGCTCCATCGGCGCGGACTGCGCCAGAAAACGGTCGAAGCGCCGCTCAAGGAAAACCTGGCGGCGGGCATCCTGCGTCTGTCCGGCTGGCGGCCGGGCGCGCCGCTGCTCGACCCGATGTGCGGCAGCGGCACCTTCCTGACGGAAGCGGCGCAGATGGCGTTGAACATCGCGCCGGGCGCGAACGGGCGCGGTTTCGGCTTTCAGCGCCTGTCGAATTTCCGGCTGGAGGTCTGGAAAGACCTGCTCGACGCCGCGCAGGAAGCGGAAAAACCGGCGCGCCCGGCGCAAATCTGGGGTAGCGACGTTTCCCCGGCCGCCGTGCGCGCCGCGCTGGCCAATCTCGACCGCGCCGGCCTGCTGCCAGCGGTCGCGCTGCGATCGGGCGACCTTCTGGAAATCGACGCGCCGGCGCCGTCCGGCGTCCTGATCGCCAATCTGCCCTACGGCGAGCGCCTGTCGGATCAGGAAGAACTGGCGGCGTTCTACCCGAAACTCGGCGGCGCGCTCAAACGCAAATTCGCCGGCTGGGACTGCCACCTGCTGACCGCCGACCCGCGCCTGCCGAAACTGATGCGCCTGACGCCAGGCCGAAAAACGCCGCTCTTCAACGGAGACATCGAATGCCGCCTGTTCACCTTCAAAATGGTGTCCGGAAGCAACCGCCGCGTTACCGCCGAAAAGCGCGAACGAGAAGAGGTTTAGCCACGAAGGGTACGGCGAGAGGCAAAAGAAAAAATCGTTAACCATAAAGGGCGCGGGGAAAACAAGAATGTAAAACCCTGGCCACGGAGGGTGTGGGGAAAACGGGATTTTTCATGATTTTTCTCCGTGTTTCTCCGTAAACTCCGTGCCCAGTGTTTTTCCGTTGTGCCCGTCATGCTCGTTGTGGTTAACTTCCTTTCCTCCCTTTCTCCAGAATCGATTCGAGGCTTTCAGGATGAGCGAAATTTCGGAAACGGCCATCGCGGCCGGCTTGATCGCGGCGGCGCGGAAACTGTCGGAAAATGTCGGGCGAATGGCGTTTTCTCCGCCGGTCAGCCACGTCTACAACCCGCTGGAATACGCCTGGGCGCCGCACGAACAGTATCTGCGCCGCTTCGGCAACGGGCGCAAGCGGATCGTTTTCCTCGGCATGAACCCCGGCCCGTTCGGCATGGCGCAATGCGGAATTCCATTCGGCGAAATCGCCGCCGCGCGCGACTGGCTGGGCATCGCGGCCCCGGTCGGCAAACCGGAACGCGAAAATCCCAAACGCCCCGTCGAAGGCTTTGCCTGCCAGCGTTCCGAGGTAAGCGGCAAGCGCCTGTGGGGCCTGTTCCGGGAACGGTTCGGGACGGCGGAGGCTTTTTTCGCGGAACACTTCGTCGCCAACTACTGCCCGCTGGCTTTTTTCGACGGGGGGCGCAACCTGACGCCCGACAAGCTGCCAGCGCGCGAAACCGAACCGCTCCATGCCGCCTGCGACGAGCATCTGCGCGAACTTGCCAGGGTGCTGGAACCCGAATGGATCATCGGCGTCGGCGGATTCGCCGAGGCGCGCGCGGCGCAAGCGTTGCGCGGAACGCGGACGCGGATCGGCAAGGTGCTGCACCCCAGCCCGGCCAGCCCCGCCGCCAACCGGGGCTGGGCGGAAGCGGCGATCCGGCAGATGGTCGCGCAAGGCGTCTGGAATCCTGACACCCCCTGATCCGGAGATACCCGATCACCGATCCGCCAGTTCGTGGCTCGTATGCCGCGGCCACTACCCGGTGACTTCTTCAGCGCGCCCCATTCCGGCAACCGCGTGATGTCGCGCAGCGCGGTGTCCGGCGAACATTTGGCGATGGCGGCCCACTTGCTGCTCGTGAGCTTGCCCTCGAAGCCGTCGGGCAGGTGGTTGAGCAGTTTCACCTGCCGCTCGTTCAGCGGTGTGCCTGCCCAGTGTTGCCAGAAGCGCGCCTTGACCAAGCACGGCGGCCGAACGGGCGCTCGGCGGTCAACGGTAATCGCAGAAACAATTGGATCCACGAGCAACTAATTAGCGACAGGCATTCATGCCTGTCGCTGTGAACGAACCTGGAAGGGGTTTGCACCCCTCCCAAGTAGCTACGGTCGAAACCCCGGCCTTCCAGGCCGGGGTTCCA
>JAIRPF010000108.1 GCA_031257115.1 Accumulibacter sp.
TTCCCAACAAGGAGGCGCTGTTCGCGGCGGCCATCGAACACCAGTGCGCGACGATGACCGCGATGATCGAGGCCATACGCCTCTCGCCCGGCGACATCGCCCGGACCCTGACCGATCTCGGCGCGTCCTATCTCGGCATCGTTCTCGCGCCAGACTCGCTGGCGCTGTTTCGCGTGATCGTGGCCGAAGCGCCCCGGTTCCCGGAACTGGGGCGGCGTTTTTTCCTGGGAATCCGGGTCGTCGCCTCGATCGTGGCCGAGCGGATCGGCGAGGCCGCGCGGGCCGGGGAAGTCGACGTCGGATCGGTCGGCATCGAAGCCGCGGCGACGCTGTTCATCGGCATGATCCGCGCCCAGGCGCAGCTGGAATGCCTGACGCATCCACAAGCACGGCCGTCGGCCGCGCAAAAGGATCGCTGGGTGCGGCTCGCGGTGACGACTTTCCTCAAGGCGTTCGGCGTGGCAAGGGACTGACCGCCGGCGGAAAAAGGTTTCAGGGGATTTCCGGGGGGTCAGAGGGTTCCAGGGTTTCAGAGGGCTTCAGCCGGGCGTCTGGAGCAGCGCGGCCGCCGCCTTTTCCGAGAAATCGAGTCCCACCGCCGCGCCCGGTTCGAAGAGCGAAAGGCCCGGTTCGTAGGGCACGGAGGCGAAGAGCGGCCTGGGCAGGGTCATGCCGTCGATGGTCAGCTCGTAATCCATGTGGTCGCCGACGAAAAAGCGGTGCAGCACCTTCGCCGGCAGGACGCCGCCGCCACCCGGCGGCATATGGTTTTGCGGGTGATTTGGCACTATATTGCAAGTGTTTTGGCACCGCCAGGATTTGGCGGGTTCGCGGTCGATTCTTGTGCCAAAACACGCGCAAAACATGGACATTGGCATATTTCGGTGACCAAGCCAGATTTACAACCACTTGAATCTAAAGAGCCGATTTCAGGCGTTTGTGCCAAATCGCTCGCTTCCCCACAGGCAACGGCGAGCGGGATTCCCGTTTGTCAAGGAAATGAACGGATTCCCATTCATCCGCATTTGATGATTCAATCGCCCGCCCCCTTCCGGCCACGGCTTCGCCGTGGGCCGCCTCCCTCTTAAGGGAGGCTCGGCTTGCGGCGCTGCGCGCCGGAAAGTGCGTTCCTGGATTCCCGCTTTCGCGGGAATGACGAGGGGGGCGTAAACGAAGGTGGCCCGCGAAAGCGATGGCGATGGGGCCGGGGAGACGAAAAATTGCGGGAGAAATATGGGCGGCACGCTCGAATCAAGCCTTATCCGCGCAACAATTTTTGCACCAGCGGATGATGCCGCCCGTGCCGGCTGAAGATGGCATAGATGTCCTCGTTGACGCCTTCGCAACAGCCCAGCAGGAGGAGTCCGGGCGTCGATCCGAGGTCGTCCGCGCCCAGACGGCTGACCGGAAACACGCCCAATCCCCGCGCGGCGAATACGGACATCAGCGCGCTATCCTCGAATTCGCCGACGACCTTGATCCGCAGGCCCTGCGCGTGAAACCAATGATCCAGGCTCACGCGCAGCGCCGAATGGCCCATCGGCAACAGGATCGGAAGGCGTTCCAGCGAACGCGGAAAAGCGTCGACGGTATTTTTGTCGATCAGCCTGGCGGGACCGTACCAGGCGACCGGCGAGGAAACCAGGCGATGACTGATCAGATACAGATTCGGATTGTCCGGCGAAGGCCGCCCCGTCAAGACCAGATCGAGGCTGTGCAGCGCCAGGTCGACCTGCAATCGCTCGAAACCGCCTTCGCGGCAGACGAGCCGCAAATCCGGCGTGTCGAGGATCGGCCCAAGCAAGGCATGGGCGGCGAGCTTCGACAGATCGTCGGACAGCCCCACGGACAGGCGCGTCATCCGTCCCTTGGCCGTATCCTGCACGGCCTCCACGAGCGCCTTTCCCATCTGGAAAATACCCTCGGCATGGTTTTGGGCCGCCTGCCCCGCTTCCGTCAGGGCAATGCCCCGGCCGAGCGGCTTGAGCAACTGATGGCCCAGGGATTTTTCGAGTTCGCGCACTTGCGCGCTGATGGTCTGGACCGCCATGCCCAGGCGCGCGGCGGCCCGGGCAAACCCCCCTTCCTTGCTGACCATCCAGAAATAATAGAGATGGCGGTAATTCAACATATCGGGCGTTGAACTTCGTAAATTCCTGACATAAATTGAGTTTTATACAGGTTTATACGATAAAACAAAAGCCGGAACATTACGCGTTCGGAACGACCCGCCGCCGGATGTCCGCAGCGCGCCGAGGCCGGTTTTTGCCAATGTCAAAGGATGATCATGGATTTCCTGCTCGATCCCAATGCCTGGATTGCTTTCGCGATGCTCACCCTGCTCGAAATCGTACTGGGCGTCGACAACATCATTTTCATTTCGATCCTGGTCGGCCGGATTCCGCAGCGGCGGCGCGACGCCGCGCGGCGGCTGGGCCTGGGCGCGGCCATGATCAGCCGCTTGCTGCTGCTGGCCTCGCTGAGCTGGATCATGGGCCTGAAAGCCGACCTGTTCCACGTTTTCGGCCAGGGCGTCAGCGGACGCGACCTCGTGTTGCTGCTCGGCGGCCTGTTCCTGCTCTACAAGTCGTCGCACGAAATATTCATCGAAGTGGAAGCGATCGAGGAGAGCGCGCCGCCAGAAACCGACCCCGCCGCGCTCAGGGCGGCCGGGAACAAGCTGTTCTGGACGGTCATCGGCCAGATCGCCGTCATCGACATCGTTTTTTCGCTCGATTCGGTCATCACCGCGGTCGGCATGGTCGACAATCTCTGGGTCATGGCGTCGGCCGTCGTCGCCGCCGTCGGCGTGATGCTTTTCGCCGCCAAGCCGATCGGGGAATTCATCGACGGCCACCCGTCGATCAAGGTGCTGGCCCTCGCCTTTCTGGTGATGGTCGGCATGGTGCTGATCGGCGAGGCTTTCGACATGCACGTGCCCAAGGGTTACGTCTACGCGGCGATGGCTTTCTCGCTGGCCGTCGAGGCGCTCAACATCCGGGCGCGCAAGAAAAGGCAAGAGGCGAAACACGCGCCGCCCGCCGCGTGATCCGTCCGCCCCGGCTCGCCGGGCCGCTTCCCTGGGCAGCGCGTGACAAGAACGTCTCCGGATGCTAGGGTTATGCTTGTGCCGCCGGATACTCAAGGGTTGGAGAGTGGGCTGGAAGGGGCTGAAAGTGGACTGGAAATGCCACCCGGATTCCGGCGTCCGACGGGTAGCGGCGGAAGGCGGACGGCCCGTTTTCCGCCCAGAAGCAGGAGCAAGGACAGGAGCGAGTGAAAGATGACCATCAAGGATACAGTCAAGGAAAACATCGCCTATAGCAAGGAGTTGCTGGAAGCGGGCCTCGACGGCGCCAACGCCGCGCGCCGGGAGGTGCTCAACGCCGAGGCGACCAGCGATCTGGTGACCTGCGCCGTGCAGGAATCGTGGCAGCCCGCGACCCTCGGCGTGCTCGTCGGCGCGATCTGCGGCGTGATCGCCGACGACCGCAGGCCGCTCCGCGGCGTGATCGCCGGCGGGCTTTTCGGCGCGGTGATGGGTTTTGCCGGCAGCTTCGCGTGGAAAACCCGGCCCCTGACCTCGGCCATGGCCCGCAAGGCCGGCCGGCGGATCAGCGAAGTGCGCGACGTCCGCTGGCTGAGCAAGCATCCCATCAATTACGGTTGACCGCCGCGCGCCCGTCGAAAACAGAGGGCCGGCCCGGACCGGCCTTTCGTTTTCATGAACGCCCCGCCGCTTTTCCGGCGATGAATGCCGGTGGATCATCGCACATGGACGCCCGCGCATGGACTCCGCGCATGGACTCTTTTTCCCCTTCCGATCTCAAGACCATCCTGCATTCCAGGCGCGCCAATCTCTACTATCTGGAACACTGCCGCGTGCTGGTCAATGGCGGGCGCGTCGAATACGTGACGGACGAGGGCAAGCAATCGCTGTACTGGAACATTCCCATCGCCAACACGACCTCCCTCCTGCTGGGCACGGGAACGTCGATCACGCAGGCGGCGATGCGGGAACTGGCGAAGGCCGGCGTGTTGGTCGGGTTCTGCGGCGGCGGCGGCACGCCGCTCTTTTCGGCCACCGAAACCGATTTCGAGGTCGCCTGGTTTTCGCCGCAAAGCGAATATCGCCCCACCGAGTACCTGCAATACTGGGTGAAATTCTGGTTCGACGACGAGCGGCGCCTGAAAGCGGCCAAGCTGTTCCAGGCGGCGCGGCTGCGGCGCACGGAGGCAATCTGGACGCATCGCCTGTTGCAGGATGAGCAGGCGTTCGCCGTCGACGCCGCCATGTTGCGCGGCCTGCTGGAAACCGCCGCGCGGAACCTGGCCCTGGCGCCGAACAATACCGCCCTGCTGACGGAAGAAGCGCGCCTGACCAAGCAGCTTTTCCGGTTGGCCGCGCAAGCCTCCGGGTACGGCGAATTCACCCGCGCGCAGCGCGGAAGCGGCGCCGATACGGCAAACCGCTTTCTCGATCACGGCAACTATCTGGCCTATGGCCTCGGCGCGACGGCGGCCTGGGTGCTGGGGCTGCCGCATGGCCTCGCGGTGCTGCACGGCAAGACGCGGCGGGGCGCGCTGGTGTTCGACATCGCCGATCTCGTCAAGGATGCGACGATCCTGCCGCTGGCCTTCATCGCCGCCGCGCGCGGCGACGACGAGCGGGCGTTCCGGCAAGCCTGCGTCGAACTCCTGACCCGCAGCGAGGCGCTGGATTTCATGATCGACACCGTCAAGGACGTCGCCCTGGCGCTCGGAACGGCGCCCGCATGAACGTCCTGCTGGTGTCCCAGTGCGACAAGCGCGCGCTCACCGAAACGCGGCGCATCCTCGACCAGTTCGCGGAACGGCGCGGTGAGCGCGTCTGGCAGACGCCGATCACCGAGGCGGGCCTTTCGACCTTGCGCAAGCTGCTGCGCAAAACCGCGCGCAAGAACACGGCGGTCGCCTGCCACTGGATACGCGGACGCGATCACAGCGAATTGCTGTGGATCGTCGGCGACGCGCGCCGTTTCAACGCGCAGGGCGCGACGCCCACGAACACCACCGCGCGCGACGTCCTGCGCGCCGAGGACGAAAACGATTGGCATAGCCTGGAAGACATCCACCTGCTGGCGCGGATGGCGGCGCTCCTGCACGATCTGGGCAAGGCTTCCTCGGCTTTCCAGGCGCGACTCGAAAAGCCGTCCGGCGGGAGCAGCCTGTATCGCCACGAATGGGTTTCCCTGCGGCTTTTTTTCGCTTTCGTGGGCGATGACGACGACGAAGGCTGGTTGAAACGCCTGGCCGCGCCCGCGGCGGAAAACGAAGCCTGGCAAAGACCGGAACATTTTTTCCGTGACGGCGCGGACGAAAAGACGCGGCGGCCGTTTTCCGCCGCGTTCCTTGCCAGGACGCCTCTGGCGGCCGCGATCGGCTGGCTGATCGTCAGCCACCACCGCTTGCCCGTTTTGCCGGTACATGAAAACGGCGGCCAGGCGTGGCTCGGCAAACGCTCGCCCGTATTGGGGCAATCCAGGCAACTGAAATCCTTGCTCGAACAGGTGGCGCACGCCTGGAACGCGCAGGAACGGGACGCGAGCAAGGGCGAGGATATCGCCGCATACTGGCGCTTCGAGCACGGCCTGCCGACCGTCGCTCCCCTCTGGCGCAAGGAGGCGGCGAAGGTCGCCGGCCGCCTCATGGCATTGCGCGCGAAAAGGGAAAACTGGCTCGCCGATCCTTATGTCATGCACCTTGCGCGCCTCGCCCTGATGCTGGCCGATCATTGCTACTCGGCCTTGCCGCCCGGTTCGCCCGAACGGGTGGGCGGGGGTGGGAACAAGCGCGGCCCGCTGTTCGCCAACACCGCGAAAGAGGACGGCAAAATCCGCCACAATCAAGCGCTGGACGAACATCTCGTGGGCGTCGCCAGGAACGCCGCCGGCATCGCGCGCGCCCTGCCCGGCATCACGCGGAACCTGCCGCGCCTCGCCCGCCATCGCGGCCTGGCCCGGCGCACCGCCGAAAAAGGTTTCACCTGGCAGAACAAAGCCGCCGACGCGGCGATGGCCTTGCGCGAATGCGGCAACGAACATGGCGCGTTCATCGTCAACATGGCCTCGACCGGCTGCGGCAAGACGCTGGCGAACGCGCGCATCCTTTACGCGCTGGCCGATCCCCGGCAGGGCATGCGCGCCACCTTCGCCCTGGGGTTGCGCGCGCTGACCCTGCAAACCGGACAGAGTTACCGCGATCACCTGCGCCTGGACGACGACGAACTGGCGATCCGGGTAGGCGGCGCGGCCAGCCGCGACCTGTTCGACTTTTACCGGCGGCGGGCCGAGGCGGACGGCTCGGAATCCCGTCAGGCGCTGATCGAGGAAAGCGATCACGTCCTGTTCGAGGGGCAAACATCCGTCGACGGTCCGCTGGCGAAAATGACGCGGGACGAAAACATCCGCCGCCTGCTTTTCGCGCCGCTCCTCGTGTGTACCATCGATCATCTGACGCCCGCCACCGAGGCGCGGCGCGGCGGACGGCAAATCGCGCCCATGCTGCGGCTGATGAGCGGCGATCTGGTGCTCGACGAGCTGGACGATTTCGCGCTGGAGGATTTGCCCGCGCTTACCCGCCTCGTGCATTGGGCGGGCCTGCTGGGAACGCGCGTGCTCATTTCCTCCGCCACCCTGCCGCCCGCGCTGGTCGAGGGGCTGTACCTCGCCTATCGCGCCGGGCGGCGGCATTTCTCGCGCAATCGCGGGCCGGGCGGCGGCGTGGATCGCGGCGAGCCGGAAATCGCCTGCCTGTGGGTCGATGAATTCGACGCGCAAGCCCTGTCCGTCACCGAGCGCGAAACCTTTGTCGAGAAACACGCGGCGTTCGCGCGGGAACGGGCGCGCGCGCTGCTGGAAAAAACCACGCCCTGCCGACGCGGCGAACTCGTGCCGCTGGCGATTACCGCGAAGGATGAAGACGGCATCCGCCGCGAATTCGCCGGAACGGTACGCGAAGCCATGTTGCGCGCCCACGCGCGGCATCACGAAACCTGCCCCCGGAGCGGAAAAACCGTCAGCTTCGGCCTGGTTCGCATGGCCAACGTCGAACCGCTGTTCGACGTGGCGCTGGAGCTGTTCCGCCTCGGCGCGCCGGCGGGCGCGCGCATCCACTTGTGCGTCTATCATTCGCGCTTTCCCCTGCTGTTGCGCTCGGCCATCGAGCGACGCCTGGATGGCGCGCTGAACCGGCGCGATCCCCAGGCCGTTTATGACCTGCCGGAAATTCGCGCCGCGCTGGATCGCTCCCCGGAAAAAAACCAGCTTTTCGTCGTTCTCGGCTCTCCGGTGACGGAAGTCGGCCGCGACCACGACTACGACTGGGCGGTGGTCGAGCCTTCTTCCATGCGTTCGCTGATCCAGCTGGCCGGACGGGTACGGCGGCACCGGCAAATCCCCTGCCCGGAAGACAAGCCGAACATTCTGATCCTCGAATTCAATCTGCGGCATTTCCGCGCCGAAAGAGGCGCGGACGGAAAACGGCTCGCCGCTTTCGTGCGTCCGGGGTTCGAATCCAAGGCGAAAGAAGCCAACGCGCCTTTCCGCCTGACCCATCACAATCTCGCCAGGCTGCTGCGCGAGGACGAATACAAGGTCATCAGCGCCAAGCCGCGCATCCTGCCGCGCGCCGAAGAAGCGAGGCAACCCAGGCAGAACCTCGCCGATCTGGAACACGCGCGCCTCGCCGAGGCCATGCTGCCGGGATCGAAAGAACTGAACGCCGCCTGCTGCTGGGAAAACCCGCAAGCCGCGCTGACCTGGGTTTTGCCGCAGCAACAGCCTTTCCGCGACGACAGCGGCGAGCGGGAAGTGGAACTTCTATTCCTGCCCAAGGACGGCGATGAACCGATCCTCGATGACGACAAACCGATCCTGCATCGTGTCGAACCCGGAAAAGGCGGGAAGCAGGATATTTACACCGAATACGAATCGTATTTGCGCGATGTGCCGCTGGAGATGCTGAGCGGCCCGCGCATCGCGCCGTGGGGAAAAAACGATCTGCCGGCGCTGCTGCAAGAACAGGCCGAGGCGCGCGGCGAATCCCTGTACGACTGCGCGCGCCGTTTCACAACGGTCGAAGTGCCGGAAAACGCGACCGGCTGGCGCTATCACCCGGCGCTGGGATTCGCCAAACTCAAGCCATCGGCGAACCGCGCCGAATAAACGGCCCGCGCGACGCCGCCCGCATCGCCCTCGGCGATTTCCAGTCCGCCAGCCGTTTCAAAACTCTTGCGCGACTTCGCCAAGGATACCTTTCCCCGTCCCGCGCCAAATCCGAAGGTACCCCGCACATCTTCAGGCATGGCCATGATTCCAATTCCAAATGAATGTAGAAGCCATTGCCAGGGAAAAGTATTCGCAGCGCCACGTTTCCGGACTGGCGAAGCGTCCGTGAATACTGTAGACTGCGTCGTTTCGCGCTTTGGCGCGTCGCGGGTGCTTAGCTCAGTTGGTAGAGCGCTAGCCTTACAAGCTGGATGTCGGCGGTTCGAACCCGTCAGCACCCACCATTCCCTTTCAGCAATGGCTTTGGCGCTTCGCCGGGGAGCGGCGATGGGCGGCAACCGCTTTCGCGCCATCCACGGGTTCGACAGCGCGAACAGCGTCGATAACGTTTCTCCCATGCCAATGTCGTTCAGCGCGCATCCCCATCGCGGGAAGTGGATGCGCCGCATCGTCGCCAGCGGAATCGGTTGCCGGCCCGGCTCGCCAACCTCCGGCAGAATCAGAGCGGGTCATTCAGACCTTCCCTGGAGACGTTTCGCCTTCCCTCGTTATCGCCCTCTTTCATCGCCTCGCCGCGCCAAGACGCTGCCCGCGCCCCGGCTTCGCGGCACGAACGATTTGGAAATGGAATGATGCCCCGCGCGCCTGGCGCGGGGTTGTTCATTCCTTCGGCGAATCGGCGGCGCGCGCGACGGCTTCGCCGGCGCGAAAGTCGGCGAGCACGGATTCCAGATGCGCGGTTCCGATGTCGTAGGCGGCGTTGCCCAGCGGCAGATGGCGCGGCGGGTTCGGCGAGCGGACGGCTTCGACGATGGCGCGGGCCGCGCGCCGCGGATCGCCGGGCTGTTTTCCGGAGAGCGCCCGCAACTGCTCGCGCCGGAGTCCGGCCGTCGCCGCATAGTCTTCGATGCGCACCGCGCTCTCGCTGGCCGAGCGCCCGGCCCAGTCGGTGCGGAAGGCGCTCGGTTCGACGACGATGACCCGGATGCCCAGGGGTTCGACTTCCCGCGCCAGCGAACCGGACAATCCTTCGACCGCGTGTTTCGTCGCGACGTAATAGCCCAGCCCCGGCCCCGATGAGACGCCCGCCAGCGAGGACAGATTGACGATGAAGCCGCCGCGCCGCGCGCGCATTCCCGGCAGCACGGCCTGCGTCATGCGCCCCAGCCCGAAGACGTTGATTTCGAACATCCGGCGCACTTCGGCTTCCTCGCTTTCCTCGACGGCGGCGAAGTAGCCGATCCCGGCGTTGTTGACCAGCACGTCGATGCGGCCGAAGCGTTCTTCCGCCGCCGTGACCGCCGCGCCGACCTGCGCCGGATCGGTCACGTCGAGCTTCAATATCAGCGCCCGCCCGGAGGCGGCGAATTCTTCGAGGACTTCCGGCCTGCGCGCCGTTACCACGGCCCGATAGCCGCATTCCAGCACGCAGCGCGCCAAATCCCGGCCAAATCCCGTGGAACAGCCGGTGATGAACCATACCAGGCCCGTATCGGCCCCACGATCGCCATCCGTCATCGCAATATCCTTTTTGGGTTCATGGAACAGGGTTTCATTCTACCGCGTTGGCCAGGCGGACGTAATCGGAAACGGACAGGGTTTCGGCCCGCGCGGTAGGCGCGATGCCGAGGCGGGCGAACAGGGTTTCGCCGACGTGACCTTTCAGTGTGTTGCGCAGCATCTTGCGCCGCTGCGAGAAAGCCGCCGCGACCAGCGCGGCGAACCGCGCCTCGTCGCGCGCCGCCAAATCTCCGGGATCACGCGGAATCAGCCGGACGATCGCCGAGTCGACCTTCGGCGCCGGATCGAAGGATTCCGGCGGCGCATCGAGCAGCCGGTCCATGACGAAACGGTATTGCAGCATGACCGACAAGCGGCCGTAGCCGGCGGTGTCCGGTTCGGCCACCATGCGCTCGACGACTTCCCTTTGCAGCATGAAGTGCATGTCGGCGACACGGTCCGCGAACCGCGCCAGATGGAACAGCAGGGGCGTCGAGATGTTGTACGGCAGGTTGCCGAGCACGCGAAGCTTGCGTTCGCCGGCGGCCAGCGCGCCGAAATCGAAAGTCAGGGCGTCGCTCGCGTGGAGACTCAGCCTGTCGGCGGGAAAGCGCCGCCGCAGATGGGCGGCGAGGTCGCGGTCGATCTCGACGGCATGGAGGTGGTCGAGCCTTTGCAGCAGCGGCGCGGTCAACGCGCCGAGGCCGGGACCGATTTCGACGACGAGATCGCCGCGCCGCGGCGCGATGGCGGCCACGATCGCGCCGATCACCCGCGCGTCGACCAGGAAATTCTGCCCGAAACGCTTGCGCGGGACATGGCGGTTCATGGTCATTCCGTTTTCGTACCAATGAAGAAAGAGGACTACCGTTATACCCTCGTTTGCCGATGTCCGGTTCGTTGATTCCTTGAAATAAATGACCCTGACACTTTTGATTGAACCGTCTTTCTGTCAAAAGTAAATGATTGCGATCCCTTTATCGTCGTGTGGTCATGCAATCTCGCATGAATCGATATGAGCAGGGGGGAGCGAAGCGATCCCCAACGCAAGCGGCAAACCATCATGCCGGAATGTTGGGGTTCGCTTTGCTCACCCCAACCCATGCGGGCTTGAATCCGATGCAAACTCAACTTGAGTGGTAACAAGAGCCAGGATCGGAACCTTCTTCATAGTTCCAGGAAAGAATTGTCCCACTCGGATCAACCAATAGAGAATAACGACAAGAGTCGTCAGGCTTCCTCCATCGGATGAAGTAGCGGGTATTTGGAGACTCTTTTTCAACGTGGTAATAGACCCCTCCCCCTTAGAGAGAGATAGTTTATATCTATTACCGGTTTGACTTAGGCCAGTTTCTGACAAAGGATCGAATTTCGTACCAACCATTCTGTCTCTAGTTACTATCCATCCAGTTCTATCTCTGAATGTACAACCTCCGGAAAAAATGGAGAAAGGGAGAAAGACAACAGTATGATGATCGCCGGGCGGGTTCTCATTTCCGTTCCTCCTTTCGGCGAGGTGCGTATTTGAACCGGAACGCTCACGAACCGGAGGCCGGGCGTCGGGAAAACGCGGGAAAACCCTCCGCCGCCCGCCGGCGGCTTACCAGAGTTTCCACCACGGTTCTTCGCGGGTCAGTCCTCGCGTGTAGTAGACGCTGTTCGGAAAGTTCTGGCGCATGACGCGCTCGGCGTCGTCGCGCAGGTCGTTCATGCCCAGTTCGTCGTAGGCTCTGACCATGATGAACAGGGCTTCCTCGGTGGCGGGGACGTCCGGGTACGTTTTCACCGCGTATTGCGCGCGATTGATGGCGGCCACGAAAGCGCCGCGCTTCATGTAGTAGCGGGCGACGTGAACTTCGAGCTGGGCCAGGGCGTCGACCAGATAAGTCATGCGCAGCCTGGCGTCATCGGCGTATTTGCCTTCCGGGAAACGGGCGAGCAGTTCGCGGAAGGCGTCGAAAGACTCGCGCGCGCCCTTGGGGTCGCGCTCGGTCAGGTCCTGCTGGCTGATGTAGCCCAGCAGCCCCATGTTCTCGTTGAAATTGATCAGGCCGCGCAGGTAGTAGATGTAATCGACGTTCGGGTGATTCGGGTGCAGCTTGATGAAGCGTTCGCAGGCGGCAAGGGCGGATTCCTTCTCGCCGGATTTCCAGTAGGCATACGCCAGGTCGATTTGCGCCTGCTGCGCGAAGCGGCCGTAGGGGAAGCGCGATTCGAGTTTTTCGTAGTATTGGATGGCCGTGTCATAGCCGCCTTCATTGAGCGCCTGCTTGGCCTCGGCGTACAGTTTGTTGGCCGACCAGCCCAGGGTTTCGTCCTTGACTTCGGGCAACAGCCCACAGCCGGCGAGGAGCATGGCGAGAAAAAGGGCTGCGATTACCGCTAAACTACGCATGATGAACGTCCCAGATAAGAAGACCGGCGCCGGCCAAACCGCCGTTCGAGAGCAAGGCGGGGAGCGCGCCGATTATAGCGCAAACCCGCCGCGGACTCTGCGGGCGCCGGGCGGGGACGGCGGGCTGCGGCTCGATCTGTGCCTGGCCCGGCTCTGGCCGCAACATTCGCGCAGCCGGTTGCAGGGCTGGATCCGGGACGGACGGGCGCGCGTCGACGGCGAGGTCGTCCGGGAGCCGAAACACAAACTGTGGGGCGGCGAACTCATCGAACTGGACGAAGCGCCCGACGAGCGCCTGTCGTCCTCGCGCCCGGAGGCGATCGCCCTGGACGTCGTGCACCAGGACACGGCGATCATCGTCATCGACAAGCCGGCGGGCCTCGTCGTGCATCCGGGCAGCGGCAACTGGAGCGGCACCTTGCAGAACGCCTTGCTGCATCACGATCCGGCGCTGGAGCGCCTGCCGCGCGCCGGGATCGTGCACCGGCTCGACAAGGACACCAGCGGACTGATGGTCGTCGCCCGGACGCCGGAGGCGCAGACCGAACTGGTGCGCCAGTTGCAGGCGCGCGCCGTCAAGCGCCATTACTACGCGCTGGCGCGCGGCGTCATCGAACGCGGCGGCACGGTCGACGCGCCGATCGGACGCCATCCGGCGCAGCGCACGAAGATGGCGGTGACCGCCGGCGGCAAGCCGGCGCGCACGCACTACCGCGTCGTCGAGCGCCTGGCCGACTGCACGCTCGTCGAATGCGCGCTGGAGACGGGGCGGACGCACCAGATTCGCGTGCATATGGCATCGATCGGGCACCCGCTGGTCGGCGATCCGGTCTATGGCGGCGGCGCGAGCCGTGTGCCCGCCGGACCGCCGTTCCCGCGCCAGGCGCTGCACGCGCGCCGCCTGGGCCTCATCCATCCCGCGACGGGCAAGCCGATGCTGTGGAAATCCGACCTGCCGGAAGACATGGCCGCGCTGCTCGCCGTCGCGCGCGCGTCCGCTCTGGCCGACGAGGAAAACGACCGGGACGCGGATGCCGCGGACGGCCCGCGAATCGTCTACGCTCGCGGCGACGGGCGCGAATAACAAGATCGATAACCACGACGGGCACGGCGGGCACAATGAAAAACAAGAGCGAAAAGCATTGACCACGGCGAACACGGCGAAAGGCGAAAATCTTTTCAGAACATTTTCGATTCAGGCGATGACGATTCAAGCGATGACCGCTCCCTTTCCCCGTCATTCCCGCGAAAGCGGGAATCCAGTTCGTGGCCTCCGGCCCGAAGGGCCGCGAATTCAAAGGATGCGGCGCTGCGCACCGGAGTGTACGCGCTGGATTCCCGCTTTCGCGGGAATGACGAGAGTGTGTGGTAGATACCGGATTCCCGCCTGTGCGGGAATGGCGGAAATGTGCAAGCACGGGATTCCCACCCGCGCGGGAGTGACGGAAACTTGCGTGCGTTCGATTCGAAAACACTCCAACGGGTTTTCGTCGTTCGTGATGAAAAAGGCGGTCAACCACGGTGTTCACGGCGGTTGCGACGAGAAACATGAAATTCTTTGCTCGCCCTGTTTTTTCTTTTCGCCGCGCTTGAGCGTTTTTCAGGTTTCTTGCCGCGCTCGCCGCGTCGTCGCGGCCGGGATCGGTTTTCCGGGCGTGGATTGATATGCGTGGCGCCATTCTGGCTTTCGCGGCGGGAGTCCTGTTTTTGCAGTGGCAGGCCGCGCTGCCCGGCATGGCGGTCGTGGCGGGTTGCGCGGGCGTGGGGTTGGGCGGACTGGCGCTTGCCTTGGCGCGCGGCGTCCGGCTGCCGCGCGGGGCGCTGCTTTGCGCCTGCGCGTTGCTGGGATTCGCCTGGGCGGCCTGGCGCGCGGAATTCCGGCTGGCCGACCAGCTTCCCGAAGACTGGGAAAGCCGGGACATCGTGTTGAGCGGAGTCGTGGCGGAACTGCCGCAGCGTTCCGGGCGCGGCGAGCGGTTCGCGTTCGACGTCGAGACGGTGGCGACGCCCGGCGCCACGGTTCCGCGGCGCATTCTCCTGTCGTGGTATCGCGCCGGGGACGGCGACGGCGAAAACGAAGCGAGGCGGGAGGAAACGAAGCAGGAAGAAGCGGCCGCCCAGACCCTGCATCCCGGCGAGCGTTGGCGTTTCACGGTGCGCCTGAAGCGCCCGCACGGCAACGCCAATCCCCACGGCTTCGATTACGAGGCGTGGCTGCTCGAACGCGGCTACCGGGCGACCGGTTCGGTTCGCGCGCGCGAGGAAGCGGCGCGCCTGGATGAGTTCGTCTGGCGTCCCGGCTACGCCGTCGAACGGCTGCGCGACGCGCTGCGGCAGCGTTTTCTGGCCGACCTGCCCGAAGCGCCCTACGCCGGTGTGCTGATCGCGCTGGCGATCGGCGACCAGCGCGCCATTCCGGCCGCGCAGTGGGATGTGTTCCGGCGCACCGGAATCACGCACCTCGTCAGCATTTCCGGGCTGCACGTGACGATGGTCGCCGCCCTGTGCGCCTTGCTGGCGAATGTCCTGTGGCGGCGCGGCGAACGCCTGATGCTGCGGCTGCCGGCGCAGAAGGCCGCCGTCGCCGCCGGCTGGCTGGCGGCCCTAGCCTATACCGTGCTCGCCGGGTTCGGGGTTCCCGCCCAGCGTACCCTGTACATGCTCAGCGCCGTCGCGCTGGCGCTGTGGTCCGGGCGCAACCTCGGCATCCTCCGCACGCTGCTGCTGGCCTTGCTGGTGGTGCTGCTCGTCGATCCCTGGGCGGTGCTGGCGGTGGGTTTCTGGCTCTCGTTCGGAGCCGTCGCGCTGCTTTTTTTCGCCGGCGCGTCGCGCCTGGGCGAGGCGGAAGGCGACCCGGACCGCCCGCGCCGCTGGCGCGCGGGGTTGTGGCGATGGGGCGCGGCGCAATGGGCGGTCACCGTCGGCAGCGTGCCCCTGCTGCTGCTCTTCTTCCAGCAGTTTTCGCTGGTCTCGCCGCTGGCCAACGCCGTGGCGATCCCGGCGGTGAGTTTCGTCATCACGCCGCTGGCGCTGATCTCCGCCCTGTTCCCGTGGACGCCGCTGCTGCGGCTGGATCACTGGCTGCTCGCGCGGCTGATGGACTTGCTCGACTATCTGGCCGGCTGGCCGGTCTGGCTGCAACCGGCGCCGCCCTTGTGGACGGCGCTGCTGGCCTTGGCGGGAATGCTCTGGTTGCTGCTGCCGCGCGGTTTTCCGGCGCGCTGGCTGGGGCTGTGCCTGGCGGCGCCGCTCCTGCTGGCGCGACCGGAACGGCCGCCTCTTGGCGAAGCGTGGATCGACGTGCTCGACGTGGGGCAGGGTCTGGCCATCCTGGCGCGCACGGCGGAGCGCGCGCTGCTCTACGACGCCGGCCCGCGCTACGGCAGCGAGGCGGACGCCGGGCAACGCATCGTCGTGCCGCTCCTGCGCGCCGTCGGCGTGACGCGGCTCGACGCGCTCGTCGTGTCGCACCGCGACCAGGATCACGCGGGCGGGCTGGACGCCGTGCGGGCGCACGGGCCGATCGCGCGCTTTCTGACCTCGATGCCCGGCGTCGGCGGCGAGCCTTGCGTCGCCGGGCAGTCCTGGGAGTGGGACGGTGTCCGCTTCAGCATCCTGCATCCGGCGGCGGGCGATTACGCGGGCAAGGCGAAACGATCCAACGCCATGAGCTGCGTCCTGCAAATCCGGAGCGACGGCGGCGCCGCCCTGCTGACCGGCGACATCGAGACCGCCGACGAACGCGCGCTCGTCGCCCGCGCCGGGCCGGCGTTGCGCAGCGAAACGCTGGTCGTGCCGCACCACGGCGGACGCGGCTCATCGTCGCCCGGATTCATCGCGGCGGTCGCGCCGCGCGACGCCGTATTCTCGGCGGGCTACCGCAACCCCTTCGGCCATCCACGCCCGGAAACGCTCGCGCGCTATGCCGGCGGACGACTCTGGCGCACGGACCGGCAAGGCGCGATCCACGTCGTCCTGGGAACCTCGGAAACGCAAGTTTCAGCCTGGCGAGCCACCGCGCCGCGTTACTGGCACGGGCGATAGGTTTTCCAGACCGGGGAAAGCGGGCATTCCGTTTTCGAATCACCGGCGCGCGGATGGCGTGTTTTCGATTCATGTGATGGCGATTCTTCATGTGATGACAATTCCATTTCCCGGTCACTCGCTTGATGATCGGGCATCCGGTTCATGAGCGGGCATCCGGTTCACCGTTGCCCCCACCGCTTCCATCATCCTTGTCATTCCCGCGAACGCGGGAATGCAGGGCGTACGCTCCTGCCCGAAGCCCAGCCGGCCACACAACCCACCGGCGTGACGTCGCGGGCATAGTCCACGTAGCAGTAGG
>JAIRPF010000141.1 GCA_031257115.1 Accumulibacter sp.
TCCGGTGGATCGAAAAAACATGAAAATCAATGGCTTTCAATCCCTTATGGACCTTACTGGTTGCCCTTGGCTGGGGAAGAGGGTTCAACCGCCAAACTCCCTTCGTCCTGCCTTCGGCGCGACGCCTTTCTCGGAAGGGAGGTTTTGCATGGGCGATGCTTTGCGTCGGAAAAAGCGAACGGATCGGGCAGGACGCTCGCGTTCCCGGTGGCGTTCGTTGGCGGCGGTTCGAGGAAGGGCGAAATCCGGCGAGATACGGCGCCGGGGGAACCGGGTTCCCGCGCTGCTTCGGCGCGGCTCCGGCATTCGCCGTGAACAATTCGACGATGAGATCCATACAACGCTTGACTTGTGGAGTATCTGACTATAGAATCGCCAATCTTTTTTCGGACGTGCGCTAATCACTGTGCGCGCTTGTAATAAAAATTCGCCAAGGCGGGCGGTAAGTGGCATCGCCTTGGCATTTTTGCGGTAGCCGTTCGCGAAAGGCGGAAACCGCAGGAGTTTTGGGATAGAGACATGCCAACCATCAACCAGCTTGTTCGTAAGCCTCGTGAAGCGGTACGCGCCAAGAGCAAGGTTCCCGCGCTGGAAAATTGTCCGCAAAAGCGGGGCGTCTGCACGCGCGTCTATACCACCACGCCGAAAAAGCCGAACTCGGCCTTGCGCAAGGTCTGCAAGGTGCGGCTGACCAACAGCTTCGAGGTCATTTCGTACATCGGCGGCGAAGGGCACAACCTGCAGGAACATTCGGTGGTGCTGATTCGCGGCGGCCGGGTGAAGGACCTGCCCGGCGTCCGCTACCACACCGTGCGCGGTTCGCTCGATACGCAGGGCGTGAAGGATCGCAAGCAGGGGCGCTCGAAGTACGGCGCGAAGCGTCCGAAGGCGGCTTGATCGCCGCTTGAGTAAGTGACGGCCCGATAGGCCGTCGGGTGGGATCGGTTGTTGCGTATCCCGCGACTGAATCGTCATTCGAAAGGTTGTTCAGCCATGCCACGTCGTCGTGAAGTTCCAAAGCGCGATATTCTCCCGGATCCGAAATTCGGCAATATCGAGGTATCCAAGTTCATCAATACCATCATGATGAGCGGCAAGAAGTCCGTCGCCGAGCGCATCGTGTATGGCGCGTTCGACATCATCGCCGCCAAGAACGGCAAGGATCCGCTCGAAATTTTCGGCCAGGCGATGAGCAACGTCAAACCGCTCGTCGAAGTGAAGAGCCGCCGCGTCGGCGGCGCCAACTATCAGGTGCCGGTCGAGGTTCGCCCGAATCGCCGCATGGCGCTGGCCATGCGCTGGCTGCGCGAGTCGGCGCGCAAGCGTTCCGAGAAGTCGATGGATCAGCGGCTGGCCGCGGAGATGCTCGACGCGGCCGAGAATCGCGGCGCCGCCGTCAAGAAGCGCGACGAGGTTCACCGCATGGCGGACGCCAACAAGGCGTTCGCGCATTTCCGTTTCTAACGGGTTCAACGGCCGGCGGCGGGCAATGCCGCCGGTAGACGTTCTTTATCAATGAAGGCTTAAACGTGGCACGTAAAACTCCCATCGAGCGCTATCGCAATATCGGTATCAGCGCGCACATCGACGCCGGCAAGACGACGACGACCGAGCGCATCCTTTACTACACGGGAGTCAATCACAAGATCGGCGAAGTCCATGACGGCGCGGCCACCATGGATTGGATGGCGCAGGAACAGGAACGCGGCATCACCATCACGTCGGCGGCGACGACCTGCTTCTGGAAGGGCATGGACCTGCAATTCCCGGAGCACCGTTTCAACATTATCGATACTCCGGGGCATGTGGATTTCACCATCGAGGTTGAACGCTCGATGCGTGTGCTCGACGGTGCCTGCATGGTGTATTGCGCGGTGGGCGGCGTGCAGCCGCAGTCGGAGACCGTCTGGCGGCAAGCCAACAAGTACGGCGTTCCACGGCTGGCTTTCGTGAACAAGATGGATCGCCAGGGCGCCGATTTCTTCAAGGTCGTCGACCAGATTCAGACGCGCCTGGGCGGAACGCCCGTTCCCATCGTCATTCCGATCGGCGTGGAAGAGAATTTTTCGGGCGTCGTCGATCTCGTGAAGATGAAAGCCATCCTCTGGGACGAGGCTTCGCAGGGGATGAAATTCGAATACAGGGACATTCCGGCGGATCTGCGGGCGGTCGCCGAAGAATGGCGGGGCAGGATGCTCGAATCGGCGGCCGAGGCCAATGAAGGCTTGATGGACAAATACCTCGAATCGGGTGATCTTTCCGAAGCGGAAATCATCGAGGGGCTGCGGATACGCACCATCGCTTGCGAAATCCAGCCGGTGCTGTGCGGAACAGCCTTCAAGAACAAGGGCGTGCAGCGGATGCTGGACGCGGTCATCGAGCTTTTGCCGTCGCCGGTCGACATCCCGCCGGTGGAAGGCGAAAACGAGCGCGGCGCGACCGAATCGCGCGAGGCATCCGATGACGCCAAATTCTCGGCCCTGGCCTTCAAGCTGATGACCGATCCGTATGTCGGCCAGTTGACCTTCATCCGCGTCTACTCTGGCGCGCTGCAATCGGGCGATACCATCTACAACCCGGTCAAGGGACGCAAGGAGCGGATCGGGCGTCTGTTGCAGATGCACGCCAACAACCGCGAGGAAATCAAGGAAGTTCTCGCCGGCGACATCGCCGCCTGCGTCGGCCTGAAGGAAGTGACGACCGGGGAAACCCTGTGCGATCCTTCCGCGGCGATCACTCTCGAACGCATGGAATTCCCGGAGCCGGTCATTCACATCGCGGTCGAACCCAAGACCAAGAGCGACCAGGAAAAGATGGGCATCGCCCTGGGGCGTCTGGCGCAGGAGGATCCCTCCTTCCGCGTGCGCGGCGACGAGGAGACCGGCCAGACCATCATTTCGGGCATGGGCGAGCTGCATCTCGAAATCATCGTCGACCGCATGAAGCGCGAATTCGGCGTGGATGCCAACGTCGGCGCGCCGCAGGTAGCGTACCGCGAGTGCATCAAGAAAACCGTCGAACAGGAAGGAAAATTCGTCAAGCAGTCCGGCGGCCGCGGCCAGTACGGCCACGTATGGATCAGGATGGAGCCGAACGAAGCTGGCAAGGGCTACGAATTCGTCGACGCGATCAAGGGCGGCACGGTTCCGCGCGAATACATCCCGGCGGTGGACAGGGGATTGCAGGACGCGATCAAGAGCGGCGTTCTGGCCGGATTCCCGGTGGTCGACATCAAATTCACCCTGTTCGACGGCTCGTATCACGACGTCGATTCCAACGAAAACGCCTTCCGCATGGCCTCGTCGATGGCCTTCAAGGAAGGGATGAGAAAAGCCTCGCCCACGCTGCTGGAACCGATGATGTCCGTCGAGGTCGAGACTCCGGAAGAATACATGGGTAACATCATGGGCGATCTGTCGAGCCGGCGCGGCATCGTTCTCGGCATGGAAGACCGTCCGGGCGGCATCAAGGCCATCAAGGTCGAAGTGCCGCTGGCCGAAATGTTCGGCTATTCAACCACCGTGCGGTCGCTGTCCCAGGGGCGGGCGACCTATTCGATGGAATTCAAGCACTATGCCGAGGCGCCGAAAAACGTCGCCGAGGCCGTGATCAACAAAAAGTAACATTGATTTCGAGGATATTCAGATGGCTAAGGCAAAATTTGAGCGCAAGAAGCCGCACGTGAATGTAGGGACGATAGGGCACGTGGATCACGGGAAGACGACGCTGACGGCGGCGATCACGATGATCCTGTCGAAGCGATT
>JAIRPF010000142.1 GCA_031257115.1 Accumulibacter sp.
AATAGCGCATCGCGGTCAGATGCGGGTCGAGATTGCCGAATCCCGCCACGGGTTCGACCGGCAGTTTTTCCGGAAGCGCGTAGGGCGTATGGTTGGATAGCGTTTGCAGAATGGCGTAGGAGACGTGGCAACAGCCCATCGAAGCGCGCAGGAAGTCTTTGGCGCGAGGCCGGTGATCATGGATGCCTGTGCGTTTTTGGAATCAATCAGAACGAAATCTGGTTTGGCGCCGGCCTGATCGGATGGTGGAAGCAAGCTACTTGGTTCGTTTTATTCACAATGTGCCAGTATCTACCCAGGCTTCCCTCCTCCCCAGCATCCGATTGATCGCCGCGAGGTCGTCCTCGCCCAGCACCCCGGCGGCGGCTTTGAGCTTCAATCCCTGCATCAAGGTCTCATAGCGCGCCTGGGTCAGGTCACGCCGGGCGGCGTGGAGTTGCTGTTCGGCGTTCAACACGTCGACATTGATGCGGATGCCCAGCTTGTAGCCGACGCGGTTGCCCTCGACCGCGCTCTGGCCCGACTCGACCGCCGAGGCGAGCGCTTCGATCCGGGAGAGGCCGTTGGCGATGCCGGCGAACGCCTGCCTGGCCTCGGTCGCCGCCTGGCGGCGCGCGGCTTCGAGGTCGGCGCGCGTCCTGTCGCGTCCGGCAATCGCTTCGGCGACGCGGGCGCTCGTCGCGCCGCCCGCGTAGAGCGGAATGTTGAGTTGCAGGCCGATCACGTTCGAGCGCGCCGCCGTCGAATAGTCGGTCGGCGTGTCCAGACTGCCGGACGCCTTGTTGCGCCCGTGCGAGGCGACGAGATCGAGCGTCGGCAGGTGTTCGGCGCGGTTCCTGCGCACCGTGGCCTCGGTCGCCAGGAGCGCCGCCTCCTGCGCGCGCACGCGCGGATGATTCTCCCGCGCCTGCCCGATCCACGCCCGCGCGTCGTCCGGATCGGGCTGAGGCGCGACGGCCCTGGGGCGCAGGACGGAGAACGACGGCGGCAATTCCCCGACGATCTTCTCCAGTTCCGCGCGCTTCGTCTCCAGGTCGTTTTGTGCGCTCACCTTTTCCGCGCGGGCGAGATCGACGCGGGACTTTGCTTCGTGCGTATCGGTGATCGTCGCCGTGCCGCGGTCGAAGCCGCGCCGGGCGAGGGCAAGCTGTTCCGCCATGGCCTTGAGCTGCGCATTGGCGACGGCGATGTTCTCCTCGCCCGCCACCACGTCGAAGTAGGCTTGCGCCACGCGCAGGATGAGCTCCTGCCCGGCCTCGTCGAATTGCGCCTGCGCCTGTTCGGCCAGGGATTCGGCTTCGTCGCGGGCGTAGACGTTCTGCATGCGCACGATCGGCTGGGTGAGGCGCACCTCCCAGTTCCACGAACGGATGTCGCGATCCTGCGCGGGGGAGTCCCGTCCGAAGTCCACGTCGGAGCGGTTGCGGCTGTTGCCGCCGGAGAGGGCGATCACCGGCAGGAGGCCGGCGCGCGCCTGGGGAATCCGCTGCCGCACGGCTTCGAGCGCATGGCGCGCTGCTTCAAAGGTGGGGTCGTTGCTCTGCGCGAGGCGATAGACGTCGACGAGATCGGCAGCCCGAAGGGGAAGAAGCGGCAGAAGCGCCAGCAGCAGGACAATGGCCTTGTTCACCGCTCCCGCCCGCTCTCGTACAGCGTCTTCTGCACGGGCGAGAGGAGATACTCCATCACCGTGCGCCGTCCCTGGTGGATTTCCGCGACGACCTGCATCCCTGGCACCAGCCGGAGCGTCTGGCCGCGTGCTTCGAGCAGCTGCGATTCCAGGGCGACCAGCGCCTTGTACGTCAACTGGGCCGGCGGCTTTTCCGCATTGTCCTGGGAATCGTTCGACGCCGGCGCATTCCCCTCGCTCGCGTCCGGCCCGACGTGAATGACCGTGCCGTCGAGCATCCCGTACTTTTGAAACGGGTACGCGGCGAGCTTGACCTTCACCGATTGTTGCGCATGGACAAAGCCCACGTCGTCGTTGCGGATCATCACCTCGGCAAGCAGCGGTTCATTCTCCGGCACCAGAGTCAACACCACCGTGCCGGGCGAGACCACGGCGCCGACGGTATGCGTCGCCAGGTCCTTGACGATGCCCGCCTGCGGCGCCTTCAATTCGAGCAGCCCGGACTTGTGTGCCAGCTTGACGGATTCCTGTTGCAGCCTGCGGTACTGGCCTTCCGCCTCGATGCGCTCGTTCTGTAGCTCGCTGCGATATTGGGATTCGATCTGGCGCAACTGCTTTTCCGCCTGGGCGACCGCGGCGGACAGGCCGGCGACGGCTTCCCCCTGGGCGCGCAGGTCGCGGGCGGACTCCAGGTATTCGCGCTGCCGTTCGCGCACGGTCACTTGCGCCGCGTAGCCGTCCCGGCCCATCGCGGCGAAGGCATCGGCCTGTTCTTTCAGGAGCGGCGTGATCTCCTTGAGCTTGGCCAGGATTTCCCGGCCCGATTCATAGTCGCGCCGCGCGCGGGTCAAGCCTTCCCGCGCCTGTCCCACGGCGTCCTCGAAAGCCTGGCGATGATCCCGGTACTGCGCTTCGACCGGCCCGAAGAGATCGCCGGTATCCGATTCGAGCCGTTTCAAGGGCTGCCCGGACAATTCCGCTTCGATCCTGCGGAGTTGCAGGGAACGCAGCGCGAGTTCGGTATCGAGTGTCTGACGGTCGGCCTGGGCGAGGCGCGTGTCCATGCGCATCAGGACTTCTCCGGCTCGCACATTCTGGCCTTCCCTGACCAATATCTCCTCTACGATGCCCGCGTCGGCGGGCTGTACGATCTGGACGTAGCTCTGCGGCACCAGCCGCCCCTCGGCGCTGGCGATGATGTCGAGCTGGCCGAAGAGCGCCCAGGCGAGCAGGATGGCGAAGAGCAGCGCGGTCGCGTAGAGCACCACGCGCGGCAGGCGTCCCGGCGGGCTTTCCTGGATCGACAGGAGGCCCGGCGCGAAGTCGAGCGCTTCGGGCGAGAGTGCCCTGGCGGGTGGGAGTGATGCGGGTAGCGCGGACGGCGCGGGCGGTGTGGGCGGCGCGTTCATGCCGGAATCTTCTCCTTCGCGTTCACCTTCGCGGCCTCGTTCCCGATATGCACGATCTCGTCGACCTTCAACGCACGCGGCAACGCATGGCTGATGAAGAGCATCGTGACCTTGCCCTTCAACCGGTTGATCGTGCCGGCGAAGTGTTCGGCGGTGGCCGGGTCGAGCGCGCTGGTCGCTTCGTCGAAGACCAGGATCTTCGGACGCTTGAGTAAAGCGCGGGCGATCGCCAGGCGCTGCTTCTGTCCGCCGGAGAGCCCCGCGCCGCGTTCGCCGATTTCGGTCTGGTAGCCCTGCGGCAAGGCGTCGATCGTCTCGTGGATTTCGGCCATGCGGCACGCCTGGATGATCTCGTCGAAAGTCGTGTGCGGGTTGGCCATCAAGAGGTTGTCGTAGAGTGTGCCGGAGAAGAGGATCGTCTCCTGCGGCACGACGCCGAAGTGCTGGCGCAGTTCGTTCGCCGGGAGGTGGCGGAGGTCGTTGCCGTCGATTTTGATGATCCCGCTACTGGGGAGGTAGAAGCCTTGCAGCAGTTTCGCCAGGGTGCTCTTGCCCGACCCCGACGACCCCATCAGGGCGACGATCCGCCCCGGTTCGACGGTGAGGTTGAATCCCTGATAGAGGAACGGCAAATTATCGGCGTAGCGGAAAGCGAGGTCTTCGATCTCGATGCGGCCCTTTCCGTCGCGCGCGCGGCTGGGGACGAGGGCATAGGGTTCTTTGGGCGCGTTCATGATGTCGCCCAGGCGCAGGACGGACAGGCTGGCCTGCTGGAACTGCTGCCACAGCCCGACGAGCCGCAGCATCGGCTGCGAGACGCGGGCGGCGAACATCTGGAAGGCGACGAGCATGCCGATGGTGAAGTCGACGCCGCTCATCACGACATACGCGCCGAGCACCAGGATGAGCATGGTCATCAACTGCTCCAGCGAATTGGCCGCGACGTGGTAGCTGTTGCCGATCTGTTTGGTGCGAAACCCGGAGCGCAGGTATTCGGCGAGGTAATCGCCGTAGCGGGCGTCGAGCTGGGGTTCGAGTTGCAGGCTTTTCACCGTCTCCAGTCCGGCGACGTATTCAGTGACGAAGGCCTGGTTGCGCGCGCCGAGCAGGAATTGTTCGTTCAGGCGTTCGCGGAAGATGGGCGCGACGATCAAGCTGAGAATGACGATGCACGCGATCAGGGAGAGCGCCACCAGCGTCAGGGTGACGTTGTAGTAGAACATGATGCCGATGAACAGGAACAGAAAGGGCAAATCCAGGATCAGCGTGACGGCGGCGCTGGCGACGAATTCGCGGATCGTCTCGACCCCGTGCAGGCGGGCGGCGATGACGCCGGTCGGACGGTGCTCGAAATAGCGCGGCGGCAGTTTGAAGAGGTGACTGAGCACCGCCGCGCCGAGCTCCGTTCAGGCCGCCCTGGCCGAAGCGTTCGCCGGCAGCCCTGCGGGCGCGCTAGACTCCAAATTCGGCACGGCGGGCAACGACACCCTCTACGGCGCGGCCACCTCGGACATCCTCCAGGGCGGCGCGGGCAATGACGAAAGATGGAGGAGGGTGGCGTGAAGAAGAAAGGACTGTCTGGCGGATTTCGGGTTTTGGGAATACGATGGCGGGGAGGAAAAGCAAATGTCCCTGACCCGTTTTACCCGATGCAGGATAATCCGCGTAGGTTGGGATGGGCAAAGCGAACCCCAACGCATTACCCGCATATTTTTATAACATCTTTTGACACGGACAGGTGGCGAATGAGCGAAACGAATTCAAACGCAAGCGGACATGAATCGACGCTCGAATGTTGGGGTTTGCTGCGCTTACCACAACCTATGCGAGCTAAATTTTTATTCCATGAAAGATAATAAGGATAAGACACAAATGTCTCTGATACCTCAAAATTTATTTCTAAAAGACTTTTTTATTAAAGACCCAAAATCTCTGAGAAACATTCGCTTGGGATTTGGTTTTTTGTATCTGTTTTTGGCTTTCTTTAACATTTTGCACAACAACTCGGAGAGTTTATCGACGGGGCGTTGGTCGTGGATTTATCGGAGCATTACAGCGACATTTGGCCCTTACGGCTATCCGGCATTTCAAGCAATTGTTGGCATAGCTTTCATTGTCTGGGGTCTCATTGCTTGGTCACGTCATAAATCTTCAACGTACTAATGGAGGAATCAAAAATGGCAGGAATGTCGATATTTTTCACGCCGCAAGGTATCGCGGTGGTTGCCTTCTTCGCTTGGCGCATCTCTGGGCTGTGCGCTTTACCCTTGTTCTTCGTCGAGGTGAGCGCAGCAATGATGGTCGCGTTCACGATGCCTCGCGTCGATACTTACGGTAGCTAGGCCCCACCAGAATTACGCCCACTTTTTTCCTAATATTGGGTTTGCTATGAAGAAATTGATTGGAATACTGATCGTCTTGATTGGGCTTTATTTTATTAAATTGCATGTTTTAGGGTACTTATCCAACAGTAATGCGGAGAAAGTGATGGCACAGATGTTGCCAGATATTTCTAGTCCTTGGAGCGCGAAAAGAATACGATTTCACGGATCCGATTGGATGAATAGACGATCTCAGCTTACTCCTGAAGAGATTGCAAGCAGCGCCGAAGCGGATCTTGGTTCATTCCTGGAATTCATAAAGAAACCTGATTGTGAATTTCAATATGGTTATGAGCGACCTAGTGAAAAGAAAATTATCTGGGCCATGTGTGAACTCACAGCAAGATTTGAAAAGAGAACTGCTTATTTCAAAATCAGGCTCGTTGAAGAGCCAACTCACTCTCCAAGTTTTTTTTGGATCGGCGGTGATTCCTTGAGATTAAACGATATTCCAGATATTGCCTATATTGAGACAGGAGTGCAAAGATGAAAACTGTTATTGCTGTCCCCAGCCCATCGGCGGCTCAATCGCTTGCAAACACGCTGAAGAATCACCCTCTGGGTTTATATGATGTATATAGGGTTGGGGATAATGTAGTCGAGGTTGCTCTTAACAAAGATCACGAAGCCGCGCTCGGCTTGCTTTCCGGGCTTATCATGGCGCAGCCGTGGTATATCGGTGGCCCTATTCCTCTTTCCGAGTCACTCAAGTTGACTGCAAAAACGCTGGCC
>JAIRPF010000082.1 GCA_031257115.1 Accumulibacter sp.
GGATGCCGCGATCTGCTACGACTATGACGAAGCGGGCAACCGGACGGCGAAGACCGAAGGAAACCAGGAAACCCGCTACCGCTACGACAGCCTGAACCGCCTGACCGAAGTGAGACGGCGAACGGGGACGGACGGGACGGAAACGCTCATCGCCCGATACGGCTACGATCCCCAAAACCGAAGGCTCTGGAAAGAACAGTATTGGGACAGAACCGGCCAGGCCCTGAACCCGGCCAGGAGAACGTACTACCTCTACGCCGACGAGGGACTGATCGCCGAAGCCGAACAGGACATTAGCCTTGGACAAGACGGCAGTCTCACGGCGGCAGGCCAGCCTCAAATCACCAAACAATACGGGATCAAACCTGGAAATCCCTTCACCACGGGCCTCCTGTTCGTCAAGACGAAGGACACGAGAGGCGAAACCACCTTCGCCTACTACCACCACGACCATCTGGGTGTCCCCCTCCAAGCCACCGACCGCCAGCCCGCCTAGGTTGTGTTGAACAAAGCGCCCCACGGAACAGATGAAATAATCACATAAAATACCGTCTGTAAAAGATGTCGGGGTTTGTTTTACTCCCTCCAACCCATGCGGGCCAGACGGGTTTGTGGAAGCCGTTGGACACAAAAACCGATTTCGGGCGGAATTTTGACCGGCTTGGTCGGATCAATTGAGTTTTCGGAGACTGGTCATGCAAAACTGGCAAATGCAAACCACCAAGGCGCGGTTTTGGGAACTGCTCAGACACGCGACGCGGGAAGGGCCGCAGAACATTACCGTAGATGGTCAATCCGTGGCCGTGATCGTATCGCGCGAACTATTCGATCGCCTCTCCGGTAACGAACAATCGCTGGCGGATTTCATGCGCGCCTCCCCCTTGGCCGATCAGGACGGCATCGAATTTGAACGGGATCGCGGCTTACCGCGCGAGGTATCGTTTTGAGTTACCTGATCGACACCAACGTCCTCTCGGAGTTGCATCGAAGCCGGGCCGATGCGGGAGCCGTAGAGCGGGGCGCGCCCGCGTCAATCGCTGCTTCTCTCCGTTCTGACTCTCGGCGAAATCCGCAAGGACATCGAAAGCGTCGCCGACGCGGCGTTCCGTCAGATATTGACGGATTGGCTGGAAATCGGATTGCCCAACTGGTTTGACGGCCGATTGCTGGAGATCGACACCGCCGTTGCCGACCGCTGGGGGCGGATCCAGGCCAGCGCCGGACGCACACTGCCGGCTATCGACGGGCTGCTGGCAGCAACAGCGCCACGACACGGCTTGACCTTGGTTACACGCAATACCCGGGATTTCGAAGGCATCGGCCTGTGGCTCGTCAATCCGTGGGAGCCGACCCGCTCGCAAAATTGAAGTGATCCCGCATCCCTGACCCTCTCATGCCCTCCCTCCGCCCTCTTGTTTTCCTGCTCCTGGTAGCCTCCTTCCTCGCGCTGTTGCCGGTATTTGCACTAGCGCAGATCACGTTACCCGACGGTGAGCCTAACGTTGTAGTCGTAGACATGGATTTCGGCTCGGTCGACAAGTCGAAAGACGTGGTCTTACAGGAAAACCTCAACGTATTGCGCGCCACGCTGGACAAGTTCTATGCCGATAAAGGCCATTATCCCGGCGACCTTGGTGAACTCGTGGAACACAAATACCTGCGTGCCGTCCCCATGGATCCCGTGACTGAATCGGCAAGCACCTGGATTCTCGTTACAGATGAAGTCTCCGAGGGAGGGGGAATTGCCGACGTCAAAAGCGGCGCACGGGGGATTGCGCATGATGGCCGCGGCTATGACAAGTTCTGAATACATCATGCAACTTCACCAGCGTGGTTTCTCCTATGTGTGGACCTTGCTGGTCGTTGCCGGTATTGCTGTTTCGTCCACCTTGGCGATCGAAGTCGGCGTGACCGCCACGCGCCGCGACAAGGAAAAGGAACTGATCGCCATCGGCCGCCAATTCCGTATCGCGCTGGCCCGCTACCACGCGGCTTCGCCCAATGGCGCCATTTCCGCCTATCCGCAATCTCTCGAACAGTTGTTGCGTGACGACCGGGTGCCCGGCATTCGACGCCATCTGCGCAAGATCTTTGTCGACCCGATGACGGGCAAGGCCGAATGGGGACTCATGCGCGTGGGTGGTCGCATCGTTGGGGTCTACTCGCTTTCGGAACAGATTCCGATCAAACAGGATGGTTTCCAGGCCGAAGAAGTCTATTTCCGCGGCAAACAGCGCTACACCGAATGGGTGTTTGCTTACCCGGCCAATGCCCTGTTGCAAACCGAGATCGGCCCCTCCAGAGGGCTGCTCCAGCCCAGCCCGGCTTCGCCTGGCAACGGGATCATGATGACGGAGCCACTACGCAAGAGGAGGTAAAACCGTGAATTCATTTTTCCGTAGCGCATTGTGCGCCTGTTGTCTTGCCATGCCACTTGCTCATGCGCAGCTGGTGCCAGGCAACAAACCGCCTACCGCGCTCGAAGGCATTCCCGCCGCCGGTAGCCGATGCGACGGCGACAAGGGTGAATCCACCACCGGTACGGCAAAAAGCACGACATTGCGTGAATATCCGACGGGAAATGTTGCCAATTTCGGTTGCGCCATTGATGCCGACAGACTCCAGTCGATGCTCCCCTCCCCGGATATCATGCTGGCTGATCTAAGGGCGCCATCGGCTTTCGCCGTCTTTCATATTTTTCCAGCGGTAAATGTTTCTCCCAGTGTGCTCGCAAACAGATCCTACTGGCGAAACAAGCGCCTCGTGCTCATTGGCGATGGCAAGGGCGAACACGAGCTTTACGTGCAATGCGCGCGCCTCAAGCGTCAAGGTTACGCGGGTGTGTACGTTTTGCGTGGCGGTATCGCGCAATGGCATGCGCACGGGCTTCCCCTGTATGGCCGGGCGCCGGCATTGGCCACGCAGATTCGCCTTTCCGCCACCGAGCTTTGGCAGGAAACGCACAACCCGCGAAACCTCGTGCTGCTCGATGCCAGTCTCTCCAGTCTCGTCAAGACCCTCCCGGCAACCCGCGCGATCCCCGCGTCGACTCCCGATGCAATCGTGGGCGCGCTTGGCGCCCGTGACCGGCGAAATGCAAGCGCCACGGCGATCATATTGGTAACCGCCGCTCAATTCGATGACGACCGTATCGTGGAACTCTCGCAAGCGGTTCGCCCCATTCCTTTACTGATCCATAGCGGTAGTGCCGACGAGTACCATAAGCAGCTTGCGCTCCAGCAAGCGGTCTGGAAGACGCACGAACAAGGACCACGGACGCCACGATGCGGCAACTGAGTTTTTACGGCCGGCGCCGTTCGTTGCGGCAAATACTTGCCGCCCCGCTCATGGCGGCATTCACCGGCGGGCCGTCCGCCGCGTTTACGGAGTCCGCTTCGTCACTTCGCCGTTTGCGCCTCAATCTGGGTTTTCGCAATCCGCAAGCGCGCAGTTTGTCGGCACAGCGTTTCTGGTGCTATCTGCCCGTTGGGCCAACCACGGTACAGCGTCTTGTCATAGTCGAGGTTTCCACCGAATACCGTCTTCTGCACGACCGGCTTGCTCACAACATCCTTGAACTGAATTTCGATGGCTTCCCGCCCTATGCTTACAAGCAGGTCCATGTTACGTGCGAAGTCGAACTGCGCGCAGTGACCGAAACCGGGTCCGTGTCTGGAAACAAAGACTGGCTTCGCCCCGAGCCTTATGTCGAATCCGACGATTCTTCCGTTCGCCGGCAAGCCGAAGTCCTACGGCAGAAAACACCGGAGGCGAGCGCTCGCGCCATTTATGATTGGGTACGCGCGAATCTCGCCTATGCGGGCTATATCGCTCACGATCTTGGCGCGCGTTATGCCCTTGAGGCACGCCGTGGCGATTGCACCGAATACGCCGGCCTCGTCGTCGCCTTGGCGCGCTCGCTCGGCATTCCCGCCCGCGTGATCGGCGGCTACGTCACCGAGCGTGATCTCGTATTGCGCGCCAATGCCTATCACAACTGGGCGGAGCTTCTTTTCGGTGGGGCGTGGCGGATCGTCGACGCGCAAAAAGAAAATTGGTGTGCCCCATCCCAGACCTACATCGGCTTCCGCATTCATAGCCCGGATCCGGTCAACTTGCTGGGCACGGCACATCGCTATCGCGTCGAAGGTGAAATCCAGGTTGAAATATGATCGATGCCATATTGCCTTTGGTGCTTTAACCTTCCTCCGCCCAGAGATAGATTTCACTGCGCACCGTGGCTCTGGAGCATCTCGTGCAACCTCACCAAATGCAACCTGGCGGCCTCATGGCTGACAGGTTTTGCCTCGAAGCCGTTTCCTGTTCTCCCCGGCGGTCCCTGAGGCATGAACCATTCCTACGCGCTTCTCAGTGCTCCTTCCGTCAAGCGTTGAATCGTCTTCTGGACGACTCCAAACAGCCCCCCGCCGGGTAGCGTATCCTGCCCTCGCGGCAACGCGCCGTCCAACCCGCGCAGAACCGCCTGCCGTCGATTGCCCTCGATCTGCTCCAGCGCCATCAAGGCACCATCTTGCGTTCCTCTTTCAGTCAGCGCGGCGCGGGGAGGGATCGGCGCGGGCCAAATCAAGACCATTACAATTGATCAACAGGCACGGAGAGCGCGACCGTCTCATTTCCAACGCATCGGAATGAGTCTATAATCAAGGCCATTCCCCATGCGGGAATTCCGTGAATCTTTGTTAAACCAAAGAGTTACGGTCTGGATGACGGTTTGGCGGTGGAATCGCCAGACGCGATAAAGCGTGAGACAGGAGCATCGGCGCTTTTCCCGTGCCGGCATGGAAATCGGAACACTCGATGACAGAAGAGCGATCCATGCCATGAATCGACGTAAAATGCTCCGACCAACCCCAACCTTGGTCAGGGCAGCCCATCGGTCTTGCATATATCCCCGATCGAGCGCCCACCGATTCCTTGCGAGAGAAAAAGTCCGTGAATACGAATCTTCCAATCGTTTTCCAGAATCTGCGGCCGGAGATCGTCTGGAAACATTTCGCCACGCTGTGCGCGATCCCCCGGCCGTCGAAGGGGGAGGCGCGGCTGCGCGATCATCTCCGGGCCTGGGCCGTGGCGCGCGGCCTGGCGACGGAGGTCGACGCGGCGGGCAACATGGTCGTGCGCAAACCGGCGAGCGCCGGATGCGAATCGACGCCGGGCGTCGTCGTACAGGCGCATCTGGACATGGTGTGCCAGGCCAACGCCGACACGCCGCACGACTTCGCGCGCGATCCCATCGAACCGGCGCTGCGGGACGGCTGGCTGCGGGCCGAACGGACGACGCTCGGCGCCGACAACGGCATCGGCGTGGCGCTGGCGCTGGCGGTTCTGGAGGATGCCGGCCTGGCGCACGGGCCGGTCGAAGCCTTGTTTACGGTTGACGAGGAAACCGGCATGGGCGGCGCTCGCGGCCTCGGCAAGGACATGCTGAAAGGCCGTCTGCTGCTGAATCTCGATACCGAGGAATGGGGGCGGTTCTACGCCGGTTGCGCCGGCGGCGTCAATGTCCGCGCGCGGCGTCCGGGCCGGGCGGAGGCGCTGCCCGGCGGGCAGACGCTGTTGCGCGTCGACGCGCGCGGCCTGCGCGGCGGCCACTCCGGACTGAACATTCATGAAGGACGCGGCAACGCGATCAAGCGGCTGGTGCGCGCCCTGCGCGCCATCGAGCGCCGTTGGCCGATGCGCCTCGTCTCGCTGCGCGGCGGCACGGCAAGAAACGCGCTGCCCCGCGAGGCCACGGCCGTGCTTGCCGTGCCCTTCGGGGCGGAGGCCGGCGTGGCCGGGCTGCTCGCCGATCTGCAAGCGACTTTCCGCGACGAGCTGGCCGGGATCGACGAGGGCATCACACTGAGCGGCGCCCCCTGCGCGGCGGACGGCGCGCCACGGGTGATGGCTCGCGCCGACCAGGCGGCGTGGCTCGCCGCGCTGCACGCGGCGCCCCAGGGCGTCCGGCGCATGAGCCTGCGGGCGCCGGGCGTCGCCGAAACGTCGGACAACCTGGGCATCGTCGACCTGGCTCCGGAGCGGGGCGAATGCTGCTTCATGGTGCGCTCGCTCATCGACAGCGCCGGCGAGGAACTCGCGGAGGAGATCGCCAGCCTCTTCAGGCTGTCCGGGAGCGACACCGAGATTTCGGGCGCCTATCCCGGCTGGACGCCGAACCCGGCCTCGCTGCTCCTGGCCCTGTGCCGCGACGTCTATCGCGGAACCTTCGGCGGCGAACCGGCGACGGAGGTCGTCCACGCCGGACTGGAATGCGGCATCATCGGCGGCAAATATCCGGAGATGGACATGATCTCTTTCGGCCCGACGATCCACGGCGCGCACGCGCCCGGCGAAATGGTCGAAACCCGCTCGGTCGAGGACTGCTGGCGTCTGCTGCGGGAAATACTCGCCGCGCTGGCGAAAAATCATCGGAAAGACGGTTGAAGCGCGACGGGCGCGGCGAAGGGCAAAAACTTCAACCACGAAGGCACGGAGAACGCGGAGAAAACAAAAACCATCGACCACGACGGACACGGCGCGCACGGCGAAAGGCGAAGAAGGAAACCGCATTCCCGCGAACGCGGGAATCCAGAGCGCGCGCATATTCCGGCGGCGCGCGGCGCCGCATCCATGAAGCGCCTTGACCAAGGCAGACCCGGACCCGATTTGAAAGCGCCGCATATCCCATCGGCGCCTCAACCGGAAACGCTCCGGAAATGGGATGAAACCCGGAAACATGCCGCCGCGCTGGCGCGGGGTTCATTCCAGCTTTTTCAGGTAATCCTTGGTGAATATCTTGTCCGGCAGGTCGCGCGGTTTCATGTTTTCGTATTCGAGCACCGATTGCTCGCCGTTTTTCATGGCGTCTTCCATGATCAGGCGCGTCGGCCGCTCGCGGCCTTCCATCGGCCGGTAGTTCTCATATTTGCAGGTTTTCAGCAAGCGGTTGGAAAGGGAATAGAACTCGGCCTTGTACGGCCGGTCGTTCTTCTGGCCGACCCAGTAGATGACCTTCTGGTAAGTCACTCCCCGGTCGACGGCGTTGAGTTCGAGAACGTTGTAGGTTTCGGAGCCGATGGTTTCCGCGCGGAGCAGCCGAGGGGCGTAGTCGCCGGCGAAGTTCGCGCGCGCCAGATCGCCGTTGGCGACCTGTCCGGTCAACCGCTGGGACAGCGCGATGCGGATCGGTTGCGATACGTCCGGCATGAAAACCCACAGGTCGCGGTTTTTCATCAGGATGATCTGGCCGCGCTCCGAGGCCGGTTCGGTGACCATCACCACGGTGTTGCCGTTTCCCTTCGACAGTACGCGGTACTTGCGCGGTTCGGCTTCCTGGCCGGACAGGGTCGTGGCGATGGCGACGTCGACCTGGAAGCCTCCGCTGGGAAAACGGATCAGGTCGGCCCTTTCCACGATGCCTCGCGCGACCGGGTCTCCGGCCTCCGGCGGCGTGTTCGCCGGGCCGGTTTCCTGGGCGTGGCCCCGGGGCAAGGCAAGCAACGCGGCCAGCGTGAAAAAAGAGGCGATCATTGCGGCGGTCTTGACACATTTGTTCCGGATTGTCATGATTTCCAAGATTTTTCTCCTTTGCACCGACTTCCCGACCTCCGCCGGAAGAAAGCCAGTTTGATGAGCGTCGTCCGTATCGAACACGTATATAAGGATTATCTGCTCGGAGATCAGAAAGTCCAAGCTCTCAAGGACATCACGCTATCGTTCGACCCCGGAGTGTTCCTGGCCATCGCCGGCCCGTCGGGAAGCGGCAAGACCACGCTGCTCAATCTCATCGGCTGCATCGACGCGCCGACGAGCGGCAGGATCTACATCAACGACGCCGACGTCGGCGGAAAAACGGCGGACGAATTGGCCGATCTGAGAAACCGCGCCATCGGATTCATCTTCCAGACGTTCAACCTGCTTCCCGTCCTGAGCGCGGCCGAAAACGTCGAATATCCCCTGTTGCAGCGCAGGGACGTGCCGCCCGGAGAACGCAGGAAGCGCGTCGATCATTTCCTCGACGTCGTCGGCCTGTCCCGCTTTGCCGGACACCGGCCGAACCAGTTGAGCGGCGGGCAGCGCCAGCGCGTGGCGATCGCGCGCGCGCTGGCGATCCTGCCGTCGATCGTCCTCGCGGATGAACCGACCGCCAATCTCGACCACAACACGGGCGAGGAAATCCTGGCCCTGATGAAGGACATCAATCGCGCGTTCAACACGACCTTCATCTTTTCGACGCACGACGATCGCGTCATCGCCAAGGCGGATCGGCTGGTCCGCGTCGAGGACGGCCAGGTCAGCGTTCTCGGCGTCCGCGCGGACGACAAATGGTATCTGGTCCGCCAGACCGCGGATGGACAGGCGGCGGCGGACGGTCTGGAAACGTAAGGAGAACCCATGCGACGGAAAAACACGGGAAAAACGATGGCCACGGCTCTGGCGGCCTGTTTCGGCGTCGCGCTGGGCGCGTCCTGGCCGTCCGGTCTTCTGGCGGCGGAAACGGAAGCGCGCGGCGGCCGGGAGGCTTTGTTCGGCGGCGGGGACGATCCGTTCAGGGACGCGCCGGAGAAAAGCGCGTCCCCGTCCGGCGGCGGCAACGGAATCCGGGGATTCATCCAGTTCGAGATGGCGCGGGCCACGCGGTCCCCGGCGCATTGGTCGAAGGCGGCGACGCGCGCCGATTTTTCCGGCAACGGAAACCTGGGCGGCGGAATCCGGTGGAAGCTCGGCGCGCGCGTCGATTACGACGCCGTATTCGATTTCCACGACAACACCTATCCCACCGCCGTGGAAAGGAATCAACGCTTCAACGTCCATCTGCGCGAGAACTATCTCGACGTCAACGCCGGCGACTGGGATTTCCGTCTCGGCAAGCAACAGGTGGTGTGGGGCGAAATGGTCGGGCTGTTCTTCGCCGACGTCGTTTCGGCGCGGGACATGCGCGAGTTCGTCCTGCGGGAATTCGACATGATGCGCATTCCGCAGTGGGCGGCGCGGGCGGAATACTTCGACGGCGATTTCCACGCCGAATGGCTGTGGATTCCCGTGGCCAGCTACGACCTGACCGGCAAGCCGGGCGCCGACTTCTATCCGTGGCAGCCACGGCCTTCGGGTGTCAGGGCGGTCTACCGGAACGAGAAGATTCCGGACAGGACGATCGCCAATTCGAACTACGGCCTCCGGCTGTCGGCGCTGAAAAACGGCTGGGACGTGTCGGGCTTCGCCTACAGCAGCATGGACGTCGCGCCGACCTTCTACCGGGACGCCGCCAGCCTTCCCGGCACCTACGTCTACCGCGCGCGACATGACCGCATCCACCAGTACGGCGGCACGGTGAGCAAGGATTTCGGCGCTTTCGTCCTGAAGGGCGAGGTGGTCTATACGCGCGGCCGCCAGTTTACCGTTCTGCGCGCGCTGGACGGCAACGGCGTCGTTCCGCAGAATACGCTGGACTGGGCGATGGGCCTCGATTTCAACCCGTCGGCGGAGACCCGTTTCAACGTCCAGTTCTATCAGCGGCGGTATTTTTCTCACGATCCGGACCTGATCGCCGACGCGCGGGAAGATGGCTACAGCCTGCTGCTCAACCACAAATTCACCGACAGGCTGGAAGCCCAGGCGCTCTGGATTTCCAGCCTGAACCGGACCGACTGGCTGCTCCGCCCAAGGGTCATCTGGGCCTTTGAACGGAACTGGCGTCTGGCCGTGGGCGCCGACGTGTTCAGAGGGCCGCCGCTGGGTCTTTTCGGCCGCTATGACAGAGCGGACCGGGCCTACGCGGAAGTGCGGTACAGCTTTTGATTCGCGTGTTTCTTCCGTCGCGGACTCATCGCCGGCTTTGTCGGCGTCGCCTTCCTTTGTTTCACCTTTCGCTTTTCGCTTCTCGCCGCATCCACCGCGCGAGGGGAACGCCAACCGCCGGCGGGGAGCGGGTCTTTCAGGGCAGTTCCTCGGTTTTCGTCTCGCCGCGCGGCCCGACGACGCCCAGCCAGTCCGCGAGCGGGCGCGGCTGGCCGTTGAACAGCGCGGAATAGTAGACGGCGTTGCTCATGACCTTCTTGACGTAATCGCGCGTTTCGTTGAACGGGATCGTTTCGGCGTAAATCGCGCCTTCCAGCGGGCGGTCGGCCTGCCACTTGCGCGCCCGGCCCGGCCCGGCGTTGTAGCCGGCCGAGGCCAGCACGGGATGGTTGTCGAGGCGATCCATGACCATGCGCAGGTAGCTGGCGCCCAGCAGCACGTTGATCTCCAGGTCATTGACCCGGCCCGGATGGTAATTCTTCAGCCCGATCTTGCCCGCCACCCAGCGCGCGGTCGCCGGCATCAACTGCATGAGTCCCGACGCGCCCGCCGACGAGCGGGCGTTGGCCACGAAACGGCTCTCCTGACGCACCAGGCCGTAGACCCAGGCGTCGTCCAGAAGCTGCTCGCGGGCGGCGGGGCGAATCTGCCCGGCATAGGGCGACGGGTAGCGCAGCGTGTAATCGTGCTCGCCGCGCGTGCGGCTGGCGGCGGCGATCGCGCGGTCGTAGACGCCCGCCCGTTCGGCCACCGCCGACGCGGCCAGCAGTTCGCGGTCGCTCATGCCGCGCAAGGCCCAGTTCCATTCGCGCGCGCCCTCCGTGCGCAGATTCAGGCGAAACAGGGCCAGCGCGCGCCGGATCGATCCGTTGGCCTCGGCGCGCGCGAGTTCCGCGGCCGACGGCGGCGCGGCCCTGGGCGGTAGCGCGACGGCCCGCCCCAGTTCCTCGTCGGCGAGATTGCCGTAGAAATTCGGCTGCCCGGCGATGCGGGCGAAAAGCGCCCCGGCTTCCTCGACGCGGCCCTCCGCCCGAACGGCCCGCCCCAGCCAGTAGATCCAGTCCGGCTGTCCGGCGAGCGCCGGCGGCAGCTTCGCTATCGCCGAGCGCACGCCGTTCCAGTCCTGCGCGCGCAGCGCGGCGCGTACCCGCCATTGCGCCACTTCGTCGGACATCGGCGCGTCGCCGGCCCTGGCGAACCAGCCGGAGGCCTCGCTCATGTGCCGCAGCGCGGCCTGCCAGCCGACGATGCCCCAGGCCCATTCCTTTTCGCCGGCCCGCAGGCGCGCGTCCAGCCGCTCCAGCCGTTCCGCGGCCAGGCGCGGATCGCCGCGCGCGATGCGCGCGACGGCCAGCGCGGCAAGCTCGCGGTACATGCGGCTTTCCGACGGGGCGGTCCTGGCCAGCCAGGGCATCGGCGAATCGGTCACCGCCAGCGCCGTCCTGGCGTCCGGCGTCTGGCTCGGCGGCAGGTAATTCATGCTGTGGCGCGCGCCCGTCAGGCGGTTGGCCTCGACTTGGCGGCGGATGCGCGCCCACACGTCGCCGTCCATGATCCGCTTGTTGATGATCAGGGCTTCGAGCACCGGATAACAGGATTCCGGCGGCTCGACCAGATTCAGCCAGAGCGGCATGGCCTCGTCGAGCGCGGCCGGATCGCAGGGCGGCTCCGTGGCCTCGCCGGCCGCGCTCCGATCGCAGCGCGCCAGCCGGCTTTGCAGCGCGTAACACGCCAGTTCCTGATCCGGCTGTGCCAGTGCCGGGTATTCGGCGTCGAAAACGGGCCACTGCTGTTGCTTGCCCACCTGCCTGAGCCAGTCGCCGCGCACCTTCTCGGCAAGATAATCGCCTTCGTTGTCGGCCAGGAAAGCCATGACCGTCGCCGGGTCGATGTCATTCTTCAAATCCAGTTGCAGCCGCCAGTAATCGACGTAAGCCGCCAGCTCGTGCCCTCGCAGTTCGTCCGCCAGACGCTCCAGACGCGCGCGATCGCCCGTCCACGCGGCCTCCCTGGCGGCAAGGAACGGCTCATCCAGCGGGTCGGCCAGGGCCGGGCGCGGACAGACGGAAAGAATGAACAGGAACAGAAAAGCGGCAAGGCGGAACTTCATCGTAGAACCAACTCCGGTTGAAACCCCGCCCGAAAGGCGCGGCGCGAAGGTTGAGACCTCTTTCCCACGGGCGGGGTTTCGGTCACGGCCCGCCTGGGAGAGGCGTGACCCCCTGCCAGATTCGCTCCACGGCGGCGGGCGTGAATATCTGCCGCCAACGGCTGTGGTAAGCTGAAAAACCCGTGAATACGGCTTTCCAGCATACCATATGCAAACCGGTTCCACCCCGGAACGGCGCGGCGGCGCCGAGAACGACGCCTCCGGCCGCGACGCGCGGCGGCGCGAATTGCGGCGCGCCGCCCTCGCCCGCCGCAAGGCGCTGGCGCCGGACGAGTACGCCCGGCGCTCGCAAGCGGTCTGCGGGCATCTCCAGACGCATTTCCCACGGCTCGCCGCCTGGCGGGTCGGTTTTTGCTGGCCGATGAACAACGAGCCAGACGTGCGCCCCGCGCTCGAAGCCTGGCGCGCCGCCGGCCATGCGTCATTCGCCGCGCTGTTGCCGGTCGTCGTCGAGGCCGGAGCCGCGCTCGCCTTCCGTGCCTGGCGGCCGGGCATGGCGATGACCCCGGACCGCCACGGCATCCCCGCGCCGGCCGACGGCGATTTCTTGCGGCCGCAGGCGCTGTTGATTCCGCTGGCCGCTTTCGACGCCGCCGGTTTCCGGCTCGGTTACGGCGGCGGCTATTTCGACCGCACGCTGGCCGGATTGCGCCCCAGGCCGCTGGCGATCGGCGTCGGCTTCGACCTGTGCCGCGTGGAAAGCATCTTCCCCGAACCGCACGACGAACGCCTCGACGCCGTCGTCACCGAAACCGGCGTCGTCGCCTTCGGCAAGACGCGCGGTCAGCGGGCGCGGCAAGCCATTGGCATCGGATAAGGCTTCGCGCCCACCGATGTACTCGAATCGGCGCCCTGCCCTACGCCGCCGCGCCCAGCAGAAGCCAGGCGCCGAATCCCAGAAGCGCGAAAAGGATCGCGGCGTGAAATGTTCCGCCGCGATCTTCCGGTTTTTCCATGAGCCATTTCAGCCCCAGCGTCTTGCCCCAAAAGACGAGGGCGTTCAAGGCCGCCGCGCCCAGGACGGAAAATTCCGAGGCGTGATCCCATGCGAAGGAAAACGGGAAAAACAGGCAAACCCAGAAGCCAATGGCCGCCAGCGCCCAAAGTTCGGCGGCCAATGCCGAAAAAAACGCCGCATCGCGTTCCCAGGATTTTCCCGGCGGCGCGGAAAAACGGCCCGCAGGCAAGGCTTTCCACAAGGCGAACAGGGACGCCGCCGCCAAAACGCAGACGCCCGGCTTTCCCATCCCTTCCGCCGCGCCCAGAATCGGCATGGCCACATAGGCGTCCAGCGCGTACAGTTCGCCCGGAACGCCCCGCTGCTCCGCGTACCGCGCAATCGCGGCCAGCGATGCGCCGAGGCAAAGCAGCGCGCCCCATCGACGGCGCGGCCGCGCCCATCCGCCAGAAAGCGCGGAGGCCGCCGCCAGGCCGCCGATGACGGCCAGCGCGCCGCCGCCGGCGGGCGCGAGCGAAGGCAGCGTGCCGCAAGGCATGAACAGGAACGATGACAAAAGGATCAGACAGGACAGGAGCGGGAGGAACGTGAATCTCGCGGACGGAGCGACCGGCGGCGGCCCATCGCTCCGCTCGTCCGGTTGCCCTATACTGGGCGTCTGAACCGGATCGCGGCGCGGGCATTTCCTCCGCGCGCCGGAGACCGCGATCAGCAGGCAGAGCGCCAGATAGGCCAGGCCGGAAAGCACACCGAGAAATTGGGAAGACATCGACGCATTATCCCGGAATAAATCCCATGAACACAGAAAAAATCGTTGCCCCCGTCGGGCGCGGCGGCGAATCCGAAAGCGGATTCCGCGCGGCGGAATGCGGCGAGGCCGCGCAAGAATCCACGGACTGCCGGCCATCGCGCCTTTCCCTGGAGCGTTTTTGGTTCATATGATGATGGCCGCCACATTCGCCACATTCACCCACTCCTGTCCGTCATTCCGGCGCAAGCCGGAATCCGGAAAACTTGACGAACGAACCGGGTCCGGCTCGCGCCGGGACGGCGCGCTCCATTCATGCCAATGTCCGCGTATTCCATTTCCGGAGCGTTTTCGAATGAAACCCCCTGCCCCAAGGGGCGGGGTATCTTCAGCAGGACAGTATTTGCGGATGGTACGCCGCAAGTGGCGGGGGATGTACCCGAAAAGATTCAGGCGGCGAGCATTCCATTTCCACGTCATTCCCGACAAACGTGAATCCGGTTTACCGTTGCCTTCGCCGTCGCCCTTGCCGCCGCCTTTGCCGCCGCCTTTGCCAACTCCATCGCCCTCGTCATTCCCGCGAAAGCGGGAATCCGGCGCGTATATTCCGGCGCGCCGCGCCGCCTCCTTTGAATTCACGCACCTCCGGTTCGGGGATAAGAAACCGGATTCCCGCCCGCGCGGAAATGGCGGAAATTCGCGGGCGCCTGATTCAGGAACACTCTAAAAGACGAATCCCTCGCCATGCCTGAATTCCGGCTTTCTCGCCTTGCTCCGACCGCGCTTCCGGGAATTTTGGCGCTTTGCGCCCGTTGGGCCGAAAGCGGATGGCGGCGCGTGTTCCTGTTTTGCGCTCTCGCGCCGATCGCGCTGCTCTTGCGGCCGGTCGACGCCCTGACGATCCGGTTCGCGCCATCGGCCGCCGCGCGCGAAACGCTCCTGTTCGCGGCAAGCGCCCCGCTGGGGCAGGAATTCTCGACGGAATACATCCATTCCGTGCAGCTCACCCCGGTTCAGGACATCTACCGCATCGTCGGCGGACGAATCTGGTCCTGGCAGGAGCGCGTGCAGTCGCACAATGCCGGACTGCCCTTCGCCCGGCCGCCGTCCGGGCGTTTCCGCATGGAACCTCCCTGGATGGTAATCGAAGGGGGCCGGCAGCCCTGGGAAAGCATTTTTCTCCGCGTCGGCAACGACAAGCTGGGACGAAACCTTTTTTCCTACGGCGCGAAAGCGCCCCGCGTGCCGCTGTTCGAGAAATTCCCCGGCAAGCGCCTGCAACTTGGCGTCGAACGGCGTCCTTTGGTGACGCTGCTGCGCGCCAGGCAATTTCCGGAAGAGATCCACGAAGAAAGACAGGAATCCGGAGCGTTTCACGGAAAACCATGAGACGCAATCGCGGAGACGGGTCGAACGCGGGATCGGGATTGCGCGACAAGGCATGAAAGAAGCGCCGAAGGCGTGACGAAGAAAGCTGATCGGTGGGATTCCCGAATGCGGCTGGGAAAAACAACCGCCCTGCCCTTCCGACTCGCGGCCATGCCACGGGCAGCCTCCCTCAATAAGAAGGCAGTTCGCGCGATGGCGCGTTTTCGAATCAACCGTCCGCGAATTCCCGTCATCCCCGCGAAAACGGGAATGACGGGTTTTTTCTTTTACCTCTCGCTTTTCGCCGCGCCCGTCATGGCTCGATCCGGGGCATGACGCACTGGCGGCGGAATCAGGATTCAGGATTCGAGCGCGACGACGATCGAGTAGATTTCGTCGCCCGACGCGGTGATGACTTCGGCCACGGCGCTCTGGTCCAGCCCGAACGCGGCGCCGGCGTCCACCTCCGGCGCGCCGGGCGCGGCGAACGGGTCCGGCCTCGGCGACAGCGTCCGGGCGACGAACAGGACGTCGCTCAGACTGGCCGGCGGCATGGTTTGCCCGTACCGCCCCGAGGCGAGGACGGCTTCGACGATCGGGGCCGGCAGCTTGAGTTCGTCGAGCACCATGCGCGCGGCGCGCGCGCCCAGATCGCCGACCACCCGCGCGAGCGCCGCCGGGTCTTCCAGCAATTCCGGATAATCGGCGGCGCGCGCCAGCAGGTAGAAACGTCCGAGATCGTGCACGATGCCGGCGAACATCGCCTCGTCGGGATTCAGCGCGGTCATTTTCCTGGCGACGACGTAAGAGAGGGCCGCGACGTTGACGCTGCGCTCCCAGAGCCGGTTGGACAATTCGCGCGTGTTCGCGTGACGCTGCAATTGGCGCAACTGGTTCAGGATGAGCGCCATCGTCAAGGTCTTGACCGGGTCCGTCCCGACGCGAGCCACGGCCTGCCGCACGTCGCTGACGGCCTGGTTGCCCGGATTCATCGCCGTGGAATTGGCGAGCCGGATCACCTTCGCCGACAGCAGCGGTTCCGAGATCACGATCTTGGCCAGGGTCGCCAGTCCGATGTCGGGGTTTTCCACCGCCTTCAGGACGCGCCGGCTGGCGTCCAGACTGGTCGGAAAATTGAGTTCCCCCGCCTTCGCGTGGGCGAACGCCTCGCGGAAAGCCAAGGAAACGTTTTTGGGCGCTGTGCTCACTCCGGACTCCTTTTTTTCGATCGCGCGATCATTTCCGCGCATTCTAATTCCGTTTGGCCTGAAAACCACGCCAAAACCGCTTCCAGTCCGGATTGTTCGCCGGGGAACCCGCCATTCCCGCGATGGCGCGAATTCAGAGGGAGTTCCCGGACATACCCATTGCCTGCGTCTGAAAGAAGCAACGCGCGGGCGCGGATGCCGTCAATACCGTTTATTGGCGATCGCTTTCCGGCTTTTGGTCATGTTTGACAGAACTTCGTCGCTGCGCAACAGGGATACGCCAACGGAAAGCACGTCGATCACGCACAACTGGGCGATGCGCGAGGCTCTTGGTTCGAAACGGAAGCCCGTTTCCGACGATCCGACGAGCAGGGTGTGCTTCAGCACTTTCGACAAGGGCGACTTGGCGTAGCTGACGATGCCGATGGTGGTCGCGCCGGCCTTTTTGGCCATCTGTACCGATTCTATGATGTCGTGGGTAGCGCCGGTATGGGAAACCGCCATGAAAACCTGCCTCGGTTTCATCATCGCCGCGGCCATGACGGCCATGTGCGGATCACTGTACCATTCGCACTGGATGCCAATGCGGAAAAATTTGTGGTGCGCATCCATGGCGACCGCCGCCGATCCCGCCAGTCCGTGAAAGATGATTTTTTCGGCGGAATTCAGATCTTCGATGGCTTGCTGAACGACCGTGAAATCGAGGGTTCCCAGGGTACGTTCGATGGCTTCCTGATTTGCCGCGAAGACCTTGCGCACCAGATCGGGCGCTTCTTCCTTCTCGTTCATGGATTCGTGGATGGTGCGAACGGGAGGAATGACGCTCTGCGCCAAGCGAATCTTGAAATCCTGAAAACCATTGAAGCCCAGGGCACGGCAGAAACGGATCACTGTCGGATCGCTGACGTGCGCCTGCTCGGCGAGTTGGCTCACCGAGTAATGGATGACTTCCTCGGCTTTCTGGAGGACATGGTCGGCGACCTTCATTTCGGATTTGCGAAGGTCGCCGTACTTTTCAGATACGAATTTCACTTCATGGATCATGGCCGCCCATTATCACTCAAGCAGCGGGGAACCGCCAGACAGCATCCCCGAAGCCAGGGGAACCGGCGGCTTCATGAAACCTGTCTTCCGCCTTGCCGTTTTCCGGCCAGCGGTTTGCCGTATCACGGCCTTGGGAGAGGTATCGCAATCCAGGCGATTCATTCAAGATCGGCTTACTTTTTTGTATAAGACTCGCCAACATCGACGATACGCCAGATACGGAAATTCGAAACAGCCGGAGCGGAAAAATCCATGTCGTCCTGTACGTAAAGGTTCAGGTGATTGCTGACGACGTACAGGGATTTGTCCGGCCCCCAGCCAACGGTATCCGGCCAGGACATTTCCCTGTGGTAAACATATCGGGTGATCGCGCCGGTTTTGGCGTCGCGCCGCATGATGCCGTTCAGCGTCAATGCCGTCATGTACAGATTGCCATCACGATCCGAGGTAATGCCGTCGGTATTCGATGGCAAGGTACAGACTTCCCTGACCGATCCCGCGATCTCGTTTTCGGGAGTAAGGAAATCGCGCAAAGGTTCCGTATCGAGGGAATAGAGTGTATTGCCGGTCAGATTCGTCCAGTACAGTGTTTTCTTGTCGCCGGAAAGGGCTATGCCATCGGCGCCGGTGAGCATTGGCCCGTCCTTGGTAACCGCATTGCCGTCTATGTTGAAAAAGAAGTTGGGATCGTTGGTGGTAAATGGCGATTTGTCGAGGATGCGGCGCGCCCTGTTCGCATGGCTGTCGTAAATTATGAGTCCGCCCGACAAAGGCCTCGAAAAGATTCCACTGTCGGCGATGTAGGCAAATCCCGTGTCGTTGTCTATGGCGAGATCGTTCAGAAACGATCCTTTCTTGTCCGAATCCTTTTCCGAGAAGATGTAACGCTGGATTTCCCTGTTCGTCTTCAGATCCCAGAGGATCAGCTTTTCATCCTTCTGTCCGGACGGCGCTCCGGCGATGTGTCCCTGGTCCAGAATCCACATCACGTCATTGCGATCGATCTCAAAACCCAGAACGGCCTTGAGTCCATCCGGATTGTCGACGTCGTTCATTTCCTCGCTCGGAAATGCTTGCAGAACCCAGGCGTCTCCGTCCCTGACCACCTTGCTGAGAGTCGCCGGGATTTCCTTGCCGCCCCATCTCGAAGTGCTGACGTAGATATTGCCTCGACCGTCGACCTTCACTCCGTGGAGCAATGCTTTTCCAAACAGTTTGCTCGATTCCCAGGTCTTTTTGACGCTTTCGCTTTTTATCCGATACGGCAGACTGTTCCATTCGGCGACGATTTCAAGCTTTGGTTCAGATGCCATCGCCGATGCCATTACCGTGGACAAAACAAACAGAATCCTTGAGCATGTGATCTGAAACATGATTCATCCTTTCGATTTTCCGGGCTTGTACCGACAAGTCCGACAAGCGCCTGGATATTCATATTGGGCGCGACGGCGCGACCGCGCCCCAGGGCCGATTACGCCGGGAGCTTGAAAGCGCCGGTTTCAAACGGCAGATCCAGTTCGGCGAATCCTTTCTCCAGGATGCCGCGAAGCTCGCGGTATTTCGGATGGTCGAAACCCGGCAGGATCATCGGCTTGCGTGGGAATCCGGCGTCGAAGCCGCGGGCGTAGAGGGCCATGTGCGAGGCGATCGTCGAATCGGTGAAGTGCAGCCTGGCGGACAGGTCCATCATCACCAGGTACGCTTTGCGCGCGCGTTCCCACTCGCCGGCGAACGTGGCGCGCACGAGTTCCGTCATGATTTCCGGCGCCCAGTTGTTGATTCCGGCGATGGCCGCCTTGACGCCCATGTGCACGAGGGGCAGCCAGCCGGTCGAGGTGCCGATGATGAGCTGAAAATCCTTGCCCGCCTCCTGCGCGCCATACGCTACCTGCGAGATCAGGCCGATCGCCAGGGGGCTGTCCTTCATTCCGGCCAAACCGTATTCCTGAAGCGTCCTGACCGTTTTCAGGTTGAAGGTGTAGCGCGAGGTTTCCGGATTGTTGTAGGCATAAACGGGAATATTCACCGCGTCGATGATCGCCTTGTAGTATTCGATGATGACCTCGTCGGTATGCTTGTAATAGAACGGCGGCACGGCGCCGACCGCGTCGACGCCGATTCGCTCGGCGGCGCGGGCCAATTCGACCGCGTTATCGGTGTCGATGCAGCCGACGTGCGGCAGCAGAACCTTGCCCTTGAATCCGTCGGCCGACTGGCGGGCCAGTTCAAACACCGAGATGCGTTCCCCGGTGGTCATCAACGGGCCGGCGCCGTAGGAGCCGGTGAGGAACAGACCGTCGACGCCCTTGGCGAACATCCAGTCCATGTGCCAGCGCGTCCTTGCGGCGTCGATGCGGCCGGAAGCGTCGAAGAGCGTGATGTTGGGTACGAGCGAACCTTGGATCGTCATGATTCATCCTTTGCGAAGTTGAGTTGAGGAAGGGAAAATGATCCGTCCGGATCAATGCTTTATTGCGTGGCGCTCCAGCGCCGCCGGATTGACCGC
>JAIRPF010000067.1 GCA_031257115.1 Accumulibacter sp.
GTCATCCGCCCGCCTATTTCCGTTACCCCGTCATTCCCGCGAACGCGGGAATCCAGTGCCTTGCCTCCAGCCCGAAGGGCTGCCAATTCAATTCAAAGGATGCGGCGCTACGCGCCGGAAGGTACGCCCTGGATTCCCGCTTTCGCGGGAATGACGAGGGGGGGCGAGGATGACGGGGTGACGGGGTGATGGGGATGACGAGGTGACGGGATGACGGGGTTTTCTTTGCTTTTCGCCGTATCCACCGTGTCCACCGCAGTTAAAAGATTTTCACCTTTCGCCATGTCCGCCGCGCCGATCGCTTCTTCCAGACGCATACAGCCCGGCGCGGCATACGATGAACATTCCTTTACAATACGGCCTTCCGTTTTTCGGCCATGAATCATGATCCGCACCCGCTTCGCTCCATCCCCGACCGGCTTTCTGCATATCGGCGGCGCGCGTACCGCGCTGTTCGCCTGGGCGTTCGCGCGCCATCACGGCGGCAAGTTCGTCCTGCGCATCGAGGACACCGACGTGGCGCGCTCGACGCCCGAGGCGGTGCGGGCGATTCTCGACGGAATGGCGTGGCTGGGCCTCGCTCATGACGAGGGGCCGTTCTACCAGATGCAGCGCATGGATCGCTACAAGGCGGTCGTCCGGCAGTTGCTGGCGGACGGCCAGGCTTATCGCTGTTACACGACGCCCGCGGAACTCGACCGGATGCGCGAGGAGCAGCGCGCTCGCGGCGAGAAGCCGCGCTACGACGGCACGTGGCGGCCCGAGCCGGGCAAGACGCTGCCGACGCCCCCGGCGGGCGTATCGCCGGTGATCCGTTTCAGGAATCCGGTCGGGGGAACCGTCGCCTGGGATGACCTGGTGAAGGGGCCGATCGAGATCGCCAACGCGGAACTCGATGACCTGGTCATTGCTCGTCAGGACGGCACGCCGACCTACAATTTTTGCGTCGTCGTCGACGATTGGGACATGCGGATCACCCACGTCATTCGCGGCGACGACCACGTCAATAACACGCCGCGCCAGATCAACATCTTCAGGGCGCTCGGCGCCGACGTGCCGCGATTCGCGCATCTGTCGATGATCCTGGGCGACGACGGGCAGAAACTTTCCAAGCGCCACGGCGCGGTCGGCGTGATGCAGTACGACGAGGACGGCTATCTGCCGGAAGCCGTGCTCAACTACCTCGCCCGCCTGGGCTGGTCGCACGGCGACGACGAGGTGTTTTCGATGGAGCAATTCTGTTCCTGGTTCGACCTCGACCACATCACCCCGTCGGCGGCGCAGTTCAACACCAAAAAGCTGAACTGGCTCAATGCCCATTACCTCAAGCAGGCCGACGACGCCCGCCTGGCCGCGCTGGTCAGACCGCGTCTGGAAGCGCGCGGCATCGAGGTCGCGGAAAAACCGTCGCTGGAAGCGATCGCCGGCCTGTACAAGGAACGGGTCGCCACCCTGAACCAGCTAGCGGACGCCGCCGGGGCGTTTTTCGCCGATCCCGCGCCGGACGCCGGGCTGCTGGCCCAGCATCTGACGCCCGATGCGCGGCCGGCGCTGGCCGACTTCATCGCCGGCCTGAAAGACGTCGCCTGGGAAGCGCCAGCCATCAACGCCCTGATCAAGCGCTGCATCGGCGCGCACGGCCTGAAAATGCCCCACCTGGCGATACCGCTGCGCATCCTGCTGACCGGCCAGGCGCAAACGCCGTCGATCGACGCGGTCGTGGCGATCTTCCCGCGCGAACTCGCGCTGAAAAGATTGTCCGCCGGGTTGTCCGCCGCGCCGTGATCCATGCTTTGTAGCTCCGCGCAAGATCGCGCCTGAGAAACCGGAAGCGATTGTTCGGCATCCGATATGCAAAGAGATGCGAGAGGACGGAGAGAGGCAAAAACCAGCGGCGGACATTCCGTTCCATGCCGCCGCGCTCGACGATCAATTTTTTCCGCCCTAAAAGTAACGCTATTCCGGTAACGCTATTCCGATCAAAGAGCGCCAAGGCATTCGCGCCCTCGCCACAGCGACGAAGTGTCCGGTCAGGCGCTCGCGTTTGGCTTGGCTAGTCTGCTTTGTCCGGACTGCATCCTGCCTGCCTTCATGAGATTCCCTGGCTGGAACAGACTCAAGCCTTTCTCACCCCAGCGCGGTGTGCATCTCGCGCGCCTCGGCTTCGATTTGTGGCAGGAGTTCCGCGTATTTCTCGCGGAAGGACGCTACCTCCTCGTCCTGCGGCTCCCGCGTTTCGCCGTCCGGGTCGAACCAGGCGCGGTAGCCGCCGGCCAGCAGATTGCCGGCGTAGACCACGTCTTCCAGCGTCCTCGGAACGTCCGGGAAGGGGCGGGAATGGTCGTGGTCGGTGGCCGCTCGCGTGATTTCCGAGGGCTGGTCGAGCGCCTTGAGCAGCGAGACTCCGATGGCTTCGTGCCATTCCACGATGAGATAGCGGATGGAATCGGGCCGCTCGCGGAGTTCGGGATATTGCGCCGCCCGATACAGCATGTAAAAGGCGCCGAGATCGTGGACCAGGCCGGCGAACATCGCTTCCTCCGACCGGATCGCCCGTGTGTAGGTGTGCGCCAGCAGCCGCGCCGCCGCCGCGCACAGGATCGAATGTTCCCAAAGGTTTTGCGCGAGCGCGGAAAATCCGGCGATTTCCTTGGCTTGCAGGATTTCGCCCATCGCCACCGACAGCGCCGTGGCGCGCACGGCGTTCAGGCCGATCCGGTGGATGGCCGCCGGCAGGTCGCGGACTCGCGGCCCGCCCGTGGCGTAGACCGCCGAATTGGCCAGGCGAAGCAGCTTGGTGGCCACCAGCGGTTCGAGCTGGACGATCTGCGCGACGCGCGGGAGGCTGATATTCGGATTCTGCAATTCGCGGCGCAGGCGCATCACGACGTCGAAGCAGGTCGGGAAAAGCACCTCGCCAGCCAGTTCGCGGGCGATGTCCGCCAACATGCCGAAACGCTGCGCCGCGAGTTCCTCGCCAACCTTGTCCTTGTCCGTGCGCTGATTCATCGTAAAACTGACTCCGGTTTGAAACCCCGCCCTTCAGGGCGGTGC
>JAIRPF010000088.1 GCA_031257115.1 Accumulibacter sp.
ATCTCTTGACTGAACCTGGGTGTTTCTGAGAACGTGCGACCACACGCGGCACACAAACACCGTTGAATCCCTTTGGTGACACCGTTCTTGCGCGTCTTCTCGCTGTGACAGCGCGGACAAACTCTTTTCGCCTTTTCCATTCACGCCTCCTCTTCGCGCTGGCAAAATGACTTTATGGCACAAAAATAATCAGAGAACAATGCTATGTGAACATTGCCAGCGAATAGGGGAGTGTTCACCTTTCAAAATCGTTCGGCTCACGCTGATCCCCGGCATCGGCGGGATGCTTGCCATGTTGCTCCTCGACCTCGCCGTGTTCTGACCGAGCCGGCCCATTCTTCCTGAAACCACGGCCCCTTGATGACGATGCCCCTTCTTTTTGCAGATAGATATCGAGCTTGCGAAACAGCGCCTCCATGGCATTCAAGCGGTTATCGTCATCCTTCTCGCGGGATGCGCTCCCCATGCCGGCGACCAGGGACTCCAGCATCACCAGCATGGCACAGCGGCTTTTGAAAACGGTTTCGGATTCGCTATGGATGAACAGTGAATGCCTGGCATAGCGCAATAACGGATTGCTGCGCCGGTTGGTGAGCAAAATGGTTTCCGCGCCGAGTTCGAAAAAATGCTTCATTACCGCCAGCACACTGGTGGGGAAGCGGTCGAAATTGGTCACCAGCAGCACGGAGGATGGTTCAGCGTCCAGCATTTCGTGGGCGAGATGATCGGTGCCCGCCAGCAGGCAGACATTGGGCCGCCGGTATTTGGTCAATAGGTAAAAGTAGCCGAGCAACATGCGGCCCGTCGCCACCGACATGAGAAACAGCCGCCGTTCCGGATTGCTGACGAGACGCGATACCGTGGCGAATGTTTCGTCATCCGCCTGATCCAATGTACGTTGCAGATCCAGCTTGCCCAGAGTCAAATGCTCGCGCAGCAAATCGCCGGGATGCGCGCCGATTCTCCTTTTCCTGCCTGACACCGAGCGTTCCACCGGCGAATCGAAATTCTGGGCGACCTCCTCTTTCAGGGCACGGCTGAATGCCCGGAAATCCTCATATCCCAACCGGCGCACGAAGCGCGTCACCGTGGCTTTGCTGACGCCGTTGGTCGCGCTGATCTCCTCCAGATTGGAAAAAGCCATGTGCGGATAGGAATTTTCGAACCAGTCGGCGAGCGTCCGTTCGTGCTTCGTCAGTTTTTCGATGGCAAGCAAGCGAATCAGCAGGGGATCGTTGTTCATGGGGTCGTCACAAAAAATTTTCACGATGAAGCCGGACAGCTGTTGACAACAGGCTCATAAATGTTATAAAACTATCAAAAATAAAAATATAAGGCACAAAAGTTTCAAATTGGCTTTATTTCAGATACAACCAATCACGAGGGGGATTTCCCCCGGCCATCGAACAGCCGTTCGCGAGCCGACCGTCGTTTCCGGAAACGTGAAATCGCATCATCGGGCAAAAGACTATAACGTATGAAAGGAAAAAATCATGATGACTTCTGAACGAGGAAATAGAGGCAAAACGGCGTACTCCTTACGGCCCTTTACCCGATTGCTGGCCGGCATCGGGGCCATTATGGCATTGGCCGGCTGCGGCGGTGGCGGCGGACACGGCAACGATTCGCCGCCGCCGGTCGAGGAGTTGACGCCGCCCAGTATCACATTGCCCCAGGCGTCGGCGTGTCCCGCTTCGATCACCACGTTGCCGGCCAACGTGACGTGCTGGACGGGACGAGACGAGAACGACGCCTATTTCTGGGTTGTGAAACCGGCGGACTGGAACGGCAAGCTCGTCATTCACGCGCACGGCGGCCCATCCCTTGGCGCGGTGACGGAGCAGAGAGCCATCGATGACCTCGACCGCTGGACGGTCTGGATAAGGGCCGGCTATGCTTTCGCGGTGACTTCGTACAAGCAGGGCGGTGTCGCGGTGTTGAGCGCGGCGGAAGACATGGCGGTGCTTTTGCCAATCGCGGTCGGACTCGTCGGCAAGCCCGACAAAGTGATCCTTCACGGCCAGTCCTGGGGCGCGGGCGTTGCGGCACGAGCCGCCGAAGTCGACAGCGCCTTGTCGAAAGTCAAACCCAAGGTCGACGCGGTATTGTTGACGAGCGGCGTTTTGGGCGGCGGAACGAAATCATACGATTTCAGGCTCGACATCCGCGTCGTCTATCAGGCGCTGTGCAAGAATCATCCTCGCCCGGCCGAGACCCAATATCCGCTGTGGCAGGGGTTGCCCACCAAGGACAGCACCTTGTCTCCAAACATTTCATCGAGAATCAACGAATGTCTGGGACTGAACAAGCCCTTCGCTCAACGCACGCCCGAACAGCAGCAAAAGTCCACGGACATCGTCAATGTCATCAAAATCCCGGAAAACCAGATTCAAAGCCATCTCAATTGGGGAACGAATCATTTTCAGGACATCGTTTTCAACAGACTGAACGGCAGGAATCCTTTCCGGAACGACTCGGTTTACTATATGGGATCGCACGACGACGCTTGGCTCAACGCGGAAATCGACGCCATGGGCTTGCGTTACGCCGCGGATCTCGACGCGGTGATGGCGTTTGCGAAAGACGCCGACCCGACGGGCGATATTGCCATGCCGATCATGACACTTCGCTGGATCGATGATCCGACCGCATTCGTGGAACTCGCGAATACCTGGGAAAATACGGTCAACAAGGCTGGCAGAAGCGCGAACCTGCGTCAGCTTTATGCCCGCTCACCCGGAAAAACGCACAGCTACCTGAGCGACGCCGAATACATTGCCGTCATGGAGGCCTTGCTCGATTGGGAGGAATCCGGCAATAAGCCGTCCGCGCTGGATGTCGCGCAGCGATGCGCCGCGCTCGATGCCAAATGGACACCGGGCAGTTGTGCGATTGATCCGAGCTATGAGCCGCAGCCGCTTTCGACGCGCGTTCCCGCAAGATGAATCGCATGGTTTTCCAAACCTTTGAGTCCCCGGCAAGTCCGGGGATCGCCCACTGGCCGAAACCGGGCGGTCGACGGCCAGTGGGCGGGCAAGGGTCGCGCGAAAGAAGCCGCCCCGGAATGAAAGAAAAACAAATCGATACGGTAAAGATAATCCAACATGACCCCCCTATGGGAGTCACGGTAAGTTAGAATCGTGCTGTTTTTGTCACTACTTCAAGAGAGGTGTTTCATGAAAAAACTGTTTTGGACTCTGAACGCGGTCGTAGTTTCGCTGGCGATTTCCGGTTCCGCCGTCGCCGCCACGGTGCTCAAGCTGGGGCACATCGCCGAGCCGAGCAATCCCTATGGCCAGGGCGCGGATTATTTCGCCAAGCTGGTCAAGGAAAAATCGAAGGGCGACATCGAAATCCAGGTGTTCCCGTCCTCCCAGCTGGGCACGCACAAGGAACTGATCGAAGGCTTGATCTACGGAACCGTCGACATGATGCTGGCCGGAACGGCCGAACTCGGATCGTTCCAGGCTGAAGTCGGGTTGTTCGACATGCCCTTCCTGATCCGCGACCGGGCGCATGCCTACAAGGCGCTGGACACCATCGGCATGGAACTGGCCGGGGCGCTGGAAAAGAAAGGCGTCAAGCTGCTCGGCTGGATGGAAAACGGCGTCCGGCACATGACCAACAACGTCCGGCCGATCAAGTCGCCCGCCGACGTCAAGGGCCTGAAGATTCGCGTGCAGAACAACAAGACTTACGTCGAACTCATCAAGGCGCTGGGCGGTTCACCGACGCCGATGGCGCTGGCCGAACTCTATTCGGCGATGCAGGCCGGCGTGGTCGACGGCCAGGAAAACCCAAGCGCGCACATCTACACCAAGCGTTTCTATGAAGTGCAAAAATACGCCTCGCTGACCGGCCACTCCTACGCGGCGGAACCCGTGCTCATCTCCGTCGCCACATGGAAAAAACTCACGCCGGAAGAACAGGCCGCCATCCAGGAAGCGGCCACCGAGGCGATCGCCTGGCAGCGGAAACTCTCCGAGGCCGAGGACACCGGATTCTGGGACAAGATCAAGGCGACCGGCAAGATGGAGGTGATCGAAGTCGACAAGGCACCGTTCCAGAAAGCGACCGAGGTGTGCTACGAAGAACTGCCGCAGGCGCACAAGGACTTCGTCGCCAAGGTGCGCGCCGTAAAATAAAGCAAACAAGAAAATCCAATTCGATACCAATCCAGAACCCGGACAGCGGCATCGTCCGGGTTTTTCATCAGGAGGAAGGCAAATGCTGGACGCAATCCTGGGCAAGGTGAGATCGGTACTCTACTGGTTCTCATTCGTCGCCATGATGATCATGCTGATCACGATCTTCATGCAAGTCATCACCCGCTACGGCTTCGGCTACACGGCGCAATGGTCGGAAGAAGTCGCGCGTTACCTCTTCGTTTACGTCGTCTTTCTCGGCTCGGCGCTCATCATGGGGGAATCGGGGCACCTCGCCGTCGAATTCCTGCCCAACCACTTCAAGGGCACCCTCGTCGGCAAACTGCTGGCGGCGCTCTCGCTGATATGCGGCTATCTGTTCGTCGCCATCCTGCTGACGCAGGGCACGAAAATGACCAAGACGATGACTTTCCAGACCTCGCCCGGCATGGAGATATCGATGAGCTACATCTACGCCGTCATCCCGATCAGCGCGGTGCTCATGCTCCTGTACCTGATCCGCGACACCCTCCGCCTGTTCAAGGGCGTACCGGCGAAACGCGAAGAAATCCACAGCTGAAAAAGGGAGGAAAAACATGGATTATCTACTGTTGTCCGTCTTTCTCGGTCTCGCCCTGCTCGGCGTGCCGGTCGCCTACGCGCTCTGCCTGTCGGTGGCGATGATCATGTATTTCTTCATCGACCGGCCGCTGGTCATGGTCACTCAGTACATGTTCGCGGGCGTCGACTCGTTCTCCTTCATGGCCGTCCCCTTCTTCATGCTCGCCGGGGCGTTCATGTCGGCGGGCGGCGTGACGCAGCGGCTGGTGAACTTCTCGATGGCGCTGGTCGGCTCGTTCCGCGGCGGCCTGGCGCAAACGGTGTCGGTCTCCGGCTGTTTCTTCGCCGCGATCTCCGGCTCGTCGGCGGCGACGACGGCGGCGCTCGGAACCACCATGATCAACGCCATGGAAAAACGGGGCTACGGGCGCGACTGGGCGACCGGCGTCGTCGCTTCGAGCGGCGTGGTCGGCATCGTCATTCCGCCGTCGATCACCATGGTCGTCTACGGCGCCATCGCCGACACCTCGATCGGCGACCTGTTCGTCGGCGGCTTCGTCCCCGGCATCATGATGGGCCTCTCGATGATGTTCGTGAGCTGGTACCTCGCGCGAAAGCGCGGGCTTGCCCCAGAGGGAAACTTCTCGTTTCCGAACCTGATCACGGCCTTCAAGGATTCCTTCTTCGCGCTGCTCACCCCGGTCATCATCATCGGCGGCATTTACGGCGGCATCTTCACGCCGACCGAGGCGGCGGCCGTCGCGGTGGTCTACGGCATCATCGTCGGGCTGTTCATCTACAAGGAACTCAGGCTCAAGGACTTCCCGGAAATCGTCTTCCAGGCGGTGATCGGCACGACGATCATCATGGCGCTGGTCGGCGCGGCCAACGTCTTTGGCTGGATGCTCACCTTCCAGCGGATTCCTCACCACCTGGGCGAATTCGTCGTCTCGGTCACTCATTCGCCGATCATGTTCATGATGGCCCTGAACGTCGTGCTGCTGATCGCCGGCACCCTGGTCAACGCCTCCGCCGCGGTCGTCATTCTGACGCCGATCTTTCTGCCGGTGGCCAAGGCGCTGGGGATCGATCCGCTGTTCTTCGGCGTGCTGATGGTCGTCAACCTGGCGATCGGCTGCATCACGCCGCCGGTCGGACTCGACCTGTTCGTCGCCAGCGCGATCAGCAAGGTGCCCATCGAGCGGGTGATGAAAGCCTCGATGCCTTATCTCTTCGCGCTGCTGATTACCCTGGTCATCCTGACGACATTCCCGTGGCTCATCACGGTGCTGCCCTATGCGATGAAATAGGATATGTGAATGAAAAAGGGAGCGCGCCGGCCAGGGCATTCGCGTTCCCGTCTTTTTTTCCAGAACAGCCGCCCCGCGCGTCGATCGTGTCGCGCGGATCATCATTTGACAGGAGATCATGACAAATGCGCATCGTCAGCATTCGTGAGAAAACCGTTTCCATCGCGTCATCCATCGCCAACGCCTATATCGACTTTTCCAGGATGACGTGTTCGACCGTGGCCGTGGAGACCGACGTCATCCGCGACGGAAAGCCGGTGATCGGTTTCGGTTTCCATTCGAATGGCCGTTACGGCCAGGGTGCGCTCATGCGGGAACGCTTCATTCCGCGGATCATGGAAGCGGCCCCGGAAAGCCTGATCGACAAGGAGCGCGACAACCTCGATCCTTTCGCCATCTGGAACGCCATGTTCAGGAACGAGAAACCCGGCGGGCACGGCGAGCGTTCCGTCGCCGTGGGCACCATAGACATGGCTGTCTGGGACGCGGTGGCCAAGATCGAGGGCAAGCCCCTGTATCGCCTCCTGGCCGATCGGTATCGCGGCGGTCAGGCCGACGACAAGGTGTTCGTGTATGCCGCGGGCGGCTACTATTATCCGGGCAAGGATCACGCCAGGCTGCAGGATGAAATGCGCGGCTATCTGGACATGGGATATTCCGTCGTCAAGATGAAGATCGGGGCGGCTCCCTTGAAGGAAGACCTCGCCCGCATCGAGGCGGTCATCGAAGTCCTGGGCGGCGACGGCTCCCGCCTGGCGGTCGACGCCAATGGGCGTTTCGATCTCAAGACCGCGATCGAATACGCCGAGGCCCTGCGCGCCTACAATCTGTTCTGGTACGAAGAAGCCGGCGATCCCCTGGACTACGCGCTGCAAGCCGAATTGACGGGGCATTATGACCCGCCGATGGCCACGGGCGAAAACATTTTCTCCCATCAGGATGCCCGCAACCTGCTGCTCTACGGCGGCATGCGCCCGGAAAAGGACTGGGTGCAATTCGATTGCGCCCTGTCCTATGGCCTTGTCGAATACATGCGCACCCTGGACGTTATGAAAGAACTGGGCTGGTCGACCCGCCGCGTGATTCCCCACGGCGGGCACCAGATGTCGCTGAACATCGCCGCCGGGCTTCATCTCGGCGGCAACGAATCCTATCCCGGCGTGTTCCAGCCTTTCGGCGGATTTGCCGACGGCATCACCGTGCGGGACGGCTACGTGGGCCTGCCCTCGGCGCCCGGAATCGGCATCGAGCAAAAGAGCGCGCTGTACGCGGTCATGCGCGAGCTGCTGTAGTCATACCGATCGAAACGCGGAGAACCGCCCGGTTCTCCGCTTCCCGCCACGCGCGAAACAAGGCTATGGCCAATGGCCACTCCCTTTGCAATCATCCGCAAGAAGCGGCAATCCCACGCCCGTCATTGCGAGGCGCGCAGCGCCGTGGCAATCCAGAATGACCGGGATCGGGCGGAGACTGGATTGCTTCGCTCGCAATGATGGTGGGGCGTACATATCGGATGATTTCAGGTGGACTTGCCATATTGAAACTACTCACTCCTGCGACAAAAACGCTTTCTGGTCTTTCAGGAGTTTTACGAGCAGCTTGAATTCGGGGCGGTCGACTCTTTGCAGCAGGTGGAAAATCACGGTTTCCGTGTTAACGACGTGCGCGCCCGCCTCCCTGGCGAGCTGTAGCCCGTTTTTCCATTTCAGTTTGGAAGAAGAAAGCACGGCGTCATTGACGACGAGAACTTCATAACCCTTGCGAAGCAGATCGAGCGTCGTTTGGAGAACGCAGATTTGCGTCTCGATCCCGGCGACGACGGCGATTTTCCTGTTTCCGACGTTTTCCAGATCCTTCAAAAGTTCGGCGCAGCCGAGGGCGCTGAAAGTCACCTTGTCCCTGATTTCCGCGCCATGCCATTTGGCCAGGATCTCCGGCATGGTCGTTCCCAGGCCCTTCCTGTAATGGTCGGTTCCCACGCACGGAATGTCCAGCGTCCTGAACATGTCGAGCATGAGGCAGACGTTCGATTTCGCCAACCGGATGATTTTCCTGTCGATGAGATTGAAAAAACTGGCCTGAAAATCGACTAGGACAAAAAAACAGTTTTCAGGCTTTACATTATCCCAATACATGAGAGATTCTCCTTTCATTCGAAAAATGACGGACGGAAATGGGCGTCAAACCGAGACACTCCGCGAAACACCCCGCGCGATGGTTGCCCGCGTTACCTTTGGAATGCCCGCTTTCCGGGTCTTCCACAAATCGTAGGCCGCCTGCTGCGACAGCCAGGCGTCGGCCCGGCCGCCGTTCTCGACGCCCAGCCATCCTTCGATGCGCAGCGCCATCTCCGGCGAAATCGCCGCGCGGCCGTTGAGTACCCTGGAGAGCGCCGCGCGAGTGACGCGCAACTGTTCAGCGGCTTGCGTGACGGTCAGGCCAAGCGCCGGCAAAACGTCTTCTCTGAGCGTTTCTCCGGGATGCGGCGGATTGTGCATTCGGGTCATGTTTTTCTCCGTCAGTGATCAGTGATAGTCCTGATAATCCACGAGGATCGCGTCTTCCCTCTCAAAGGCGAAGGTCAGCCGCCAGTTGCCGTTGACCGTGACCGCCCAGTGCCCGGCCAAATCGCGCGACAGCGGATGCAGACCCCAGCCCGGCACGTTCATGTCGGCGGCCGTTCGGGCGACATCCAGACGCGAAAGCAAACGCCCCAGCCGGGCCGCCTGATGGGGTTGGATACCGGCCTTGCTTCCGGTCTCGAAAAATGTCTTCAGCCCTTTGTGAAGGAACGACTCGATCATGGCCGAAGTGTATAGCGTAGCGTTTCGATCGTCAAGCGGAAGTCCAATGGAAACACCATGCCTCAGGCCGTTTTCCGCGCGGCGGATACCCGCCCCGCCGCGCGCTCAACGCGGAACGGCATCCGCCACGCGGACGAAGTGGAAAGCAGGTTCCTCGTAAGGATGCGCGGCGCGCAGCGCGGCGGCGACCTCGTCGATCCTATCATCTTCGCAAATCATCTCGACGCGGTATTCGGGAACGCGCTCCTCCCCGCCCGGCGAGCCGATGAAAGGGCGGCTGCCTTCCAGCGGCCGGAACTGCCCGTCGCCGAGGGTCTGCCAGGAACAGCGGTCATAGCGCGCATACCGCCCCGCGCCAGCGGCGAAAAGCGCGTCCTTCACCCGTTCGAGATATGGCGCGGGAATATAGACGGTCAGGGCGTGCATGATTCATTCCATTTTCGTATCGACGATGAAAAATACCCCCGCGTTCTCCCCTCGCGTTTTCTCCATCACGGGGCGAAGCCGCGGAAGTCCGCGAACGCCCCGGCCGGAACGCGTTCCGTGCGCAGCCGGTTCTCCGGCGCGTCGGGATCGGCGTAACCGAGCGCCATGCCGCAGATCACCCGTTCGTTTTCCGGCAAGCCGAGCGTCTGCCGGATGGTGGCCTGGAAATCGATGAACGCGGCCTGCGGGCAGGTATCGAGTCCATAGGCCCGCGCGGCGAGCATCACGTTTTCCATGAACATGCCATTGTCGAGCAGCATCCCCGTGCCGAAAACGCGGTCGGTGGTAAAGATCAGCCCGACCGGCGCGTCAAAAAAACGGTAATTGCGCGTCCATTGCCGGGTTCTTTTTTCCTTGTCGCACCGGCCGATGCCGAGCAGGGCATACAGATCGGCGCCGACCTTGCGCCGGCGGGAAAGCCACGGCTCGACCCACCGCCTGGGGTAATAGTCGCCCCCGTCCTCTTCGGCCCCCGAGGCCAGATATTTTTCGGTGACGGCCCGGCCCAGCGCCTCCTTTTCCGCCCCGGCCAGCGCGTAAACCTTCCACGGCTGGACGTTGGAACCCGACGGCGCGCACGCCGCCAGATCCAGGATTTCCCTGACGGTGCCGGCGTCCACCGGTGTGGGCAGGAAACGGCGGATCGAACGCCGGGAACGGATGGCGTCGACGACTGGGAGCGTGGCGGCATTTACATTCATGTTCGGTTTCACTCCGGTTGAAGGATTTTTCCAGGAATTTGGCAAGGCGGTCGCCCGGATCGATGGACAATGATACCGTGTTCCCGCGGCCGCGCGGCAGGTTCGCCGGCGGCGGATCGAATCGGAGATTCGGCGCGAAGCGCCGCTGAAACAAAGCATCCTTCCTGATGGAGGTGTCGCGCCAAAGGCGTGACGGAGGGAGTTCGGCGGTTGGATTCCAAAACGCAATCGGGAAACCGTTGCCGCGACTCCTCCCGACTCGCGCTATCGCACGAGCCACCTCCCGCAAGAGGGAGGCTTGGCTTGCGGCGCTCCACGCTGGAATATACGCCAAGGATTTCTTGTTTTGATTGAATTATGTTGCTTGGTTATGCGGAGAAAGTAATTGATAAATCAATTGAAAACATGATTTTATATCACTAATTGAATGACGTATTATTTCTCTGTTTTCGCCGCGTCCGTCGTGGTTGAACGCTTTTCGCTTTTGAGAAACGGCTTGCGCCGGGGACGCGATCAGGGGAAAAATCCCCTGAAAAAATCGAAAAGCAGGTACAGGTTGAGCAGGGCGATGATGATGCCGAAGGCGGTCAGCAGCCAGCGCGTGCCGGGCGAATTGGCGTGCGTGCCCATCACTTCCCTGGACGAAGTGAGGCGGACCAGCAGGTAGATGGTGAAGGGCAGTTGCAGCGAGAGCACGACTTGCGAGAGCACGAGTCCTTGCAGGGTATCCTCGATCAGCAGGATGACCGCCAGCGAGAGGCCGAGCACGAGGTTTACGCCCAGGCGGGAATGCGTGTCCCCGATGTCGTAGGGTTCGCCGAACAGGCCGGCGAAGATGCTGCCGCCGGCGATGCCGGCGGTGATCGACGAGGCGACGCCGGCGCACAGCAGGGCGAAGGCGAAAACCAGCGCCGCGCCCTTGCCGAGGATCGGTTCGAGCACCGTGGAGGCTTGCGAAAGCTCGGAGACTTCGACGCGGGCGCTGAAAAAGGTATACGCCGCGACGATGATCATGGCGCTGTTGATCGCCCAGCCGATGCCCATCGAAAAAAGGGTGTCCAGGAATTCGTACTTGAGCTGGCGGGCGATGATCCGTTCGTCTTCCAGATGCCATTGCCGGCTCTGGATGATTTCCGAATGCAGGAAAAGGTTGTGCGGCATGACCACGGCGCCCAGGAGGCTCATCACCAGCACGATCGACCCGTCGGGAAGGGCCGGCGTCACCCAGTGCCGGAAAGTCGTTCCCCAATCGACCGGCACCAGGCGCAGCTCGTAGATGAAGGAGACGCCGATGATCGAGACGAAACCGATGATGACCGCTTCGATGCGCTTGTACGAGTTGCTATAAAGGAAAAAGGCGACGAACAGCGCGACGGCGACGGCCGCCAGCTTGACCGGAACACCCAGCAGCATGTTGATGGCGATGGCTCCGCCAAGCAGTTCGGCGACTTCCGTGGAAATGGCGGCGAGCACCGCCGAACCGACCAGGGAACGCCCCGTCCAGCGCGGCATGTGCCGCGTGGCGGCCTCGGAGAGGCACAGCCCCGTGGCGATGCCCAGATGCGCCGCGTTGTGTTGCAGAACGATCAGCATCAGGGTGGACAGGGTGATGACCCACAGCAGCGCGGTGCCGAATCGCGCGCCGCCGGCGATGTTCGCGGCCCAGTTGCCCGGATCGATGAAACCCACCGCGACCAGCATTCCCGGCCCGATGTAGCGGAAAATTTCGAACGCCGTCAGCGACGGCGAGTGCGTTCTCCCGTCGAGCCTGGCGAGCAGGCCCTTCAACCAGGCGGGCCGTTTCATGATCATAAAACTGACTCCGGTTTGAAACCCCGCCCTTCAGGGCGGTACGAAGGCGGGAACCCCGGCCTGAAGGCCGGGGTTTCGACCGTGGCCACCTGGGAGGGGCGCGAACCCCTTCCAGGTTCGTTTACAGTGGCAGGCATGAATGCCTGCCGCTAATGAGTTGCTGATCGCGTTTCCAGGATTTTCACCAGGGTATGCAACAGCCGGTTGACGGGCGTGGGAACGCCGAGTTCCTCGCCCCGGCGCGCGATGAAACCGTTCAGATGGTCGATTTCGGTGGGGTGGCCGCGTTGCAGATCCTGGGCGGTCGAGGAAAGCTGGCCGGGCATGGCGAACGGGATGCGCTCGATGCTCGCCCAGACGTCCCCGGCCGGCGCGACCCCCGCCTTTTCCGCCACGGCCAGGCATTCGCCGGCCACGTCGCGCAGCGCCCGCGCGACGCCGGCCTCTCGCGTCAGCCGGGCATAAGGCAGGCCGGAGAGGGCCGACAGGGCGTTATAGGCGCAATTGACGATGAGCTTGGTCCACAGTTCGCCCTCGATATTGCCGGAAATTTCGACCGGAATCCCCGCGCCGGCGAAAATCTCCGCCACCTGGCCGGCGCGCGGCGTATCGCCAAGCACCAGCTTGCCGCCGCCGTGGTGCCGCACGTGCCCGTCGCCGGCCATCCGCGCCGCGACATAGACGGCGGCGGGGAGGACTTCCCGCGCCAAGGAGGCGCGCAGCGCGCCGGGATTGCCGACGCCGTTTTGCAGGCTGACGACGATGGCGTCCGCGTCGAGATGCTCTTCCATGTCGGCCGCGGCCCGCGCCGTGTCGGCGCTCTTCACGCAGCAAAGCACCAGCCCGGCGCCCCGGACGCCGTCGGCGCCGGTCGTCGCCGAAAGCCGGACGCGCTCGCCGCCCGCGTCCGTTTCCAGCAGCAGGCCGTGCCGGTTCACCGCGTCCACATGGCGCGCCCGCCCGATCAGCCGCACCTCGCGCCCGGCCCGCGCGAGCGCGCCCCCGTAATAACACCCCACCGCGCCCGCGCCCATGACGGCGATTCTCATCGGCTTCCCCCGTCGAAAAAAGCGAAGGATAACCACAACGGCGCGGCGAAGGGCGAAAATCTTTTGGCCACGGAGAATGTGGAGAAAAGCTTTTTTAACCATGACGGGCACGACGAAAAACAGGAACGGAAAACCTCAACCACGGCGAGCACGGCGAAAAGCAAAAAGCGAAAGAGAATCCCCGTCATTCCCATAACCCCCCGTCATTCCCATAAACCCCTCGTCATTCCCGCGAAAGCGGGAATCCAGCGCGTACATTCCGGCGCGAAGCGCCGCAAGGATAAGCCTCCCTCTCGAGGGAGATGGCTCGCGGCAAAGCCGCGAGTCGGAAGGAGTCAGGCGCTTGAATTTCCAGACGCGACTATTTGACGAACGCCCCGGATTCCGGCGATCGAAGGAATGGCGGTTTTCCATTCTGATGATTCGACCGCCCGACTCCCCCGTCACGCCTTCGGCGTAACACTTCCCTCAGGAGGAGGGCTTGGCTTGCGCCGTGCAGGGGGTGCCGCCGATAGTCATTCGCGCTCGCGCAACCACTGTCCGCGAACCCACGATGTCCACCAATTGTGCTACTGCCCCATCGGGCACCGTGCCGCCTTGATCGCTCATGCCCATCCGTTGCGCCGTAGCGTCCGGATCATTCCATGCCACGCTGATGGGCGTACTCCCCAAGCTAGGTCATTCATGGCCCCGGCGTCGCGGTTGCCGTCATCCCCCACCATGCGGGCAGTGTTCACAAAGCATTACCCGGCACGCTTTCCCGTTCGTCCGCGTCCGGTAATTCGGCCGCCCCACTCTCTTATCGTTCTCCCGACCGCGCTCGGAAACACCACCGCTCAACTTCCTCCGTCACGCCTTCGGCGCAACACCTCCTTCAGGGGGATGCCTGGCGTGGCGCTTCGCGCGAAATGGGTTTTCGGCGTCGCGCCGCCGTCCAACGGCAACGATCGACACTTCGATGGTCACGGCATTCGCCCGGTACACGATCCGGAAGCTCCCGGCGCGGATGCGCCGGCATTCGGCAAGACGTCCGGCCAGCGGCTTGCCCGGCTGTCAGGCTTGTCGTTTTGAATCCGCCGGGTAATGACGTTCAGGATGACGCGGGCCCCGGTATTGCCAGGCGCCCATGGATCGCCAACGATGGCGCGATGGTAGACGACGCGCCAGGTCTTGCTCGACCTGGGAGTCCACTTCAAAACGCGGCAGCATGCCGGCGTGGGTAACGGCCTTCGCCGGATCGAAGGTCGCCGTCCGTTCAGGCAAAAACGCCGGTTCCGAAAATTTTCCCGAAAAACGCCCGCTCCATCGGGGGTTATCATCTTTCCGGTTTCTTTTGTAGAATCCTTTCATGCTCGACGAACGCTCCCGAACCCTGCTCAAGACCCTGATCGAGCGCTACATCGCGGACGGTCAGCCGGTCGGCTCGCGCGCGCTTTCCAGGTATTCCGGACTGGACTTGTCGGCGGCGACGGTGCGTAACGTGATGGCCGATCTGGAGGAGCTGGGTTTCATCGCCAGTCCGCACACGTCCGCCGGCCGGGTGCCGACGCCGCGCGGCTACCGCTTTTTCGTCGACAGCCTGCTGACCATGCAACCGCTGGAGAACGAGAAGATCCACGCCATCGAGGGCCGCCTGCATCCTTCGCATCCGAAGGAGCTGATCAACAGCGCCTCGCAACTGCTCTCCGGATTCACGCATTTCGCCGGCATCGTCTTCACGCCGCGGCGCAAGGCGCAGCGCGTCCGGCAGATGGAGTTCGTCAGCCTGTCGGAAAAGCGCATCCTGCTGATCCTGGTGACCACGGACGGCGACGTGCAGAACCGCATTCTGTTTACCGAGCGCCCTTACTCGGCCGCCGAACTGACCGTCGCCGCCAACTATCTGAACCAGCATTTCGCCGGGCACGATTTCGGGCAGATTCGCAACCGCGTGCGGGAGGAATTGCGCAAGCTGCGCGGCGATTTGCAGAATCTGATGGCCGCGGCGCTGGCGGCGGGCGACGAGGCGCTGAACCGGTATGACGACGAGTACGTCATTTCGGGCGAGCGCAACCTGCTGGAAGTCGAGGAACTGTCGTCGAACATGAGACGCCTGCGCGAGCTGTTCGATCTTTTCGAGCAGCGCACGGCGCTCATGCAGCTGCTCGACATTTCGCACCGGGCCAGCGGCATCCAGATTTACATCGGCGGCGAATCCGGACTCGCGCCGCTCGACGAATGCAGCGTGGTCACCGCGCCCTACGAGGTCGACGGCCAGATCGTCGGTTCCGTCGGCGTCATCGGGCCGACGCGCATGGCCTACGAGCGCGTCATCCCGATCGTCGACATCACGGCCAAGCTGCTCTCCTCGGCACTGACCCAGCAGGCCGGTTCCTGATGCCGCCGCCGCGCTCCGCGCCGGCTCCGGGCCGCGCCGGGGAGGCCGGCCAGACGGCCGCGCTGCTGATCAACATCGGCACGCCCGCCGCGCCGACCGCGCCGGCCGTCCGCCGCTATCTCCGCGAATTCCTGTCCGATCCGCGCGTGGTGGAAACGCCCCGGATTCTCTGGTGGCCGATTCTCCACGGCATCGTGCTCAACACCCGCCCCGCGAAATCCGCCAAACGATACGCCGCGATCTGGACGGACGAAGGTTCGCCGCTCGAAGCGCACACGCGGCGGCAGGCCGCGCTGCTGCGCGGTTTTCTCGGACAGTCGGGGCACCGCGTGCGCGTCGATTACGCGATGCGCTACGGCCGGCCGTCGATCGCGGAGACCTTGACCCGCCTGGCGGGCGAAGGCTGCGCGCGCATCCTGCTGCTGCCGCTCCATCCGCAGTATTCCGCCGGCGCCACCGCCAGCGCCTTCGACGCCGCCTTCCGCTGGGCCGCCTCCGTGCGCGACCAGCCGGAACTGCGCACGGTGCGCGGCTTCGCCGCCGAACCGGGCTATATCGAGGCGCTCGCCGCGAGCGTCCGCCGCCATTGGGCCGCGCACGGCCCGCCGGATTCGTCCTGCCGCCTGGTCATGAGCTTCCACGGCATCCCGGCGAAAGCCGCCGAGCGGGGCGACCCCTACCGCGACGAGTGCCTGACCACGGGCCGTCTGCTGGCGCGCGCGCTCGGCCTCGGCGAGGATCGCTGCGTCATCGCCTTCCAGTCGCGTTTCGGCTCCGCGCGATGGCTGCAACCGTACACCGCCGAGGCGCTCGAAAATCTCGCCCGGCAAGGAATAAGGCGCGTCGACGCGCTGTGCCCCGGATTCCCCGCCGACTGCCTGGAAACGCTCGAAGAAATCGCCGTCACCGGGAAATCCATCTTTCTGCGGGCCGGCGGCCGGGAATTCTTCCCCATCCCCTGCCTGAACGAAAACGAGGACTGGATTCGCGCGCTCCAGGCGCTGGTCTTGCGGCATCTGCAAGGCTGGCCGACCCGCTGAAACGAGGTTTCGCCAGACCGGCGCGCCGTGGTCTGGCCGTTTTTCCCGTGAGCGCTCCGAATGAGCCGGCGACCGCTCAAGGTTTCGCCCGCCCTGCCGTAATTCCTTGCATGGCCCGGATTATCGGAAGAGGAAAACCATGAAGACAGAACGGTTCATGTCCGTCATCGACGAGGCGGTCGACAGCGATTTTTTCGATGCAACGCCCGGCGAGTGCCCGGTGTCCGGACTGGGCGGGTATCCGGTCGATGAATGCGAGGAAGACGCTTTCGCGGACCAGAGGAGCATGCCATGAGAATCGCGAGTTCGGCGCTGCGGCTCGAATCGGAGCACAGCCAATCACGGCAGCATGAAATCTCGGAATCCATGCGCATTTGGACCGGCGATCGGCCGCCGGACTCCGGCGCGGAGGCCACGAACGCGAATCCGGGGCGCGTGAATATCTCGGACGCCGGGCGCGCCGCCCAGGCCGCGGAAAGCGCGGCCGCCAGCGAGGATATGGATCTCGGCGCGCAGGATTACAAGCTCTCGCTCATCCGCCATTTGCTGGCGCGCCTGACCGGCCGGGACGTTGAGGTTTTCGACGCGGGCCGGATGGATCGCCTTCGGGCATTGGCTTCCACGGCATCCGGCGCCGGTTACGACATCGAATACGACCGCCACGAATCCCTGACGGAAGCCGAGCGGACGAGCTTTTCCGCCAGCGGCGCGATACGGACGGCGGACGGCAAGACCATCGATTTCGAGCTGTCGATGACCCTGGAGCGTTACTACCACACCGAATCCGACGTCAGCATCCGCCTAGGGGGACGCCAAACCTGTGACCCCCTGGTCATCAATTTCTCCGGCGACGCCGCGCAACTCACGGATCAACGTTTCCGCTTCGACCTCAACGCCGACGGAACCGCCAGCGAAGAGATCAATTTCCTGGGCAGCGGCAGCGGTTTCCTGGCCTTCGACCGCAACGCGGACGGCGCGATCAACGACGGCTCCGAGCTGTTCGGCGCGCGCACCGGCAACGGTTTCGCCGAACTGGCCGCCCTCGATGGCGACGGCAACGGCTGGATCGACGAAAACGACGACGCCTTCGCGTATCTGTCGGTGTGGATCAAGGACGGCGCGGGCGTCGACATCCTGCGCCCGCTCAAGGACATGGACATCGGCGCGATCAGCCTGTCCAGCGTATCCTCGCCGTTCTCGATCAAGAACGGAAACAACGACCTGCTGGGCCAGGTTCGCGCGAGCGGCATCTACCTCCGGGAAAACGGCGGCGTCGGCGGCATCCAGCAAATCGACCTGACGGTTTGAAACAGAGAAAAGACTTTTCAACCACGACGAACACGACGAAAAACAAAGAGAACCCGTCACTCCCTCGACAAGCCGGAATCCGGTTCACCGTCGCACCGCCGCCTCCATCCCTGTCGTTGTTCCCGTCCCCCCGTCATTCCCGCGAAAGCGGGAATCCAGTGCCTTGTCTCCGGCCCGAAGGGCCGCCAATCAAGGTTTGGCATGGCCACTCCCTTCGCAATGATCCGCGAAAGGTGGGCACCCCGCTCGTCATTGCGAGGCGCGTAGCGCCGTGGCAATCCAGAAGGACCGTGACGAGGCGCGAACTGGATTGCTTCGCTTCGCTCGCAATGACGGGTGGGGTGTTTCATCATGGATCGGATGATTTCAAGGGGAATGGCCATGAATTCCCGCGTTCGCGGGAATGACGGAGTAACGGGAATATGCGGGCGGGTGACGGTGATTCGTGGGCGGTTGATTCGAAAACGCGCTGCCGCGTGGGGTGGAGGGCGTTGGAGCGTCGAATTGCCAAACGCGAACAAAAATGCTGACCACGACGGATACGACGGAAAACAAAGAAAGCCCCATCACCCCATCACCCCGTCTCCCCGCCCCCCCTCGTCATTCCCGCGAAAGCGGGAATCCAGCGCGTACCTTCCGGCGCGTAGCGCCGCATCCTTTGAATTCGCGGCCCTTCGGGCCGGAGATAACGAACTGGATTCCCGCTTTCGCGGGAATGACGGTCATAACTAACGTCCCTGGTCTGCAAGTCGACCGGATTTTCGCCCATCAGGGGAATGACGGGAATTCACAGGCGTTTGATTCAAAAACGCGCCACCGCGCGAGTCACCTTCCTCAGGAAAAAGCCTGGAACCCCCGGCGCAAAGCGCCGCAAGCCAAACCTCCCTCCTGAGGGATGTGTCACGCCGAAGGCGGGACGAAGGGAGTTCGGCGGTCAAACCGTCATTCAGACCGTAACTCTTTGGTTTAACAAAGATTCACGAAATTCCCGCATTGGGAATGGCCTTGATGCTGGAGCAGGTCGGAGCGATCGGTGGCAGGCGGTTCTGGACGAATGCGCGGTGCGCTGCCGCAAGGGCAGGATACGCCGCCCGGCGGGGTATCTCTTCGGGATCGTCCAAGCGATTCGCGGGGAGTTCCAACGCCGGCGCATCTGGCGAGGCCGCGCGCGGTGCTCCAGGGGCAGGGTGTGCGGTGAAATCCGTCTCCGGGCGGAAAAAGATCAAAAGCATCGAAAGAAGCGCGGCATCGATCATGCTTCGATCTGGATTTCGCCTTTGACGCGGTAGCGATGCGCCGTGCCCAGCAAGTTGGCCGGATCCGGGCTATGAATGCGGAAGCCGATGTAGGTAGATATGGACGGGCGCACCAATTTTCCTTTTGCGTGTCGACGGACCGATTCCGATACGAACCCCGTGGATGCGGGGGTACCCTTGGTCTTGACGATGGTCTTGATCGTGTTCGATACCGCTTTCACATTGGCGTTGGCAAGATGGAAACTGCGCACCGACAGCGCCTGGCAGTCCTTGATCTTGTCGGGTGTCCCCGGATAAAAGGATACTGTTGTCGTTGATCGCTTTCTGTTCGAGTTTGTTGGTGACCAGAATCACGCGCAGGGCGTCTTCGATGGTCGTATTCTTGGCGGGTACGGTGGTCTTGATATCCGGACGAATATCCTTGTCGCAAAAGAAATTTAGCCCCGATACCTTGCCTTGGCCAGTACCTCCATCACGTGACGTCGTGGCGTGTCACGAAAAGTCAGCGGGACCGGTTTGCGTTTTGTGACTTCTTTTGGCGCGAATGGGTTGCGAATGCGTGAAGCGTACCCCAGCCGCAACGGCCAGGCGATACAACTCTCCCAGGCCGCCGGCCGGCACCTTGAAGATCCCCCCGGTGGGAAGCCAGATCCCCGTCCGGACGATTACCTACGCCTACGATGCCGCGGGCCATCTGACCGGTTATACCGACGCCCACGCCGCCCACCCCGATCATCTCGCCCGCGCCGCCGCTGCACCCTTGATCCCCTGGGCAACCGGATCGCCGACCAACGCCACCCCAATCCCGCCCAGCCCGACAACGCTTGGATCTACGACGGGAACAACCGGCTCATGGAATCGGCCACCGAGGACACGGGCCGTTTTCTTGCCAACAGCCGGACGATCACCCACGGCCATGACGAGAACGGCAGTCTCACGAGTAACCCCCCCGAAGGACACAGCGCCAACACCCCACGGAGAACCAGCGTTATCACTACGACGCCGCCAACCGCCTGACCGAAGTCCGGACGCCCGACACCCGCCTCATCGCGTCCTACCAGTACGCACCCTTCGGGCGAAGGATCAGGAAGACGATTCACCGAATTTGGACGGACGGCCTGGACGGCGCTACACCCCCCAGGACACACACTTACTTCTACGCCGACGAGGGGCTGATCGCGGAATATGAACAGGAGGGCACGGGAGAGAATCCGCAAGGCCAAGCCTCCGAACCGAGACTTCTCGCCCGGTACGGATGGCGGCCCGACGGGTCATGGGGAACGAACCCCGTGTGGATCGAGACCCGGAGGCAAGGAACGAACGAAGGCGGCACGCCCCCCGAAATCTTCTACTACCAGAACGCCCCCTCGGCCCTCAGCAGGTGATCGACAGTCAGGGCAAGGTCGTCTGAAGCCAGAAATCGACCGCCTTCGGGGAAACAAACCTTCGTCGATGAATCCTCGCGGATCACCAACAACCTCCGCTTCCCAGGACAATACTTCGACGAGGAAACACATACGAACTATAATTTCTTCAGGGATTATGATCCACGGAGAGAAAGGCTTGGCTTGCGGCGCTTCGCGCCGGTAATTCTTGTGGGGGCGAATACCATCCGCCTCGCATTTTGTCCGCCCTCTCGCCGCGCCTGCCGTGGTCAAAGTTTTTCGCTTTTTCCGTGCTCTCCGCAACCAATGCTTTTCGCCTTTCACCATACCCGCCGTGGTAGATTTCCTCTTTTTCCGCCGTATTCGTCGTGATCGATGGCCGAGGTTCGAAAGACCATGGAAGACCGCCTGACCGCGCTGGAAATCAAGTTGAGCCTGACCGAGGATCTGGTCGAGGAACTCAACCGGACGGTATTTCGCCAGCAGGAGCGGCTCGATCTGTTGCAGGAGCAGTTGCGCCTGCTTTACAGGCAGATGCAGGCGCAATCCGCCGCGGCCGCGGAGCTGTCCGGGCCGCGCGGGGAAGTTCCGCCGCATTACTGAGCGGGCGCCGCGAATCTCCCGCGCGGCTCGCCGGCGTCAGCGGCGGGCGCGCCGGCCGAAGAAACTGCCCACCTCGCCGTCGTCGCTGCCCGACCATCCGGTTCCGTCGGTGTTTTCGGGCCGCAGCGCGGCGTGGATCATGGCCAGGCGGAACAGTTCGCTCGCCACGTCGTCCGGGAACCCCTGGCGGTCGGCGCGGTCGGTCATCAGCAGGTCGTTCAGGTAGGCTTCCCCTTCGGGCTGGCCCCATACTTCGATCAGCCTGACCAGGATGCGCGGAAAACGCTCTTCGGTCCGATGCGGATAGGCATCGGCCTTTCCTCCGAGAAAAGCCAGCATCCTTTCACGGAGAACCGGGATGTCGTAGTCGTCCGTGTTCCTCATTTTTCCCCCCTTTCTCATGACGGAACCGGCGGCGCCAGGCTTCCGGTTCCGTTTCGAGGCGAATTTCCGCGCGTCGCGCGGAACCGCTCCGGTCAAACGCCGAGAAAATCGCGCTTGCCGACGTCGACGCCGTTCTGGCGCAGGATGGCGTAGGCCGTCACCATGTGGAAATAGAAGTTCGGCAGCGCGAAGCCCAGAAGGTAGTCCGTGCCCTTGAACTTGCGTTCGCCGATGCTCATGGTGAGGACGATCTCGCGCTCCTCGCTGCCGTCGATCTGCGCCGCCCGGAAAGTTTCCAGGAAGGCGAGGGTCTTGGCGATGCGCGCCTGCAATTCCTCGATCGTCTGTTCGTTGTCCTCGTATTTCGGAACGTCGACGCCCGCCAGGCGGGCGGCCGCGCCCTTGGCGTGATCGGTGGCGATTTGCACCTGGCGGCTCAACGGAAACATGTCGGCGATCAGGCGCGAGGCGGGCAGAACGCCGGCGGCGACCTTGCGCGCTTCCGCGTGTTTCTGTCCCTTGTCCAGAACGACGCTCAGGTTTTTGAGCATGCGCGCGAAAACGGGGACGCTGGCTTGGTACATGGAAATGGTCATGGGATATACCTCCTTGAGAGTCAGCCATTTTGGCACTATCCCGAACATTTCGCCATCCATTCCGGGCGAAAAAAAGGGAGCCTTCACGGTTCCCTCGCGGTGCGGATCGGCGGCGTCAGGCGGCGAAGTTCTTTTCGGCGAAATTCCAGTTGGCGAGCTTGTCCAGGAAAGTTTCGACGAACTTCGGGCGCTGGTTGCGGTAGTCGATGTAATAGGCGTGCTCCCAGACGTCGATGCACAGGAGCGGCCTGTCGCCGGCGGTCAGCGGGTTTCCGGCGGCGCCCGTGTTGGCGATGTCGACCGATCCGTCGGCTTTTTTGATGAGCCACGTCCAGCCGGAGCCAAAATTGCCGACCGCGGCCGCCTGGAAGGCTTTCCTGAATTCGCCGAACGAACCCCATTTCCTGTCGATCGCGGCGGCCAGCGCGCCGGCCGGAGCGCCGCCGCCGGCCGGTTTCAGGCTGTTCCAGAAGAAAGCGTGGTTCCACGCTTGGGCGGCGTTGTTGTAGATGCCGCCGGCCGGCGCTTTTTTGACGATGGCTTCCAGATCGAGCGTTTCGTATTCGGTGCCCTTGATCAGATTGTTCAGGTTCGTGACGTAAGCCTGGTGGTGCTTGCCGTGGTGGTATTCGATCGTTTCCTTCGAGATGGCCGGGGCCAGCGCGTCCTGGGCGAAGGGAAGTTGCGGTAATTGATGTTCCATTGTGTCTCCTTGGTCGGGTGAGCGGTGCGTTCCTCGTTGTCTTTCCGCCGCGGGATGGCTGGCGGCTTGTCGCGTTTGGTTCAATGTTGCGCCGAAGTGATCCGGGCTTGCGCCTGTCCGGCGTGGAAAGAGACAGTAACGGCGTCGTTTGGTTCCAACGCCCGGCTGTCGTTGACGATGCGGCCTCCGGCGTCGCGCACGATACTGTAGCCGCGCGCCATGACCCGCCGCGGATCGAGGTGCGCGAGGCCGGCGTCGAGGCGCGCGAGCGAAGCCGTCCCGCGCTGCCGGGCGGCCAGCCAGGCGTTGCGCATCCGGTCGCCGAGCCGCTCCAGGTGCGCCGTCCGCGCCCGCGTGTCGGGACGCGCCAGGCGGAGGCGCTGGCCGGCGCGGGCCAGACGGGCGAGGGCGGGCGCTCCGGCCTGGCGGAGCGCGGCCGCCAGCCGGCGGCGCAAGGCGTCGAGCCGTTCGCGCTGCTGGCCGAGGCGATCTCCGGGATGGATCAGGCGGCGAGCCAGCCCATCCAGGTATTGGCCGTGCGTTTCGAGACGCCGCTCGAAGCGCCGCGCCAGGGTTTTGCGCAAATCGAGCAGGCGGCCTTGCAGCCGCGCGGTTTCCGGCGCCGCAAGCTCGGCGGCCGCCGTCGGCGTCGCGGCGCGCCGGTCGGCGGCGAAATCGGCGATGGTGAAATCGGTTTCGTGACCGATCCCGGTGATGACCGGTATCCGGCTGGCGCGGATGGCGCGGGCCACGGCCTCGTCGTTGAACGCCCGGAGGTCTTCCAGGCTGCCGCCGCCCCGGCACACGATGAGCGCGTCGCATTCTCCATGCCGGTTCGCGGCCTCGATCGCGGCGACGATCCGCGCGGGCGCTTCGCCGCCCTGCACCGGCGTGGGATAGAGCACGATTTCGAGATGCGGGGCGCGGCGTTCCAGGGTGCTCGACACGTCGCGCAAGGCCGCCGCCTGCGGCGAGGTGACGATGCCGAGCCGCCGGGGAAAGGCCGGCAGCGGACGCTTTCCATCGTGGGCGAACAGCCCTTCGCGCTCCAGTTTTTCCTTGAGCCGCAGGAATTGCTCGTAAAGATCGCCGACGCCCGCCTTGCGCACGGTTTCCACGGTCAACTGGAAATCGCCGCGCGCTTCGTAGAGGGTCGCCAGGACGCGCGCTTCGACGTGCTGCCCGTTTTCCAGCCGCCAGCCGAGCAATTGGGCGCGGTTGCGGAACATCACGCAACGCGCCTGCGCCGAACGGTCTTTCAGCGAAAAATAGGCGTGGCCCGAAGCGGAGAGCGTCAGGTTGGATATTTCGCCGGCGACCCAGCACAGCGGAAAGGCGGCTTCGATCCGCTCGCGCGCCAGGCGGTTGAGCTGGGAGACGGTCAGCACGGACGCCGGCGGCGCAAGATCCGTGGCGGAAGAAAGAGACTCGAACATGCGCCAATTCTACATTCCCGGCAAATCATGCACATCCTTGCCGCGTTTCACACGGGGCCTGCCCGCAAAGCCTTGAGCCGCAAGGATGTTTTTATACGTCATTGATTATTAACGGAATATTTGCTGCCTCTTTTTTCCGCAAGGCGCGGAAAAGCCTTTGTGGAGGCGGGCTTGGCTGTTTTTTCCATGAGTGATCCACAAAATTATCCACAGAATTTGTGGACAACGATTTTTCACCGGCGCTTGCGTGGGGCTTGCCGCTCGCGGCCGCTCAGGCTAAAGTTCCATGCTTGATCCGTTCTGGGGAATAAAGCGTGTTCTCGATCATTCTGGCGGCCGGTTGGCCGATCTGGCCTTTGCTGTTGGCGTCGATCATCGCCGTCGCTCTCATCATCGAACGCTTGGCGGCGTTGCGCCGGTCCAAGGTGTTGCCCGCCGGGCTGCTGCAGCGCGTGGTCTCCGACTATCGGCAAAAGGGCGTGAGCGAGCCGATGCTCGCCGCGCTGGAAGCGCATTCGCCGCTGGGGCAAGTGTTCGCGGCGGGCCTGCGCAACGTCGGCAGCTCGCGGGAAGTCATGCGCGAGGCGATCGAGGAAACCGGGGGCGTGGTGGCGCACGAACTGGAGCACTATCTGACGACGCTCGGCACGATCGCTTCGATCAGCCCGCTGATGGGCCTTTTCGGAACGGTGGTCGGGATGATCGAGATTTTCGGCTCGCAAGCGCCGACCGGCGGCAATCCGGTGCAGCTCGCGCACGGCATCTCGGTGGCGCTGTACAACACCGGTTTCGGCCTGTTGATCGCCATTCCGAGCATGATCTTCTGGCGGCATTTCCGGGCGCTGGTGAACACTTTCCTGATCGACATGCAGCAGCAGGCGGTGCGCTTGGTCGAGGTTCTGCACGGCGAGCGCCGGACGTGAGGAGGCGGTCATGAACTTCCACCGCGGCCGCGGTTTCGACGAACCGGAAATCAACCTGATTCCGTTGATCGACGTGTTGCTGGTCATCATCATTTTCCTGATGCTGACCACGACCTACGCAAAGTTTTCGGGGCTGGAAATCAACCTGCCGACCGCCGACGCGAGCAAGCCGATGGAACAGCCCAACGAAATCGACGTCGCCGTGAGCGCCACCGGCCAGGTGATGATCGGCAAATCGCCGCTGGCGGCAACCGACGTCCGTTCGATCAGCGAGGCGCTGCGGCGCGCGGCCGGCGACCGTCCGGATCCGTTGATCGTCATCAATGCCGACGCCAAGGCGACGCACCAAAGCGTCGTTGACATCATGCAGGCCGCCCAGGCGGCCGGCTATCCCCACATTTCCTTCGCCACGCAATCGCCGCCGAATTGAAAAAATGTGGGTTACGGAGGGCACGGAGAAAAACGAAGGAAAATTCCACCATGCCGGCGAACGCCGGTATCCAGTGCGGCGGTCGAAAAACCGGTGGGGACAATAACCACTGCGAACCCGGCGGGCACGGCGAAAGGAAAATCAGCCGCGACGGACACAACGGAAACCTTCCCGATGCGAACGGGCGCATGGATTGGAGCGCGGGCGTCCCGCCCGCTTCGTTCGCTTTTCTTTGCGGGCGAGACGCCCGCGCGCCATTCAAAACCTCCCTCGACTTCCGTCATTCCCGCGTTCGCGGGAATGACGACATTTTTGAGGGAAGTGGCTTGTGCGGTAGTCCGACTCGCGTGAAGCGCCTTGAATAAGCCTCCCTCTCGAAGGAAGTCAGCCCACGGCGAAGCCGCAGGTCGGAAGGATTCGGGGAGCGAAGAAGGCGTCGGCGCTTGAATTTTCGGGCGCGAATGTTTGACGAGCGAACCGGATTCCGGCGATCAGAGGAATGATGGTTTTTCCTGTTTGTCCGCGCCTGGAAATCCAATCGCCAAATCAGGCTCGTGGCTTGCGGAACCGTTGGGTTTGACCACGGCAAGCGCGGCGAGAAACGAGAACGAAAATCCTCCTCCACGGAGACACGGGCACAGAAAAAACACGGAGAAAATCTTCTGAATCGCCTTCTCCGTGTTCTCCGTACCCCCGTCCGGGTTTCCGCCGTGACCGATCGATTCTACCGGGCGATGTCATCCAGCGCACGGGCCAGCGACGCGACGGTCCGTTCGGGGTCGTGCAGTTTGTCGAGACCGAACAGGCCGAGGCGGAAGGTGCGGAAGTCGGCCGGTTCGTCGCATTGCAGCGGTACGCCGGAGGCCGTTTGCAGGCCGGCGGCGATGAATTTTCTGCCCGACTGGATATCGGGATCGGCGGTGTAGCTGACCACCACGCCCGGCGCCTGGAACCCCTCGGCGGCGACGCTCGGAAAACCGCGCGCTTCGAGCAGTCCGCGCACGCGCCGGCCGAGTTCCCATTGCTCGGCGCGGACTTTGTCGAAGCCATGACGTTCGGCTTCAAGCATCACGTCGCGCAGCGCCGCCAGGGCATCGGTCGGCATCGTCGCGTGGTAGGCGTGGCCGCCCTTTTCAAAGGCTTCCATGATTTGCAGCCATTTCTTGAGATCGCAGGCGAAACTGGTGCTCGCCGTGGATTCGATGCGTTCGCGGGCGCGCGCGCCGAGCGCGATCAACGCGCCGCACGGCGGGGCGCTCCATCCTTTTTGCGGCGCGGTGAGCAGCACGTCCACATTATTTTCCTGCGTGTCGACCCAAACGGTTCCGGAGGCCACGCAGTCGAGGACGAACAGCCCGTCGACCTCGCGCGTCGCGGCGCCGACGGCGCGCAGATAACCGTCCGGCAGAATCATTCCCGACGCGGTTTCGACGTGCGGCGCGAAAACGACGGCGGGCCGCTGCCGGCGGATGGCGTCGACGACTTCCTCGACGGGTGGCGGGACGAATGGCGCCTGAGCGCCTTCGCGGGCGGGCCGCGCCTTGAGGACGAGGCTTTCCGCTGGAATCTGGCCGGCTTCGAAAATCTGCGTCCAGCGGTAACTGAAAAAGCCGTTGCGCACGACGAGCGCCTTGCGCCCGGTGGCGAACTGGCGCGCGATCGCTTCCATGCCGAAGGTGCCGCTGCCCGGCACGATGGCCGCCGAGGGCGCGTTGTAGACTTTTTTCAGCACGCGCGAAATGTCTTTCATGACCCCCTGGAAACGCAGCGACATGTGGTTGAGCGCGCGGTCGTTGTAGACCACCGAGTATTCGAGCAGTCCGTCGGGATCGGGATGGGGCAGCAAGGCAGGCATGAGGGTCTCCAAAGGTCTCCAAGGTTCAGTTGTCGATGCCGGGCATGTCGAATCCGAGCGCGGCCAGCCGCTCTTCGAGCGCCCTGGCCTGCCCGGCGGGAATGGCCATCAGCGGCGGCCGTACCTCGCGCCACGGCGGGTCGCTGCGTTTCCACGCAATCGCGCACTTCATCGCGGCGATCGTCGGCAGAGTCTCGAAAGCGCGGCGGATCGTCGTGATCCGCTCCTGCGCCGAATCGGCGTCCGCGTCGCGCCAGCGGGCGTACAGGCCGTGGATCATCGCCGGGTTGACGTTGCCGGTCGCGGTGATGCTGCCGGCGCCGCCGCCGCGCAGGGTCTGCAAGAGGAACACCTCGCTGCCGCAGAAAACGTCGAAGTCTTCCGACTGGAATTTTTCGAGCAGCATCGCGGTGTGTTTCCAGTCGCCCGAACTGTCCTTGATGCCGGCGATGGTTTTCGGATACGCCGCGAGCAGGCGCTCGATCAGCGCCGCGCCGAGCGGCACCTGCGACACGGGAGGAATGTGATACAGATAGACGCGCAAGCGCGCGTCGCCGACGCGCTGGATGATTTCGGAATACGAGCGGAACAAGCCATCGTCCGTGAAATTCTTGTAGAAGAATGGCGGCAGCATCAGTACGCCGGCGCAACCGGCGGCGACGGCCTTGCGCGCCAGTTCGACCGTATCGGGAAACGCGCAGCAGCCCACGCCCGGCATCATGCGCGACGGCGGCAGACCGGCGTCGAACAGCGCGTCCATCAGGCCGAGGCGCTCGGCGAGGCTCAACGAATTGGCTTCCGAATTCGTCCCGAAAAACGCCAGCCCGGCGTTCTGCGACAACAGCCAGCGGCAATGAGCGACGAAACGCCCGGAATCGGGCGAAAGATCTTCCTTGAACGGCGTAACGACCGGCGCGAGCACGCCGCGAATCCGGGTGGACATGGCAAAGCCCCTTTTGCGGATGAGAAAACCGAATATGCGGACAGGC
>JAIRPF010000081.1 GCA_031257115.1 Accumulibacter sp.
CCGACTTCGCCGCCGAGACCGCCTCGCTCACCCGCGCTCAGATCCTCCAGCAGGCCGGTATCGCCATGGTCTCCCAGGCCAATTCCATCCCGCAGAACGTGCTCTCGCTCTTGCGGTAACCTTCAACCTCCCTCCGCCCTGTGTGGATTGCCGGTACGGTTCGCCGTACCGGCTTTTTTCGATTTTCCACGGACGCGCCGCCGTTCGCCCAGGCGGCCTTGGCGCATTCGCGGCGCGCCTGATAGACTCGCGCCTGAACCACGACAGAACAGAAAATGGCGAACAACGACCTGCGGGAATCTTTCCCGACTCCCGACGACCCGCGATTCGAGGTCGATCTGTCCAACGTCTACAGCCAGTATTTTCTGTATTCGAGGGCGGAAGTCGTGGCCGTCCTGCGCTCGGTCATGCAGAAGGGCGCGTTGATTACGGTGCATTTCGACCAGGGCCAGTCCTTTTTCCTGACCTCGATCGCCGCCTTGCGGCCGGACGAGGCCGAGATCGTTTTCGACGCCGGCAACGACTCGGAAATGAACGCCAGGGCGCTCCGGGCCGACGAGCTGATTTTCACGGCGGTGGTCGACAAGGTGAAAATCCAGTTCGGCCTGGCGAGCCTGCGGCGCGCGGATTACCAAGGGCATCCGGCGCTCGTCGGCGCGATTCCGGACAGGCTGCTACGCTTGCAGCGGCGGGAATTCTTCCGCTTGGCCACGTCGATGGCCAACCCGGTCCGGCTGCGCGGGACGATCGGGCCGGACGGCCGGGACATCGACGTTCCCCTGGCGGACATCAGCGGCGGCGGCGTGGGCCTGATGGTTCCGCCCGATCTGGCCGGTCTGCTGGAAAGTGGCCAGATGCTGGAGAACTGCAAGATCATGTTGCCGAACGAGGGCCTGCTGATCGCCGACCTGTGCGTCCGCAACATGTTCGACGTCACCAATCGCGGCGGTCTGCGCCACGTGCGCGTCGGCTGCGAATTCGTCCGCCTCCCCGCCGCCCGCCTGGCGGCGGTGCAACGCTACATCCTCCGCGTCGAACGCGAACGCAAGGCCCGCATGAGCGGTTGAGGTTCGGAGAAGGGCAAAGCCAGTCATCTCGAAGGTGGTTTTGACGGGACGCCCGCGCTCCAATGGGGGAGGGTTCGGCGGAGTGGGTGTATGGCGGCTGGTTTTGCGGGCGCTGGCGGGGTGGTGGAGAGACAAACCTCCCTCTTGAGGGAGGTGTCTCGCCGAAGGTGGGACGGAAGGAGTCGGGCGGTGGAGTTCCCGAACGCGGATGAACAGGGAAGCGCCCTTCCTTTGATCGCCGGCCCCGGCTTGTTCGCCGAATCTTCGCGCCTGGAAACAATTCCGAAAAAAAGCCGTCGCAAGCGACGGCTTTTGGGGTCATGAAATCACTGCGTCAATCGCCGCTCTGCTCGATCCTCATCGCATAGAAACTGCGATAGACGAAGGTGAAGTTGAGCGCGAGGAAGACGGCGGCCAGGCACCACGCCAATCCCTGCTGCCCCTGCGCCGCCATGCCGACGGCCATTTCGACGGCGAGGAGACCGAACAGGGTGGTGAATTTGATGATCGGGTTCATCGCCACCGAACTCGTGTCCTTGAACGGGTCGCCGACGGTGTCGCCGACGACCGAGGCGGCGTGCAGTTCGGTGCCCTTGGCGCGCAGTTCGGTTTCGACGACTTTCTTGGCGTTGTCCCAGGCGCCGCCGGCGTTGGCCATGAACACCGCCTGGTACAGCCCGACGATGGCCAGCGCGATCAGGTAGCCGATGAAGAAGAACGGTTCGATGAACGCGCAGGCGAGCGTGCCGAAAAAGACCGCCAGGAAGATGTTGAACATTCCTTTCTGCGCGTACAGCGTGCAGATGGCGACGACCCGCTTGCTGTCCTCGACGCTGGCCTTGGTCAGGCCTTCGTCGAGCTTCATGTTCTGCTTGATGAACTCCACCGCGCGGTACGCGCCGGTCGACACGGCCTGCGTGGACGCGCCGGAGAACCAGAAGATCGTCGCGCCGCCGATGATGAGGCCGAGCAGGAAGGGCGGGTGCAGCATCGACAGGTGGCTGACGTTTTCCGTCAGCCCGTTGGTCAGCAGCATGATGATCGAGAACACCATGGTCGCCGCGCCGACGACCGCCGTGCCGATCAGCACGGGCTTGGCGGTGGCCTTGAAGGTGTTGCCGCAGCCGTCGTTTTCTTCCAGGAGGTCCTTGGCCTTGTCGAAGTCGATGGTGATGCCGAAAGTCTCCTTGATTTCCTTTTCGATGCCGGGAATCTGCTCGATCGTCGAGAGTTCATAGACCGATTGCGCGTTGTCGGTGACCGGGCCGTAGGAATCGACGGCGATCGTCACCGGCCCCATGCCGAGGAAGCCGAAGGCCACCAGACCGAAGGAGAACACGGCGGCCATGATGCCGGCCTTGGCGGGATCGGGGTTGATGACCTGCGCGAGTTCGCCTTGCGACACGAGGTAGGCCCCGGCCATCAGGCCGACGATCACCACGCCCATCCAGAACGCGGAGAAGTTGCCGGCGGTCAGTCCCGAAAGGATGTTCAGGCTGGCGCCGCCCTCGCGCGAGGCGGTCACGACTTCGCGCACGTGCCGCGAATTCGTCGAGGTGAATACCTTCACGACTTCCGGAATGATGGCGCCGGCCAGCGTGCCGAAGGTGATGATGAGCGAAAGTTGCCACCACAGATCGGCGTAGATCTTGCCGCCGATGGCGATGTCGCCGATCAGCAATTTGGAGACGATGAAGGTGATGATGAGCGAGACGATCGAAGTCACCCAGACCAGCGACGTGAGCGGCGCTTCAAAGTCGAAGCCGTCGGCGTTTCCGTACTTCGCTTTCATGACCGTTTCGTTGCCGATGTAGGAAATCCCGGAAGCGACGATCATCATCACGCGCATGGCGAAAATCCAGACGAGCAGCTGGACTTGCACCGCGGCTTCGGGAACCGCCAGCAGGATGAAGCTCACGAGCGCCACGCCGGTCACGCCGTAGGTCTCGAAACCGTCCGCCGTCGGGCCGACCGAATCGCCCGCGTTGTCGCCCGTGCAGTCGGCGATCACGCCCGGATTGCGCGGATCGTCTTCCTTGACCTTGAACACGATCTTCATCAGGTCGGAGCCGATGTCGGCGATCTTGGTGAAGATGCCGCCGGCGATCCGCAGCGCCGCCGCGCCCAGCGATTCGCCGATGGCGAAACCGATGAAGCATCGCCCGGCCAGTTCCGGCGAAATGAACAGCATGATGCCGAGCATGATCAAAAGCTCGGTGGAAATCAGCATCATGCCCACCGAGATGCCCGACTTCATCGGAATCGAGTAGACCGGAAACGCCTTGCCTTCCAGCGAGGCGAACGCCGTCCGGCTGTTGGCCAGGGTGTTGATGCGGATGCCGAACCAGGCGACGCCGAACGACCCGGCGATGCCAACGAGCGAAAAGGCGAGGATCAGCGCCACCTCGCTCGCCGCCATGTGCTGCACCCAGCCGAAATAGGCGATGATGATGGCGCCGATGAACACTTCCAGCAGCAGGATGAATTTGCCCTGCGTCTGCATGTAGGTCTTGCAGGTCTCATAGATCAGCTCGCTGACCTCGGCCATCGAACGATGAACCGGCATGGATTTGACCTGGCCGTAGATCACCGCGCCGAACACCAGTCCGGCGACGCACACCAGGAGGCCCCAGGCCAGCAACTGCCACCCGGCCATGCCGCCCAGGAAACTGGCCAGCGCGGCGTCCTTCAGGTCGGGCAGCACCAGATTCGCCTCGGAACTGGCGAACGACGGTTGCGCGCAAAGAACGGACAGCAAAAACAGAAAAACACTGGATAGGCGCTTTTCCCCCTGAAACGTGACACAAGGGTTTTTCATCGTTAAGTCCTTACAGGTTGGAAATTCGATACGGATTCGATACGGATGATGGAACTATCTGACAACATTATTGTTTTTATCGGAGTTTACACCGCCGGACCGCGCGCGACAACGCATCGCGCCCGATCCGCGAGCCGGCTGGGTGTCCGGCGTTCGCGCTTGCCTGCCTGTCTGGCGGCGTTCCGGGTGAAAAAAGCCGGCGCTTTCCGGCGCCGGCCACGGGTTTTGACGGAACCGCCGTCCGCGCCCTTACACCTTGAACTGGTTGATGGTGCTCTGGACGCTTTTCGCCAGTTCGTCGAGCTGCTGCGCGTTGGAGGCGGTCTCCTCGGCGGCGGCGTTGTTCTCATCGGTGATCTGGGCGATGTTTTCCACATGCTTGGCGATGTCGTTGCTGGCCTGGCTTTGTTCCTTCAGGGCGTTGGAAACGTCCGTCATGGCGCTGGAAACCTTGATGGTCTCCTCGCGGATCGCCTGGATGCGCTTGCCCGCTTCCTCCGCCAGCGACTGGCCGGACTCCACCTGTTTCACCACCTTGTCCATCTTTTCCACGGCGTCGCCGGCGGAAGCCTGGATTTTCGCGATCATCGTGCTGATGTCGCCGGTCGACTGCGCGGTGCGCTCGGCGAGCTTGCGCACTTCGTCGGCGACGACCGCGAAGCCGCGCCCCTGTTCGCCCGCGCGGGCGGCCTCGATGGCGGCGTTCAGGGCCAGCAGGTTCGTCTGGTCCGCCACCTCGCGGATGACCTGCACGACGTTGGAGATTTCCTTGGAAGCTTCGCCCAGCGTCTGGATGACCTGGGAGGCTTCGCTGACGCTTTGCGCGATGATGACCATCTCGGAAGACGTCTGCTCGACGATCTTTCCACCCTCGTCGGAGATTTTCCCGGCGTTTTGCGCCATCGTCTGCGTATCGACGGCGCTGGCGGAGACGGTATTGACCGAGACCGCCATTTCTTCCACGGAAGCCGCCATCGCCGAGGCGGAACTGGACTGGCTCTGGGAACTGGTGGCGACCTGCTTGGCGGCGGCGGCGAGCGATTCCACCGAAATGGTGACATTTTCGACCTGCTGGCGGATGCCCTGGAAGGCGCTCTGCAAGGCGACCATCGTTTGATCGAAAGCGGCGGTCATTTCCCCGATTTCGTCGCGCGCCTTGTAGTCCATGCGCTGCGTCAGGTCGCGCTCGCTCGCCACGTGCCCCAGCGTATCCCTGAATCTGTTCAGGGGCTTGATGATGGCGGCGAGCGAACTCCAGGCGAAAACGACCAGCACGAGAATGACCACGGCGGCGATGACGATCTGCTCCACCATCGCCCTGCTGGTGCTGGCGATATTGGCCTCGGTGGTCGTATGGGTGATCTGGCTGTTCAGCTCTACCAGCTTTTCCAGCGATTCCCGGATATCGGTCGTCTGCTGCCGGCGCGCCGGAACCTTGTTGCCGTTTTGCACTTGTTCAAAAAGCGCATTGAAAACTTCCGGCGAAGGAGCCGCGAGCGCCGCGTCGAGCTTTCCATAAATCGTTTTGTTGTATTCGATCCAGGGACCCCATGCGGCGATGAGCCGATCCCAGATGGGCTTGCCTTCCGGAGCAATGGGGCGGCTGCCGTATCTTTGTATCAGTTCGGGCGCCTTGGTCAGGGTGACGTTCAGGGCGTCGCGAACGCGCCGCAGTTCGTTCGCCTGATCCTCGAACGGCAGAGCGTCCATGGCGAGGGTTTCGTAGAGGCGCCCCCTGATATCCATGATCGCCATTTGCAACTCGCCCAGTTCCTGAATCTTGGGAATGCGCACGTCGTTGATTTCTCGAAGAACCGCGGTATCCTCGTCCGCGTTGTAGATACCGATGCCGCCGACCGTCACGATGCCCAGCAGGGCGATGCCGACGATGGTAATGAGCTTGTGCTTGACTTTCATGATGCCCTCACTATGTTACGAACAAAACTGCCGAGTGATGTCTGGTATGTTGGCGAATACGGGAATCCATCGTATGTCTGCTCGCCGCCATCCGGATCGGTGAACCAAACTCTGGAAAACCTCCCGGACTCCATGCCCTTGCCGAAATTGCGGGGGAGGAGGATAAGGCTCCAAGGTTTCTCGCCTATCGGCAAGACTGTATGGGTTACACGCCATTTTATGGCCTTCTCTAGTATGGAGGACAATGAATAGGGACTATACTAGATTATATCATTGTGGACACAGAAAGAAACAATTCTTCACAAATGGCCACGTTCCGGAATGATCTCCGTTTCCAATTGAGCGGAAAATGGGAACCGGCTATTTTTTTAGAGCGTTTTCGATCCAGGTGATGGCCGCTTCCTTTCTTCGTAGTTCCCTTGATAAGCTGAAATCCAGACCCGCCGTGTCCGGGCGCGGGGCGCTGATGTCGTCATTCCCGTGAACGCGGGAATCCAGCGCGTACCTCCCGGCGCGTAGCGCCGCATCTTTTGGATTCGCGGCCCTTCGGGCCGGAGGCAAGGCACTGGATTCCCGCTTTCGCGGGAATGACGAGGGGGATGGAAGCCGCGGGGGCGGCGGCGAACCGGATTCCCGCCCATCAAGGCAATGACGGAAATGCGCGAGCGGTCACGAGAATTTCTATGTGCTTGATTCAAAAACGCTTTATGCTTCGATGAATTTCATGAGGAACGACAGGAGGAGCATGATGAAGAAACAATGGATTGCCACGGCGGCGATTTTTCTGATTGGGCTGACCGCGGCCGGCGGCGCTTTCGCCGACCGGGGCCGCGGCTGGAGAGGCGGCCCCGGCTGGCACGGGCACGGCCACGGTCATGGCCGGATAGGCGTCGGTGTCGTCGTGGGGGCGCCATTCTGGAGTCCGTGGTATTACCCGCCCTATCCCTACTACCCGCCGGTCGTCATCGAACGCCAGGCGCCGCCGGTATATATCGAACAATCGCCGCCGGCGGAAAGCAGGCCGCAGACCGCGTATTCGGGATACTGGTACTATTGCCAGTCGCCAAGCGGGTACTATCCGGAAATCCGGGAATGTCCCAAGGGCTGGGTCAAAGTCCCGCCACGCCCCTGATCCAATCGAGCGGAAGAAATCATGAAACCTTTATATATCCCCCTCGGTCTGGCCGCCGCCGCGATCATGGGCGGATGCGCCAGCATCCCCACCGGACCGACCCGGATGGCCCTGCCCGGCACGGGAAAAACCTTCGAACAATTCCGCTTCGACGACGGCGAATGCCAACGCTATGCGTTCGACCGGATCGGCGGCAAGACGGCGGAGAAAGCCGCGGAAGATTCCGCGGTGCGCAGCGCGGTCATCGGAACCGCCATCGGCGCGGTGGCCGGCGCAGCGATCGGCGGCAACAGCGGCGCGGCGAGCGTCGGAGCCGGCACGGGCCTGCTTTTCGGATCGCTTGCCGGAACGGACGCAAGCCAGCGTTCGGCCTATGGCACCCAGCGGCAGTACGACAACGCCTACATCCAGTGCATGTATGCCCGCGGCCACAAAGTCCCGGTGTCCGCCGAGATGGCCCGGATGCTGCAACAACAGACGCCCGCCCCCGCCGCCGCTCCCGTCTATTCGCCGCCGCCCGTCGTCGATCCGAGAACGATCCCCGCCCCGCCGCAAGGCAACCCGCCCCCGCCGCCACCGGGCTATTGAGCGGAAGGCGAAAATCTTTTGAAGGTTTTCGCCGTGTTCCGTGACTTCCGCGCGCTCCGTGGTTAAGATTTTCACTTTTCGCCGTGGTTAACCGCTTTCGACCACGGCGGACACGACGAAAGGCGAAAGAATGTTGGCCACGGAAGGCGCGGAGAGCACGAAAAGAACGGGATTTCCCGATAGATTTTCTCTGTGTTTCTCCGTGACCAACCTTTTCGGTGTTCCGGCGTGAAGGCGCTCGCGCGACGGCTGCCTCGGCTGTGGTTCCGCGAGCGCCTTTCGCTCGCGTTGCTTCCCTTGTTGCCGTTGTCCTGGCTGTTTCGCGGCTTGGCCGCGCTGCGGCGGTTTTCGTATCGGCGGGGGATTCTGCGGACGGTCGCGCTGCCCGTTCCCGTCATCGTCGTCGGCAACCTGACGGTGGGAGGCAGCGGCAAGACGCCGCTGACGCTCTGGCTGGTGGAACGTCTGCGCGAACGCGGCTGGCGTCCGGGCGTCGTCAGCCGGGGATACGGCGGCGGCGGCGCGGTCCGGCCGGTCTTGCCGGCGTCGGACGCCGCGCGGGTCGGCGACGAGCCTTTGCTGCTGGCGCGAAAGAGCGGCGTTCCGGTTTTCGTCGGGCGGGATCGCGCCGCCGCCGGTCAGGCGCTGCTGGCCGCCCATCCGGAATGCGACGTGCTGGTTTCCGACGACGGCTTGCAGCATTACCGCCTGGCCCGATCCGTGGAAATCGCGGTATTCGATCGGCGCGGCGCGGGCAACGGACGTTTCCTGCCCGCCGGCCCGTTGCGCGAGCCGCTCTCCCGTCTGGCCGGCGTCACGGCGGTGGTGATGAACGGCGAGGCCGCCAGGGTCGATCCGGCGGGAGCGCCGTGCTTTCCGATGCGTCTCGCCGGCCAGTGTTTCGAGGCCCTGGAGGATCGGCGAAAAACGTGCTCGGCGGCGGATTTGCGGGGGAAAACCCTGTATGCCGTGGCCGGGATCGGCGACCCCGCGCGCTTTTTCGCGCAGCTCGCCGGGCTGGGCCTCGCGTTTTCGGAACACCCTTTCCCCGATCACCAGGCCTATCGCGCGGAAGACTTGTCCTTCGCGCGCGGCGGCGCGCTTCTTATGACCGAGAAGGATGCGGTAAAATGCGCGCGCTTGGTTTTGTCCGAGGCTTGGGTATGGCCGGTGGAAGCCGACATCGGCGACGCTTCGGACGGAAAGCGGCTGCTGGACACGATTCTGGAGAAACTCAATGGACGCACGCCTGCTTGACATCCTCGTCTGCCCGGTCTGCAAGGCCGCGCTCGAATACCGCAAGGCGGCCTCCGAGCTAGTGTGCAAGCCCTGCAAACTGGCCTATCCCATACGCGACGACATTCCGGTCATGCTGGAAGACCAGGCGCGCCGCCTCGACGAGGAGGCGCCTTGATGGCCGCCTCGGGAACCGGCTTCAAGGCCGTCGTGCCCGCGCGCTACGCGTCGACCCGGCTGCCGGGCAAGCCGCTGCTCGACCTGGGCGGCAAGCCGATGGTCGTGCGCGTGGCGGAGCGCGCGGCGCGGTCGGGCGCCGAGGAAGTGTGGATCGCCACCGATCATCCCGAAGTGGTCGACGCCGCGCGGGCGCACGGATTGTCCGTCCTGCTGACGCGCGCCGATCACTCGACCGGCACCGACCGCCTAGCCGAGGTCGTCGAAAAGCGCGGCTGGGACGACGGAACGATCGTGGTCAACGTGCAGGGCGACGAACCGCTGATCGACCCCGGAATGATCTCGCGGACGGCGCTCCAATTGGCCGGGAGCGGCGCCGACATCGCCACCGTGGCGCACCCGATCGGCGGCCCGGAAGATTTTTTCGCGTCGAACGTGGTCAAGGTGGTGTGCGGAAAGGATGGCGACGCGATGTATTTCTCGCGCGCGCCCATCCCCTACGCGCGCGATCACTTCGCCCGCCACGAGAACTCGCTTCCCGCGGATTTCCCCGCCTACCGGCACGTCGGCCTGTACGCCTACCGCGCCGGTTTTCTGCGCGCCTACGCCCGTCTTGAACCGTCGCCGATGGAGCGTTTCGAGGCGCTCGAACAGCTTCGCGCCCTGTGGCACGGCTACCGGATCAGCGTGCTCGTGTCCGGCCATCTGCCGATGCCGGGGGTCGACACGCCCGAAGAAGCGGCGCGCATGCAGGCGTGGTTCGCCAGGAACCGGGAGTCGGAGAACGAGAACCAGGAAATGGGAAACGGAGCACGGGAAGACGGCGAATCCTGATATCGGCGTCTGTTTTTTGATCGGTGGGGGGAATCATGAGACTGATATTGCTCGGGCCGCCGGGCGCGGGGAAGGGGACGCAAGCCCGGTTCATCTGCGAAAAATTCGGAATTCCGCAGATTTCCACCGGAGACATGTTGCGCGCGGCGATCAAGGCGGGAACGCTGCTCGGCCTCGAAGCCAAAAGAGTGATCGACGCAGGGGGCTTGGTTTCCGACGGCACGGTCGTCGATCTGGTCAAGGAACGCCTGCGCCGGGACGACTGCCGCGCCGGCTACCTGTTCGACGGTTTCCCGCGCACCATTCCCCAGGCCGAGGCCATCCGGAATGCCGGAATAACGCTGGATTTCGTCCTGCAAATCGACGTCGATGACGCGGAGATCGTCGAACGCATGAGCGGCCGCCGCGTGCACCCCGCCTCCGGGCGCACCTACCACGTCAGGTTCAACCCGCCGAAGGTCGAGGGCAAGGACGACGTGACCGGCGAACCACTGGCGCAGCGCGACGACGACAAGCGCGAGACGGTGGAAAAGCGGCTCGGCGTCTATCACGCGCAGACCCAACCGCTGATCGACTACTACACGCGCTGGTCGGCAATCGGCGACCCCGCCGCGCCGAAATTCCGCAAAATCCAGGGCGTCGGCGACGTCGAAGCGATCGCCCAGGCGATTTTCGCGGCGTTGTGACCGGCGCGATTCCCGCCCAAGCCGTCTTTCCGCCGATTGCGATCGCGGCTCAGGCGGCCTGTCTTGCCATGTTCATTCGAAGGGAAACCCGCGAGACGGCGGCATTTCGTTTTCCTTCCATGCCTTTGCTCGGAAACGTAAATGACTCTGGTTACAATGGCGCTTCTTTCGCGGGAATGACGGGAATTCGCGCGTGTTCGGTTCAAACAACGCTGTCGCGCAAACCACCTTCCTCAAGCCGAGTATCTCTCTTGAAGAAGGAGTCGCGCCGAGGGCGGGACGGCAGGAGTTGGGTGGTCGGATTCCCAGACACGGACAAACAGAAACAAGAATCGTCATTCCCTTGATTACAGGGGCCAACGTGGCGGACGCGGCGGGGAAAATGAAAGGGGATTTCCCAAGCAATTTCAGTCATCCGGGGCCGCCCCAGAGATTTTTGTTTTCCGGCGCGCCCGGCGTGGTTAAAAATCCCTGTCTTTCTCTGTAAACTCCGTGCTTGAACGATCCATTTCACCGACGGCAAATCATGACCTCTTTTCGCTGTAGCGGCATTCTGCTGCACCCCACTTCGCTCCCCGGACCGCATGGATCGGGGGATCTCGGTCCGGCCGCCTTTCATTTCGTCGATTGGCTGGCGACGGGCAGGCAGGCGCTTTGGCAAGTCCTGCCGCTTGGCGGCATCGGGCCGGGGAATTCTCCGTACATGAGTCCTTCGGCCTTCGCGGGGAACGAGCTGTTGATCGATCTCGCGCGCCTGCGCGACGCCGGATGGCTGACCGGCGCGGACATCGACCCCAGCGCGCCGTTCCGCGACGATCGCGTGGATTACGGCCGGGTCCGGCCCTTCCGCGTGTCGCGCCTGCGCCTTGCCGCCGAGCGGTTTTTCGCGGATGCGCGCGAGAGCGCGCGGCGCGACTATCTGGCCTTCTGCCATGAAGAAAGCGGCTGGCTGGAAGATTATGCGTTGTTCAAGGCGCTCGAAAGCAAACTCGCTCCAAGCGGAAAAGTCTGGCAGGACTTGCCCGCCGAACTCGTTCAGCGCAAGGCGAAAGCCCTGCGGGAGGCCGCCCGCTCATTGGCCGACGAATGCGACTTCTGGAGGTTTTGCCAATGGTGTTTCGACCGGCAATGGGCGGCGCTCAAGAAATATGCCAACGAACGGGGCGTTTCCATCGTTGGCGACGTTCCGATCTTCGTATCGGCGCACAGCGCGGACGTCTGGGCGCGCCAGCGGCTGTTCGATCTCGACGACCGGGGATACCCGCGCGTCGTGGCGGGCGTGCCGCCGGATTATTTCAGCGCCACCGGCCAGCGCTGGGGAAACCCGCTCTATCGGTGGGAGGAGCACGAGCGCGACGCTTTCCATTGGTGGACGGAGAGAATGCGGCGAATGCTCAAGCTCTGTGATGTCGTCCGCATCGACCATTTCCGCGGCTTCGAGTCCTGCTGGGAAATTCCCGCCGCTTCGCCAACCGCCGCCGAGGGGCAATGGCGGAAAGGCCCCGGCCAGGCGTTTTTCGCCGAAATGCGCAAGAACCTCGGCCTGAAGCGCGGCGGGAAACCGGGCGGCTTCCGGATCATCGCCGAGGACCTGGGCGTCATCACGCCCGAAGTCGCGGCCCTGCGGCAGGCGGCGGGCTTTCCAGGCATGCGCATCCTGCAATTCGCCTTTGACGGGCAAAGCGGCAATCCTTACCTGCCGCACAATTTCGAACCGCAAACCGTCGTCTATACGGGGACGCACGACAACGATACGACCCGCGGCTGGTGGAAATCGCTGCCGGAACAACAGCGTCATTACGTCCGGCGTTATCTCGGCGTCGACGGCGCGTCCATTCACTGGGACATGATCCGCGCCGCCTCCGCCTCGGTGGCCGCGGCCTCGATCGTCCCCGCGCAGGACGTGCTGGGGCTTGATTCTTCCGCGCGCATGAACCGTCCGGGCGTCGCGGAAGGTTACTGGGAATGGCGCTTCACCTGGGACCAGTTCGCCCCCTGGCACGCCGAACGCCTGGCCGAACTGGCCCAGCTGCACGGCAGGATACCTCTTCGCGCGCCGGGCGAAACCCCGCCGGCGGCGTCTTGAAATTCCCGCCGGGCGGCGTCGGCGGCAAGATATATAATAGACCCCGCAGTCAGGCTGTAATCCGGGATACCCCCGAATCACTTCTCGAAAGGAAAGATCATGGCAGAAGTAACCCCCAAAACGTCCGCGCCGAAAAAGACAACAGCCAGACAGACGAAGGCCGACATCAATGCCAAGGCAGGCGGCAAGGCCGAACCGGAAAAAACCGCGCCGAAGAAATCTCCCGCGAAACCCGCCGCCGTGAAAAAGACGCCGGTATTGCAAGCGCCCGTGGAAAAAATGCCCGTTGAAAAGAGAATCGTCGACGGCGAGCAACGCTACCGGATGATTGCCGAGGCGGCGTATTTTCGCGCCGAGAGGTGCGATTTCAAAAGCGACCCCGTGCGGGACTGGATCGAAGCCGAGCGTGACATCGCCATACTGCTTGGCGAAGATGAATGACGCGGAGAAATTCCAGCCACGCCGCGCGCGGCGAAAAGCAAGGACTTTGACCTTGACCAAGAGCACTGAGAAAGGCGAAAACCTTTTTTGACCACGACGGACACGACGAAAAACAGAAGCGAATAGCAAGGCCACGGAAAATCTCCCTCATACCGACGGAAGCCGGTATGAGGGAAGCGCATTGATTTTTCAATCGACGTTTCGGACTCCAGCTTTCGCCGGTATGACAGGCGCTTCCCTTGGCCTCTCGTTTTTTGTCGCGCCTGTCGGTGTTCGTCGCGGCCGATGTCTCTCGCCTTTCGCGCGGTCACGCATTCGGCAGCACCCGCACCTCGCGCTGCGGGAAGGGGATCGCGATGCCTTCCCGGCGGAAGACGCGCAGGATTTCGCGGTTGATGTCGGAACGCACGCCGCCGGTGCCCAGTTCGGGATCGCCGACCCAGAATCCGAGTTCCAGCACGATGGCGCTGTCGGCGAATTCCTTGAGCAGGACGCCCGGCGCCGGATCGGGCAGCACCCTGGGATGCGCCCGCGCGATTTCGACCATCAGCCCCGTGACCCGCTCGACGTCGGTGTCGTAGGCCACGCCGACCGTGGTGGCGACCCGCAGCCGCTTGTCCGAAAACGACAGGTTGCGCACCATGTTCCCCACCAGATATTCGTTCGGGATGATGATTTCCGTCCCGTTCAGCACGCGCAGCACCGTGTAGCGCGTGGTGATGCGCGTCACGGTGCCGGTCGTGGCGTCGTCGAGCGCGATCAGGTTGCCCAGGCTGATCGAGCGATCGAGCAGGATGATGAAACCGCTCACGTAGTTGCTGGCGATTCGTTGCAAGCCCAGGCCGAGGCCGACCGCCAGCGCGCCGCTGAAAACGGATAGCGCGGTGATGTCGATGCCGATCAGCGAGAGGCTGAGCAGCAGGGCGATCACCGAGAGCAGGGCCTTGGTCAGCCGGGCCAGCACTTCGCGCAGGTTGGCGTTCATTTCCTTGAAAGCCATCAGGCGGCGCTCGATCAGGCTGCCGATCCACAACGCGGCGAGCAGCGTGACGCAAACGGTCACGGATCCTTCCAGCAGCATCCACAGATTGAGCTGCTGCTTGCCGACGCCGAACCGGATTCGTTCCATGCCCTCGACGATCGGATCGGCCAAGCCCGTCATCTGGAGGATCATGCAGCCCCAGACCGTGAGGGCCGTGAACCGCTCGGAGCTTCTCAGGAATCTGCCGTTCGGAAAGACGCCGCGCAGCACGTAGACGAAACTGCGCACCAGAACCCAGGAGAACAGCAGCAGCGAGGCCGCGTCGAGCAGCGCCATGTGGCTGGCCCGCAAATACTGGAGCGTGAAGCGCAGCGCGCTGGTCAGGATGAGCGCGATCAGGGGAAAGGCGATGCGCTTGAGGCCGCCGGCGCCGAAGGTCAGAAGAGCGTTCCGTTTCCCATTGCCGCGCACATGGCCGCCGCGCCGCACGTGGTAGGCGAGCCACCAGGAGAGGGCGAGAATCGCCGCCAGCGCGCCAGCCAGCCAATAGAACTCGGCGGTACGCAGGTCGCCCCAAAGGCTGTTCAGCAGGGCAAAAATTTCTTTCTCGTTCATTGCCGGCGCTCCATGACCGTGGCGAAAAAACCGTCCGTGCCGTGACGGTGCGGCGCAAGGCGCAGGCGTTCGCCGGTCTCGGCGTCGATGCCTTGCCCGCGCAGTATCTCACGGGCGGAGACCGGCGCGAATTCCGGATGATCGGCGAGGAATCCGTCGACCACCCCGTCGTTCTCGGCGTCGAGCAGGCTGCACGTGGCGTAGACGAGCCGCCCGCCCGGCTTGACCAGGCTCGCCGCCGCGCGCAGGATCGACGCCTGCTTGGCCGCGAGTTCCGCGACGCTTTCCGGACCCTGCCGCCACTTAAGGTCGGGATTGCGGCGCAGGGTGCCCAGGCCCGAACACGGGACATCGACCAGCACGCGGTCGAGCTTGCCGGCCAGGCGCTTGATCCTGGGGTCGTGTTCGGAATCGATGCGCACCGGATGCACGTTGGAGAGTCCCGATCGCGCCAGCCGGGGCTTGAGCCTGGACAGGCGCTTTTCGGAAACGTCGAAGGCGTACAGCCGTCCCCGCGAGCGCATCATGGCGCCGAGCAGCAGGGTCTTGCCGCCCGCGCCGGCGCAGAAATCGGCGACCATCTCGCCGCGTTTCGGCTGGAGCAGGAAGCCGAGCAACTGGCTGCCCTCGTCCTGCGCCTCGACGCAGCCGCCGAGAAAAAGCGGATGGCGCGACAGCGGCGGCTTGCCGGCCAGCCGGATGCCGAGCGGGGAGAGGCTGCACGCGGCCGCCTCGATGCCCTCCGCGCGCAGCGCGTCCAATGCCGCGTCGCGTTCCATTTTGAGCGTGTTGACCCGCAGATCGAGAGGCGCCGTCTGGAGAAGGCCGCGCGCCAAGCTTTCCAGCTCGTCCGCCGCGTACTGGCGCGACAGGGCTTCATACAGCCAGTCCGGCAGGTCGAGGCGCACCGCCGCCGGCAATTCGTCGAAACGGACGGCCTTGGCCTGGGCCAGCCATTTTTTCTCGCGCTCGCCGATCGCCGCCTCCAGTTCGCGCAGATTCAAGCCCTGCGCGTGCGCCAGCGCCGCCAGCGCCAGATGCCTCGGCGTCACTTCGTCCAGGCAGCGCGCCGACAGCGAACGCTTGCGGCGAAGCGCGGCATAGACCGTTTCGGCGATGAACGCGCGGTCGCCGTGGCCCAATTCGCGGTGCTCGCGGAAATAACGGGACACGGCCGAATCGGCGGGAAACGAAAAACGCAGCAGCTCGGCGAGAAGCCGGCCGGCGTGTTCGATCAAAAGGTGAGTCAGGCGCATTGGTCGTTTGTCACTCGTTGGAACGGCTTGGATCGAAGGAAAGCGGCCCCGCCGAATTCGGAATCGACATACCGGCCGCGATCGAGTGTAACCCGGTTCCAGGGAATTTCACGCAAAAATCGCGCGCCGCCGCCTTGCCGGCGGTCATGCGGGCTGAGAATGGATTGGCGGGCATCGGAAACTCCTCGGCGAGTCGAATGAAACGGCAATCGTCCCTATTTTCCTATTCCCCGAACAGGATTTCGGTGGCCGCCTGCACGAAGGTTTCGCCCTTGTTGTCGACATGGCGGATTTTAACCGGCAGCAGGCGATATTCGTAGGCGAGCCAGATTTCCGTGGCATTCTCGCCGGGTGTGCGCAAGTGGCGCGCGAGCAGGTTTCCCAGCGGAACGTCGACGATTTCGTCGCCCAGGTTTTCCAGGCGATACACGCCGTACTTCTTGCCGGTGGCCAGCGGCATCGAGACCGTCTGACCGGGAGCGACCTCCAGAAAACCGAGCTGGTAGTAGAACGAGAGCAAATCCTGCGCCCCCTCGTCGAGCGCGTTGTCGCTGGCGTCGCTGACGCGGATTTTCATGGCCTCCCAGTCGAACAGGGCGCGTTCCCTGGCCTTTTTCCCCGAACGCATGACGCCGAACGCCTCCGGCCGCAGGCCGCCGGCGGAAATGCGCCCGACGCTTTCCATGTCGATGTTCACCGAACGGATCAGCCACGCCAACCCGGTTGTCTCGGCCGACGAAACGAGGCGATAGCGTTCCGCCTCGAACGTCCATTCCTGCCGCGCGAAGCCGATCTCGAACCCGGAATCGCCCCAGTCCACGCGAAAGCGGATGCGTCCGCGCGGCGGCAGGCGCGCGGGAACGGCGGCGGGCGCGGCCGGTTCGGGCTTCTCCGTCGCGGACGGCGGCGCGTCCGTGGATGATCCGTCTACGCCCGCCGGCTCCGGCGATGCCGCCGGAATGGACGGGCCGTCGCCCGGCACGGCGAGCGCGGCCACGGCGCGCGGCGGCGTCACCTTTTTTCGCGGCGGCGGGCGCTTGGGCGTGGTGGCGGGCGCTCGCGGCGATTTTTCCGGTTCTTTCACTTCCTCGCGGAGCGCGGGCGGCGGCGCGGGCAAGGGTTTCACCGAATCTTCCAACGGCGCGGGACGAAGTTCCGCGAGCAGGGGACGCGCCCCGGCTTCGGACGCCGGATCGATTCTCGGCAGGAACAGCGCGGCGGCGTGCAGGCCCAGCGACGCGGCCAGGGCAACGAGAAACGCGGCGGGGATTGCGGCGGACGGGCGATCCATGCCTTCTCATCGACGCTCGCGCGTCCGCGGCGAAATCAGGCTCGCGGCGGCGTCCTGCTCCGCGTCCAGCGCGACGCGCCCGTCGACGAGCCGCAGACGACCCTCGGCGAACCAGCGGACGGCCAGCGGATAGAGCCGGCGCTCCTGCTCCAGCACGCGCGCCGCCAGGCTGTCCGCGTCGTCGCCGTCGAGCACCGGCACGGCCGCCTGCGCGACGATCGGCCCGCGATCCAGCGCCGGGGTAACGAAATGCACCGTGCAGCCGTGTATCCGCGCGCCTTCGCCGAGCGCGCGCCGGTGCGTGTCCAGCCCCGGAAACGCCGGCAGCAGCGACGGATGGATGTTCATCATCCGCCCGGCGTAACGCGCGACGAAGCCGTCGCCCAGAATGCGCATGAACCCCGCGAGGACGACGAGATCCGGCGAAAAGGCGTCGATCGCCTCGGCTAGGGCGGCGTCGAACGCTTCCCGATCCGGATGCCGCGCGTGATCGACGACCCGCGTCGGAATGCCGCGTCCGGCGGCGATTTCGAGTCCGGGCGCTCGCGGCCGGTTGGAGATCACGGCGGCCACGCGGGCGCGCAGCGAACCGTCGGCCGCGGCGTCGATCAGCGAGGCCATGTTGCTGCCGCGCCCGGAAATGAGGATGACGATGGATTTCATTCCGGAATGCTCCTCCCGATCGCGGCGGCGGACGCGATCCGCCTGCCGGCGCGATCGGGCGTCTTTTCCACGATCGGAATCCTGATATTCATGGTCATCGTAAAGCTGACTCCGGTTTGAAACCCCACCCTTCAGGGTGGCACGAGGCTTGAAATCCCCGCCCTGAAGTCCGGGGTTTCGGCCGTGGCGGCTTGGGAGAAGCGCAAACCCAAACCACGCGCCACACGCAACAGCCCGGCAGACTTCGACCGTGGCAACCAGGGAGGGGCGCAACCCCTTCCAGATTCGTCGGCCGCGACAGGCATGAATGCCTGTCACCAATGGGTTGCCGTAACTCCATGAAAATACCGGCCAAAAAACATTTCCGAAAACATTTTACCCGCACGGCCCCCACATTTTCAGCGGATTACATCGGCTTTTGCCGGACGACTTCAGGCACGGCCCGGAAAAAGCGTCCACGGTTTCCCGCGAGTGCCGGTCGCGGCCACTTCGGTCGTTCCCGCGAACGCGGGAATCCAGCGCGTACCTTCCGGCGCAAAGCGCCGCAAGCCAAACCTCCTTTTTGAGGGAGGCTTTGATCGGCGGCGCGTTCCGCGCCGAAGGGGAGTTCCCTGGATTCCCGTTTGCGCGGGAATGACGGGTTTTCTCTTTCGCCTCTCGTTTTTCGCCGTGCTCGTCGTGTTCGCCGTGGTTATCGCTTTTCGTTTTTGATTTTCTCCATGTTCTCCGTGGTTTGACGCTTCTCGCCAATCCCGCCCCGCCCGCGCGCCGGGCAATCTTGCCAAGGTCAAAAAGTCAGCCCCGCTCGCGCTTGCCGGTCTTCCAGTTGGTCGAGCAGGCGGGCGAGGGGCAGGAGCGCGCGGTGGCGCGCGCAGGCGCGGCGCAGATATGCCATCACGCGCGGCATGTCCTTCAGGTAGCCGTCCTTGCCGTCGCGGTGGAAAAGGCGGGCGAAGATGCCGAGCACCTTGAGCTGGCGCTGCGCGCCCATCCATTCGTAATCGCGGTGGAAGGCGCCGAAGTCGGCGTCGACCGGCAGGTCGGCGCGCCGGGCCGCTTCCCAGTAGCGGATCACGAAATCGAGTTCCCGTTCCTCCTCCCAGGCGATGTAGGCGTCGCGGTAGATCGAGACGAGATCGTAGGTGATCGGGCCGTAGACGGCGTCCTGAAAGTCGATGACGCCGGGATTGGCCGGAAAGGAGCCGCCGGTCGCCATCAGGTTGCGCGAATGCCAGTCGCGGTGCACGAAAACGCGCGCCTGCCCAAGATTGTTGGCGAGGATCGCCTCGAACACGCCGCGCAGCGCGGCTTGCTGGCCGGAGTCGAGCGTCACGCCCAGGTGTTTGGCCACATACCATTCCGGAAACAGGCAAAGCTCGCGCTCCAGCAGCGCGCGGTCGTAGTCGGGCAGGACGCCCGGACGGCTGGCGCGCTGGATGGCGATCAGCGCGGCGTTGGCGTCCCGGTAGAGCGCGGACGCCGTGGTCTCGTCGAGCGCGTCGAGATAGGTCGCGCCGCCCAGGTCGGAGAGCAGCAGGAAACCCTGCTCCAAGTCCTGCGCATGAACCTCCGGGACGCGCACGCCGGCGTCGCGGAACAGCGCGGCGACTTTCAGGAACGGCCGGCAGTCTTCGCGTCCGGGGGGCGCGTCCATGACGATGCGCGTTTCGCCGCCGGCGAGCGTGACGCGGAAATAGCGGCGGAAACTGGCGTCCGCCGACGCCGGTTCGATTCGCGGGCCACGGTCGCCGCGCGGCGGAAACTGGCGGTCCAGCCACGCGCGCAGCTGGGCGATACGCGGCATACCGTTTCTCCTCGATCTTAGATGCTAGAATGCTCCGATTTTATCATTCGCCTCACGGCATACCGCGCCGCGGTCGCCGTGGGGCCTCGGACAGCACCGGAACGTTCGGATGAATCGGATTAACCGACGCCAACAACTCGTGTTCATTCTCTGCTGCGGGATGGCTGGCGCGTTCGCTGGCCATTCCGGCGGAGCGGCGGCGCAGGACGCGGCGCTCAGCGTCGATCCGGCGCTGCTCGACGCGCCCGAACCGCAAATCGAACCGCGACCCGAATCGCCACTGATTCCCGGCGGCGCGCGGCGGGACGCCGCGCCAGTCGTCCGCCCGGTCGCGCCTGCCGCCGTCGAAATCCGCCCGGCCGGCACGGCGGCGAATGTTCCGGACGCGCCGGAAAAAACGCCGGAAGCGGCGAAATCCGAATCGGTTCCGGCCGATTCACGGACGGAAGCGCCGGAACAGGACGCGCCCCGGCCGGCGCTTTCCGGAGCCAGCGAAACCTCGGCGGCGGCGTCCGACGCGAGCGTTTCGACCGAAATCCGGCCGGCGCCGGCGGCTTCTCCGAAAACGCAGGCCGAAACGGCGACCGTCCAGGCATCGGCGCGGACGGTTTCCGCGTCCAGGGCGACGGCGCTGGAACCGCTGCGTGTCGATCCGGCGCTTTTGGGCGCGCCGCCTTCCGCCCCGGCGGCGCGGTTTGCCGAGGTTTCCCCATCGCCGCGCGCGCCGTCCGCGCCGGAGCCGGCGATTGCCGCCACATCGCCGTCGTCGCCGTCGCTATCCGCGCGGGAAGGCGGGGAGGATGAAAGGCGCGGCGGAAACGAATCTCCGGATCGGGAACTCGCGCCGGTTTTGCGAGCCGCGTCGAAAATGGCGTCCCCGTCCGGCGGCGGCCAGGCGCCGCGCCCCGTTTTCCTGAGCGCCCTGCGGATGGAAGGCGAGGTCAACCGCGAATTCGTCGCGGAAGGCGAGGTCGAACTGCGCAAGACGGGTTCGCTCGTCAATTCGGAACTGATGACCTATTGGCCGCTGGAGGACGAAGTCGAGGCCGAGGGCCGCGTGCGCCTCCAGCAGGGCGAGGACGTCGTGACCGGGCCGAAGATGCGGCTCCGGCTGGAAGATCAGATAGGGTATTTCGAGCAGCCGTTCTATCGGCTCAAGCATCTGTCGCTGCTGGGAGAGAAAGCCGACTCGGCGCATGAGGCGTCGGATCGGGAGATTGAAAGACTGACCGCCGATGCCGGGTGGAATTCCGGGTTCGCTACGCCGCAGGCGATGAAGTTCATACCCGGACAGACCCGGTTCGACGAGAAGATCAAGCTTTCCCAGACCACGGAATCGCGCGGCGAGGCGGAGCGGCTCCATTTCGAGGGAGAGAACCAGTATCGCCTGGAGAACAATACGTTCACCACGTGTCCGGTGGACAACGATTCCTGGTACGTGAAAACGAGCGAGCTGAAGCTGGACTATGACAACGAGGTCGGCGAGGGCAAGAATGCGACCGTCTATTTCAAGGACGTGCCCTTCCTTTATTCCCCGTGGATAGCCTTTTCGCTCAACAACAGGCGCGCTTCGGGATTCCTGCCGCCGTCCGTGGGCACCAACAGCGACAAGGGGTTTGAATACGAACAGCCTTATTACTGGAACATCGCCCCCAACATGGACGCGACGATCTCGCCGCATCTGATGAGCAAGCGCGGCGTCCAGATCGGCAATGAATTCCGCTATCTGAACACCGCGTTCGGCGGCCTTTATCACGGCAGGGCGGTGGTGGAATATCTGCCGAGCGACCGTATGCGCGACGGCAAGAGCCGTCACGCGATCTCCCTGGTGCACAACCAGACGGCCCGCAATGGCCTCTCCGGGGCGATCAATTTCAGCAAGGTGTCGGATGACGACTATTACACCGACCTGTCGAGCGACATCAGCCGCAGTTCCCAGACGCAATTGCTGCAACAGGGCATGTTGTCCTACGGCGGCGGCGGCTGGTGGAGCGCGTCGGTCAACTTCCAGCAGTACCAGACCCTGCAGCCGGACAGGAACAATCCGGTGCTGGAGCAATACCGGATGCTGCCGCGGGTCACGCTCCGCGCCCGCAAGCCCGATTTTCGCGGGATGGACTTCAATCTGCTCGGTCAGTACACGCATTTCACCATACGTGAACGGGAACAGTCATGCGGGACACCGGGGGGGCAACGGACCTGCACGATCTACCCGGACGGCCACCGGACCGTCCTCTATCCACAGATTTCATTTCCCTACGTGACGCCGGGGTGGTATGTGACGCCCAAACTTGGCGTGAACCATCGCAGCTATTCCCTGACCGGGCAGGCGCCGGGCAAACCGGGATCGATTTCGGTGACGTTGCCCGTACTCAGCGTTGATTCCGGGATGGCTTTCGAGCGATCGAGCCGCTGGTTTGGGCGCGATTACACCCAGACGCTTGAACCGCGGCTCTATTACGTGAATATTCCGTACAGGGATCAGAAAGACATCCCGTTGTTCGATACGGGGCTGGCGGATTTCAATTTCGCCCAGATGTTTTCCGAGAACCAGTTCTCGGGAATGGATCGCATGAATAACGCCAACCAGCTCACGGCGGCGCTCACCAGTCGCTTGATCGACCCGGCGGACGGTAGCGAGATCATGCGCGCGATGATCGGCCAGCGCTACTACTTTACCCGCAACAAGGTGGCGCTCAACAGAACCACTGTTTCCAGCAACGGCACGGTGACGTACACCGGAACCTCCGTGGCCAATGAGGATGACAAGTGGGAGCGTTCGGATATCCTGGCGAGCTTCAGCGGACAAATACTGCCGAAAGTCTATGTCGACACGGCCTGGCAATATGCCATCGCCGATAGCCGGACCCAGCGTTATTCGCTGAATGTGCGTTACCAGCCGGAACCTGGCAAGGTGCTGAACGCCGCGTATCGGTACAACCGTCAGACGACCTCGCCGGTCAACCAGGTGGACGTCTCCGGCCAATGGCCGCTGTTCGGGCGCTGGCATGGCGTCGGACGCCTGAACTACTCGTTCAAGGACGACGGGACGGTGCTGTCCACCGGCGGGCAGGGCGGACGGATCATCGAGTCGATCGCCGGACTCGAATACAATGGCGGCTGCTGGATCCTGCGCGGCGTCATCCGGCGGCAGGCCCTGACCTCCGTGGATGCCTCGACCGCTTTCTACGTGCAACTGGAATTGAGCGGCCTCGGCCGCATCGGCTCGAGTCCGCTGAGCCTGCTCAAGCGCAACATCCAGGGTTACAGCCTGATCGGCGAGAACGATTCCGATTCCGTCTTCTAGAGGGTTTTCATGATGATGTCTTTGCGGCGTATCGCGGTATTGTTCATTCTCCTGGCCGGAACCGCCTCGGCGCAGACTCCGGAACGCGCCTATTCCGAGCCGGTGCCGGCGGATCGCATCGTGGCGGTGGTCAATGACGACGTAATCACCCTGAACGAGTTGCGCAAGCGGCTCGACGAGGTGGCCGGCCAGCTGCAAAGGCAGGGAACGCCGCTGCCGCCGCGCGACGTGCTGGAGAGCCAGATGCTCGACCGCATGGTGATGGACAAGGTGCAGATCCAACATGCCAAGGAGATCGGAATACACGTCGACGACGCGCAGCTCGACCAGGCGATCCAGCGCATCGCCGCCAACAACAATCTGTCGATGCTCCAGTTTCGCATGGCCCTGGAGCGGGACGGCGTGCCGTTCGCCAAATTCCGCGAGGACATCCGCGACGAAATGACCATCGTCCGGGTGCGCGAGCGCGAGGTAGACAGCAAGATCGCCGTCTCCGAGGGCGAGATCGACAACTATCTGAAGGAAGAGGCGAACCGCGGCGGCGCGGCGGAGGAATACGAGGTGGCGCACATCCTGCTGCGCTCGCCCGAATCGGCAAGCCCGGAGCAGATCGCCGAACTCAGGGCCAAGGCGGAACAGGTGCTCGACCGCGCCGTCCAGGGCGAGAATTTTTCGCAGCTCGCCACCGCCTATTCGGACGCGCCGGACGGGTTGCGCGGCGGCAGCCTCGGCATGCGTCCGCTGGAGCGCCTGCCGAGCATTTTCGCGGACGTGGCGGCGAAGCTGCAAGTCGGCGAGGTCGCGCCGCTGCTGCGCAGCCCCAACGGCTTTCACATCGTCAAGCTGGTGGACAAGCGCGGAGGAACGGGCGCGTCGGCCGTGCGGCAGACGCGCGCCCGGCACATTCTCATCAAGGTCAACGAACTGGTGTCGGATTCCGAGGCGCGGCACAAACTGGAAGGTCTCTACGACCGCATCGTCCACGGGAGCGATTTCGCCGAACTGGCGCGCCTGCATTCACAGGACGGTTCGGCCACCAAGGGCGGCGATCTGGGCTGGCTCTACCCCGGCGACACCGTGCCCGAATTCGAGCACGCGATGGACGATTTGAAGCCGGGCGAACTCAGCCGCCCCGTCAAGTCGCCTTTCGGCTATCACCTGATCGAAGTCCTGGAGCGCCGCGTGCAGGAAGCCTCCTCCGACCGCCAGCGCAACGCCGCGCGCCAGGCGCTGCGCGAACGCAAGCTCGACGAGGCTTACCAGGACTGGCTGCGTCAGGCGCGCGACCGCGCCTACGTCGAATTGAAGCTCGACGATGGCTGATTCCGCAGGCATCGCGCCCATCGTCGCCGTTACCTCCGGCGAGCCGGCGGGCGTCGGGCCGGAGCTTTGCCTGCGGTTGATCGAATACCAGGCGTCCGCGCGGCCTCCCGCGCGGATCGTCATCCTTGGAGATAAAAATCTGCTCGCCGCGCGCGCCCGCCTGCTCGGCGCGCCGGTGGAATTGCGCGATTGGCGGGCGGGAACCTTGGCGGAACCGGGTGTCCTCGACGTGCTTCACGTCGCGGCCGATGCCGAGGCCACGCCGGGCAAACCCACCCCGTCCAATTCCCGCTACGTGCTGCGCCTGCTCGACCGGGCGCTGGCCGGATGCCGGTCGGGCGAATTCGCGGCGATGGCGACGGCCCCGGTGCACAAGGGCGTCATCAACGACGCCGGCATTCCATTTACCGGTCATACGGAATACCTGGCCGAAAAGACGCATACCGCGCGGGTCGTCATGATGCTCGCCGGCGGAAATCTGCGGGTGGCGCTGGCGACGACCCACCTGCCGCTCCGGGACGTTCCCGCCGCGATCACGCGCGAATCGCTGGAACAGACCCTGCGCATCCTGCACGCCGACATGCGCCGCAAATACGGGATCGCGCGGCCGCGCATCCTCGTCGCCGGACTCAATCCCCACGCGGGCGAAGGAGGCTATCTCGGCGACGAGGAAATCACGGTGATCGGCCCCACGCTGGAAAAGCTGCGCGGCGAGGGCCTGCTTCTCACTGGCCCGCTGCCGGCGGACACGCTCTTCACGCCGCCCGTTCTGGCGCGCGGAGACTGCGTGCTGGCGATGTACCACGACCAAGGCCTGACGGCGCTCAAATACGCCACCTTCGGCCACGGCATCAACGTCACGCTGGGCCTGCCGGTCATCCGCACCTCGGTCGACCACGGCACCGCGCTCGAACTCGCCGGCACGGGGCGCGCCGATCCCGGCAGCCTGTTTACAGCCGTCGATGAGGCGGCGCGAATGGCGGGCAGAAGACAGGGAAACGAGGGCGGTGACTGGGCATAGACTGCTTTTTTGATTTGACCGTGAACAATTTATCCTGATGCGATCGCTCAATGCCTTAGTCAGCATGGCTTTGGCGGAATATGGGATTCCTGGACACAAACCCAAAAGGCAATTTAATAAACACGGTATTACTTTTACTGTTGATAGGCGTGCTTGCGGGAACGGTAGATATTTTGCCCATGCTCAAAATGAAGCTGGACCGCTATTCGATTGTTTCCGCATTCGTATTTCACTTTTATTCTTTTCACTGTATCTTTTCCAGTGCCCAACTGGATAAAAGGCGGTGCAGTCTACGTGCTCTTGGCATTGCCAATAGTTATTCTTGTTGCAAAAAACGATAAAAATCCGTTCCGACAATGATCGTATCCTCACTGGTTATTGGAATCATCGCAGGATTGCTTCAAACGATGTTATTTGAATGAAAGCCCGCATAGGTCGCGGGTGAGTGAAATGAACCCCGACATTTCGGCATTGATGGTTTGCCGCTTGCGCTGGGGTTCGCTTCGTTCATCCCAACCTATGCGGGATCATTTCTGTTCCGACATTCCGGAAACTTGCTTGTACTCTTTGATGAGGGTTCCAAAGAGCCAGGTTCTGCCCCCAATACGGATATAGTTTTCCGGCTTCAAAGTTCCTTCCTTGTAACTGGAACGTAATAGTCGCAAAGTAACATGTTCTTTCGATCTTTCACTGACCAATTCAAAATTGAACAGTGTACTACCACGCTCATTGAAGCGGGAAGCAGCGCGGCGGGCCGAAGGCGGTCAGAGTGAGAGTGGCTATCATGCTTGCCTCAAGCGTCAGTCCGGCACGGTAGCGCGCGCGTTGAGTGACACACGGCGTTGCTGACGCACATCAAAACGGCCAAGGCGTCCCGGTGGGCCAGCAGCGGTTGCCACGGTTGATGCAAGAACAGGGACCTCGCGGCAAGAGCAAGCGGCGATTCGTCGTGACCGACGGACAGCCGTCATGGCTTGCCGATCGCGCCCAATGGACTTGATCGCCTGTTCGCCGCCAGCGAGCCGGACAAGGTCCGGGCGGGAAACATCCCCCATATCGCTACCGATGAGGGCTGGCGGCTGTCACAGACTTGTTCGGCCGCCAGGTCATGGGTAGGGTCGATGCAGGTGAAGATGGCACCCGATTGGGTGATGGCACCCTCCCAAATGGCAGGGTACAGACGCCATCCGGGGGCATCGGGCCTGATTTTCCACAGTGATCGCGGCAACCAGTAATGCTGCCCGATGCCGGGTTGTTTCCGTTCTTGACAAGATAACGCTTCACTGCAACCGCCATATCACCGTTCATTCCTCCAGCAGGCTGCGCAGCATCCACGCCGTTTTTTCGTGAACGTCGAGGCGGGCGGTGAGCAGGTCGGCCGTCGGCTGGTCGTTGGCCTCATTGACCAGCGGCAGCAGATCGCGCGCCGTGCGGGCGGTGGCTTCCTGGGCGGTGACGAGCAGGGCGACCATGTCCATCGCCTTTGGCTTGTCCACGACCGCCGGAATGACGGTGAGCTTTTCGTATTCGGCATAGCTGCCGGGGGCGATCACGCCGAGCGCGCGAATGCGTTCGGCGATCGTGTCCAGGGCGTTCCACTGTTCGGTGTACTGATCCATGAACATGGTATGCAGCGTGTTGAACATCGGCCCGGTGACGTTCCAGTGGAAATTATGCGTCATCAGGTACAGCGTGAAGCTGTCGGCCAGAAGCCTGGAAAGCCCCTCGGCGATGGCCACGCGGTCCTTTCTTGAAATGCCGATGTCGATCCGGCTGGTGTCGATTTTCCTGTCTTTCATGATGAGTCTCCTTGGTCGTTGAAGAAATCGCCGTTTCCGGGAACCGGAAACATGCTGTCAGTCTATCGACCGGCGGGAGTATGTCCAATGAAAAGAAACGATCCCATCGATAGCGATGAGCTATTTTTACGCGAGTCGCGATAGTTTCGTTCATCATGAAAGCAATTTCGGGCCGGAACCTTGCCATTCAGGACGGCGCGGCGATTCCGGAAGCCTATAATTCCGGCTTTGTCTGCCGTGGCGAGTCTCCATGAACTATCACGATCTTCGCGATTTCATCGCGCAACTGGAGCGCATGGGCGAGTTGAAGCGCGTCCGCGCCGAAATCGATACCCGCTTGGAGATGACGGAGATTTGCGATCGGGCGCTGCGCGCTGGCGGCCCGGCCATCCTCTTCGAGAATCCCAGGGGACATTCGATTCCGGTGCTCGGCAACCTGTTCGGCACGCCGCGCCGCGTGGCGCTGGGCATGGGCCGGGAATCGGTCGCGGCGCTGCGCGAGGTCGGCGAGCTGCTCGCCTGCCTCAAGGAGCCGGAACCGCCGAAGAACATGAAGGACGCCTGGGACAAGCTCCCGGTATTCAAGCAGGCGCTCAACATGTCGCCGAGGATCGTCGCCTCGGCGCCGTGCCATGAAATCGTCCTGGAGGGAAACGACGTCGATCTCTCGCGGCTGCCGATCCAGCATTGCTGGCCGGGGGACGCCGCGCCACTGATTACCTGGGGGCTGACGGTGACGCGCGGGCCGGCCAGGCCGCGCCAGAACATCGCCATCTACCGGCAGCAGGTGATCGGACGCGACAAGGTCATCATGCGCTGGCTGGCGCATCGCGGCGGCGCGCTCGATTTCCGGGATCATTGCCTCCGGCATCCCGGCCGGCCGTTTCCGGTGGCCGTGGCGCTCGGCTGCGATCCGGCCACGATCATCGGCGCGGTGACGCCGGTGCCCGACAATCTTTCCGAATACCAGTTCGCCGGCCTGCTGCGGGGCGCGAAAACCGAACTCGCGCCGTGCCTGGGCGAACTCCAGGCCAGGGCGGGGCTGCACGTGCCGGCGACGGCGGAGATCGTGCTCGAAGGCGCCATCGATCCGGGCGAAACGGCGCTCGAAGGCCCTTACGGCGATCATACCGGCTACTATAACGAGCAGGCGCCCTTTCCCGTGTTCACCATCGAGCGCATCGCCATGCGCAGGAATCCGATCTATCACAGCACTTACACCGGCAAGCCGCCCGACGAGCCGGCGATGCTGGCGGTGGCGCTCAACGAGGTTTTCGTGCCCCTGTTGCAGAAACAGTATCCGGAAATCGTCGACTTCTATCTGCCATCCGAGGGCTGCTCGTACCGCCTGGCGGTGGTCGGCATCCGCAAGCAGTACCCCGGACACGCGCGGCGCGTGATGTTCGGGATATGGAGTTTCCTGCGTCAGTTCATGTATACCAAGTTCATCATCGTTGTCGACGAGGACATCGACGTGCGCGACTGGAAGGAAGTCATCTGGGCGCTGACGACGCGCGTGGACGCGGCGCGCGATACGCTGATCGCCGAGAACACGCCGATCGACTACCTCGATTTCGCCAGCCCGGTGGCCGGCCTCGGCAGCAAAATGGGCATCGACGCCACCAACAAGTGGCCGGGGGAAACGGCGCGGGACTGGGGCAGGCCGATCGTCATGGACGCGGCGGTGAAGAGGAAGATCGACTCCCTGTGGAGCGAACTCGGCTTGTAGCGGGCCTCCGGGATCCCTTTGCGGCCGGGCGGCGGCGTGAGCGGAAAAATGTTCAAACTGAAATATCAAGACACCCTGGATCTCGGCGGGTGGATTCATGTGATCTGCATCGGGTATCTGGTCTGCGTCGCGCCGACCGTGCTGTCCGGGGTGATCACCATCGCATAACCTCTACGGCTTTCCCGATGGAAACAACCTGCGCCACTGGCATCGGCTCGTGGCGCTTCCCCTTGCCTTTTACGCGCTGGCCCTGCTTGTCACGTTTCCATTCTCAAATACTGTGAACGGCGAAAGGAAACGGCCTGGCAGGCCATTGCCAACGTGACCTTCGCCGCC